>JAAELB010000412.1 GCA_024227155.1 Desulfobulbaceae bacterium
GGACATGAGCGGTGTTTGGATATCTTCAAACCATCCGGCTGTGGCAACCTGTACCTGGTAATTATTACCTGAGGCCGTCTCCGTGATTGTAACAGGCTCACTTTCAATGAGACCGCCTTTAGTCCCATTTGTGGCGAGGATCACTCTCTTTTCGCCGTCCTGTCCAACAGTCATGCTGTCAAGCTGCCATGTTACAATACCGTTGTTGTAACTACCTTCTTCAGTCGAAGAAATATAGGTTGTTCCCTGTGGAACAGGAAAGGTGAGCACAGCACCTGATGAGGTCGTTCCCATATTACTATAGTTTAAAACAACTTCAGTTTGACCGGAAACAGGGGCGGGGGAAAACTGGTCGTTGACGGTGAGTTCAAAGAAAGGCTGTGACTGTACGGTTACTGATTTTGTGATTGATTGTTGCTGAATGCCATTAACCCATAGCTCAGCGTCAAATTCTATGATTGTTCCATCATCAACGTAAGAAGCTGTAGGTACAGTGGGTTTCATATTGACACTGATTCCTTCCCCAGCTGGAATAGCGCCGATCGTCCAAACGACAGTCTCTCCTGATTCACAAAGGGTTGTTGTGGTATCTCCGCTGCAAGAGACAGAATTTGCTGCACCTCCTGTGGTGATATACTGGGTATAAATTGAGTTCAGGTTGTCTGGATAGTGTAATTTTAGCTCGACGTTGGTGAGGGGAGTACTGTCTGAATTGGCAACTGTAAGTGAAATTGTTAGAGGTTCACCCTGGCGGGTGGGCGACTGCGATGTATTTACTGCCAGTTGGGCGGCTGATACGTGTGTTGTTGTAAATAGCAAGATGAATAGAAGTAAAATACTAATAACCGAATTGCCTTTCATACTGATCTCCCCTTGGTTTTGATAGATTTTCCTAACCGTAAATTGTTGGGTTAGCGTTGTGGGACATTGAAAAGTGAAGCAATTTAAGGGCGTTGGAAAATACCCTTTTTAGACAATAGCTCCATTACTTAACATTTTGATGCAGTTAAGGCAAGAGGGGGGATGTTGTTAGGTGGATTTCTTGAAAATTGATACTGAGATCAAAGGATTGCGTTTGTGGGTTGTAGGTGTAAAACTGGGGAGTTTTCTTGGTTTAGAAAATTCTTCATTAATAAAATTGTCTATTATTACGTATGTGGTGGTAAGTGGCTACTAACGGTCACCACACCGCGTATACCATCTTAAATAAAGGGTATTCGATTTAAATTTTTATTACAAAAGTCGTTGTTTTACCAACATCCCTAGATCTTACAGTTATCGTCCCTTTATGATGTTCAACAATAGTTCGAACTATAAAGAGTCCAAGGCCCAAATGTGGTTTTTGAGTTTTTTTGTGTCGAGACGAAACCATTGAATTAAAAATTTGGCCCTGCATTTCTTTTGGAATTGCGGGGCCTTTATTGGCAACCGTGATTGTAATTCGCTCTGAAACCATCCGCAGCTCAATTGAAATTGAACTGCCTGGATCATGGAAAGAGACTGCATTCTCCACCAGTTTATCAAGCATCTGATGGATCCTTGAAGGATCAGCAAAAAATAAAACGGTTGCGCTAGGCCGCACGTACTGAAAATCAACACCTGCAAAGGCGGGCCTCCAGCTGTGCTCCAGCCACATTTCAATTGCCGTATCCAGCTCGAACTCTTCCCTCTGATCGTTCTTGAGCATCTCTTGGAGGTTTGTTGCATCACGGATCTCTGTTAAAAGAGATTCAAGGCGGCCCACATCCTGTAGAGCCCAGTCCAGATATTTTGAAATATGAGCAGGGGGATTATCAAGCTCACCGGCCAGGTTTTTAAGGGATGCAGAGATTCCCGCCAAGGGGGTGCGCATTTCATGCTCCAGATTATCCGCCATTTTCTCTCGAAAATCGGTCTGGATTTTCAGCTGGTCAAGCACAGTTGACAGTACCCTCGATAAATCCCCTATCTCATCCCCTGCTGTAAGCGGAGTAATGGTAGAACTGATCTGACCACTGCTGTTGATGGCATTTGAGGCGTCCTGGCCCAGACGACGGATCCTTGATGAGATCCTGAAAGCAAAAACAATCAACCCAAGGCCACCGAAGCCAAAGGCAAGAAGAGTGAGGGTTATGGATTCCTCTATAATTTTGTTTTGCAGGGCGAGGATAGAATTTGTTGTTTGTTCCACAACAACACCGCCTACTATGGTTTCCTCCCTTCTAAGCGGTACTATAGCCGCCATTATTTCCACCTGTCCTTCATCTGGACTGTAGCGGGTGACGCAGGATATCCCCTGTAACGCCTCGCTCACTCCAGCAAGATCAAGGGTTGAAAGTTTATCCGGGATTTCTATAAAATCGTTGGCAAAAGATGTAGTGAACAGTCTGTAAATGGGGGAGAAAAGTTTATAGGTAATTGCGTTCAGTTTCGAGATAAAGGAAGGGGGGTGAGCCTCCTCTTTTGTGAGGCTACCAAGTTCCCCGTAGCTTGCCCGGATTCTCTGGTTAGCGTCTACAATCGATACCCTGGCGTGGGGTCTGTTGAGGGATTTGAGGATAGAGTCGATGGCTTCTGAGGGTGATACCAGCCAGCCTATCTCTTCATTACTATCCGCCTTGGCGGTACCAATAACATACTTTTTTATGGGGTTGTCGGGGTCGTCAATATCGGTAATAGCAAAGGCAAGTTTTTTGCCAACCATGGACATCGGCATTCGTATTTCAATAATATAGCCGCTGTCGGTACTGTTCCACATCCCCTGGATACGCGGTTCACGTTTGGCAAGAGTACTGTTGTGACTGGTTTGGGGTAGGAGAAATCCGTTAACCCATCCGGGTTGTATGGCGCTTAACAGGTATTGGTGCATTTGACCTTTCCCATCCTCGATACTTATCTGCAGATGGTCAGAGAGATCCAGGCGTAGAGAGTTTTGACCTCGGTACACAACGGAATCATCGGTCACTACAAAGACTGCATAGAGGTAATCGCTCCTCACTCCGGTGAGATGGGTGAATTGAAAAGAGGATTGCTGGTAGGGTACTTCGGAGGAGAGCAGGTGGTCTTCTGCAAAAGTGGAGGCTTCTCCCAGTTGCTCCAGCCAGTCATCAATTTCACCATTGAGCCGTATCGGGTGGTCAAGGCTGTGCAGGTAAAGATCCTTATTGGACTCTTCACCATGGAAAAGTTCCTGCTCAAACAACCCAGTATGGCCAGCTATTGCTGCCGCTACACCCCTTGCTGAAAAGAGTAGAATCTCCTCCCGGCTGGTGAGTAAGTCCTGCTTGATCTGCCTGCTAATTCTAAATCCAGCAAGTGGTATAGAGAGCAGAAGGAGGGAGACCAGCGCCAGTTTTATTCCCAGGGTAAATCGCATAATATTGGTGCTCAGGAGGAGAGCCACCGATATCCCATACCATATTCGGTACGGATACCATTAAACTCGCTATCCACTTCTCTGAATTTATCTCTAATTCTCCTGATATGTGCTGTTATAGCATTATTCGTGACCACGACGTTAGCAGCTTCCATAAGCTGGTCATGGGATTTTACATGGCCCGGATGCTCTGTCAACGCAAAGAGCAGCCAGAATTCTGTGAGGGTAAGATCAATCAACTCATCCTCCCAGAAAACCCGTTTTTGTTCCCGGTAAATCTTTAATGGCCCCACGTTTAGAGTGTGATCAACTGTTGGGGTACTGTTTTTTGCTAAAGATTCAACGATCTTAAAAAGAGCTGAGATCCGCACCGGGAGAAAATCAAGGGTGGTGGTATTTTTAGAGAGGTAGTCCCAGGCACCGAGGCGCAGACCGCTAACCCTATCAAGATCAGAATCCCGGGCGGTGAGAAAGATAATGGGGATGGTGGGGGAGAGCTGCCTCAGTTCAGTGCAGAGTGTAAAACCACCCTCCATTTCATCTTCGAGCATCACATCAAGTATGGCCAGATCCGGCAATTTTTTGGCAAAAGCAGTACTGGCTTCGGGGCGACAGGAGTAGCTGTCCACCAGGTATCCGTCTCGCTCTAAAGCTTTAAGGTAGTTGGCGCGCAGCAGATCATCATCTTCAACAAGGGCTATTGTATAAGGCATAACGGAAATATTGAGATTTTGTTTAATGCTATCTTGAAAAGTAAAAAATATGATGGCAAAAAGAATAAACCACTCCCTCCGAGTTCGCCACCGGATCTTTTCACGTCATCATAATTGATCATATTCTTTCCCTCCATTGTCATTTTTGCTCCAGCGATATGTCACGATTGTGTGGTTTCATTGGTCCATGGCTAGGAGCCTGTCTGAGAAAGCTTAATTTATCCCGGAGGAAAAGATGATGCAAGAGAGTAACGCAGGGGGAGAGTGTAAAAAACAGAGATCCGTTGATCCTGGAAATCTACTGATTTTTGTATACGTGACTGTGATGGTGTGTCTATTCTTGCTTGGCAGCGTCTTGCAGATTGATGCGGCAAGCCTTGAGGTGGACAGGGAGTTGTCACCGGAAGAGGTGCAAAGAGGGGAGTTGCTGGTAATTCATGATGATGGCAGTTTTGTCCCCTCTCCCCTATTGTCCCAAAAGGTCCATATAGAAGTAAGCGGTATAACTGCGCGGGTGAAGGTTGAACAACATTTTACCAATGCAGGGGAAGATTGGATTGAGGCACTCTATGTTTTTCCTTTACCGGATGAGAGTGGGGTCGATCATTTACGCCTGAAAGTTGGTGGAAAAGTCATTGTGGGAATGATACAGGAAAAGGAAAAGGCCAGAGCCACCTATGAGCAGGCCAAAAAAGAGGGGAGAAAAAGTAGCCTGCTGGTACAGAAAAGGCCCAATATCTTTAGTTCCAGGGTTGCCAATATAGGCCCGGGGGAGAGTGTGGTGGTTGAGATTGAGTATCAACAGAGTGTTGCTTTTGATAGCGGTATCTTTTCTCTGCGGTTTCCGATGGTTGTTGCTCCCCGCTATATTCCCGGAAAACCGCTGAGACCATTGGGAATTGAAGGTGCACCTATTGTGATGAATTCCAGTGGATGGGGGCTGAACACCGACCAGGTTCCCGATGGCTCCGAGATAACCCCCTCAGTTGATGTTAATGGGGAATTTCCGATACCTGTCCAGCTCGCAATTGATCTCGCGGCGGGGATGCCCCTTCTCAGGGTGGACTCACTGTACCATGGGCTAGAAAAGGAGAAACTTGGTGATGGCCACTACCGGCTGCGGCTCAGCGGAGAAGTAGTTGCTGATCGTGACTTTGTGCTGGAGTGGCAGCCGAAAAAAGAAGCGGTGCCTAATGCTGCTCTTTTTGCTGAAAATAGAGATGGAAATCAATATATGCTGATGATGCTGATGCCTCCCCAGATTAAGGCTCAGAAGCCGCTGGCAAGAGAGCTGGTTTTCATCCTCGATATCTCAGGTTCCATGGCGGGTGCCTCGATTGTCCAGGCCAAAGCAGCAATCACCCTGGCTTTAGAGCGAATGCTGCCCCAGGATAAATTCAATGTTATCGCCTTTAATAACAGTTCGCATCCTCTTTTTGGCGTAGCCCAAACTGCTGATCAGCATAACATAGCGCAGGCTCAGCAGTTTGTCGCCGGGCTACAGGCAAATGGAGGAACGGAGATGCAACCTGCGCTCAAGCTGGCCCTTGATGGCTCCAGCCACCACGAGAGGCTTCGTCAGGTACTGTTTTTAACAGATGGGGCCGTGGGCAATGAAGCGGAGTTACTCGCACTTATTACCAGGCGTCTGGGGGATTCAAGATTATTTACGGTGGGCATAGGTTCCGCACCGAATTCATATTTTATGAGCCGTGCTGCAACCCTTGGCAGGGGGACTTACACCTACATAGGAAAGGGGAGTGAAGTGCAGTCGAAAATGATGGAGGTTTTTGGCAAAATTGAGAACCCGGTCCTGTCAGATCTTGCTATCACCGTAAATGGCAGTGAGGTTGAAATGGAGGCCTATCCTTCTCCGCTCCCGGACTTGTATTTAGGAGAACCTCTGATTGTTGCTCTGCGCAGTGGCTGGGAAAATAGCACGCTTCAGGTTAGCGGTAATCTGGCAGGCCGCCCCTGGCAGGCCTCGGTGGACACCTCTACCTATGGAGAACGCGCTGGGATCGGTGCGCTCTGGGGCAGAAAAAAGATCCGATCTCTTATGGAATCACAGGCTTTGGGGGCTGATAAAGAGAGTGTTCGAAAAGAGGTTGTAGCCACAGCGCTAAGCCATCACCTGGTGAGTAAATATACAAGTCTGGTCGCTGTGGATGACAGTGTAAGCAGGCCACAGGAGCGCATAGCAAAGTCTGCTATGGTTAAAACCCATCTGCCCAACGGCTGGCAGAAAAACGCCGTTTTTGCTGGTGGTTCCCAAACAGGTACTTCGAGTTCTTTAAAAATTGTGCTCGGAGTGTTTCTACTCCTCCTGGCATCCCTCGCCGGCCGGAAAAGAATGTTATGGTAAAACTAAAAAAATTGTCCTGCTGGTTGATTCTTTTTTTCGGTATCTATTTTGTTGCCAGTGGCTGTTGGATACCGGCAAAAGCACTGCTTTCCCAGCATCTCCTCAAGCGGGCCTGGTCCCAGTCGCAGGTTTCCGGGCAAATTGTCAAGCCATGGCCCTGGGCAGATAGTTGGCCAGTAGCACGGCTGGTGCAGGAGAGACTCGATATCGACCTGATTGTCCTGGAGGGAGGCAGTGGTGAGGTGCTCGCCTTTGGGCCGGGGCATCTGCCCCACTCCGGGCGTCCAGGACTGGGGGGCCATTGTATCCTTGCCGGGCACAGGGATACCAGTTTTAAATTCTTAAAGAATATTAAACCGGGTGATTCCCTTAAAGTGGAAGGACATGGTGGAGCTGTGACCTATCAGGTGAGAGGCAGAGAGATTGTCGCCGCTGACAATCTCTATCTCAATAGTGAGGCAGATGGCTTTCTAACCCTCGTAACCTGTTACCCTTTTGATACAGTTATCCCGGGAGGAGAGCTGAGGTTAATAGTCACCGCTGAGCGGGTTTAAAGAGTTTTTCTTTTTCGTTTTACTAAATAAAGTTTGGTTGAAAAGTGACCGCACCCAGTAGTTGAAAAAAAAGTGGCCCATGGTAGAAATCGGAGTTATTACTTGTGAAAACCTTTGCCAGATACAGACTCATACATAAAACGTTATATAATATTTTGGAGATACGGTGAAAAATTCTGAAGTTACAAAAATTCTTGTCTCAGAAGATGAGGTACGGGAAATAGTAGGGCGGTTGGGGAAGGAGATTAGTGAGAGCTACGGAGAACTGGATCGGGAGTTGATGGTTATAGGTCTACTCAGAGGGTCATTTATTTTTATGGCGGATCTCATACGGGTGATTGATACACCACTGGTGGTGGATTTTATGACCGTGTCCAGTTACGGTGACGGGACTGTGAGCAGTGGTGATGTCAAAGTGGTAATGGATCTTGATTCATCTGTAGAAGGGCGTGATGTACTCCTGGTGGAAGACATTGTCGATACCGGCAGGACTTTTAGTAAGGTAGTTCGAATGATGAAAAACCGTAATCCCAAATCATTGAAAATTTGTACCTTTCTCAATAAACCGGAGGCCAGAATTGCGGATATTGATATCGATTTTTGTGGCATCGATATCCCTAACGAGTTTGCGGTGGGTTACGGGCTGGATTATGCCCAGGGGTACAGGAATCTTCCCTATGTTGGTGTCCTGGAGCTATAGCCTGGTCGATAGACTGTTTGTTCTCACCCCAGGTAGGAAATGAGTAGGGAACTCAACAGGGGCAGGTAGGTGATAATCACAAGAGTCACCAGTAAAAGGCCCAGGAACGGCAGGGTGGAACGATACAATTCAGTTATCGGCCGCTCAAATCGGTACGAGGCAAGGAAGAGGTTCAAACCCACAGGGGGGGTGCAGTAGCCTATCTGAAGATTGGTAAGGAATATGATACCAAGGTGAATAGGATCAACACCATAGCCAATGGCAATTGGCAGGATGAGCGGGACTATTAAAACAAGGGCTGCGAAAATATCAAGCATTGCCCCAACTATGAGCAGAAAGATGTTCAGGAGTAAGAGGAAGGAATATTTGCTGTCAATATAGGACTGGATAAATTCAAACAGTTTCGAAGGGACCTGCTGGTCTATCAAATAGTTGGTTGATGCCATTGAGGCCGCAAGGATGACCAGTATCCCCCCAAAGAGAACCATCGATTTACTCATAATCCTGGGCAGTTGAGCAAATGTTATATCCCGGTGGACAAAAAGTTCAACCAGCAAGACGTAAAGAGCTGTAACTGCGGCAGCTTCACTGGGTACCAGAATTCCCCCATAGATACCCCCGATGAGGATAAATGGCAGGGGGAGTTCCCAGGCGGTTTCCCGAATTCCTCCCAGTACATCTTTCCTGTTTATTTGCTTTCGCACTCTCTCTCTTGGCCCCTTTACCAGAGCGTACCCGGCAAGGAGAATCATCATCAGGGTGCCCGGTAGAATACCAGCAAGAAAGAGGTGATCAATTCTCGATTCTGCGATAACCCCATAGAGGATTAATGGCAGGCTTGGTGGAAAGAGCAGGCCAAGGGAGCCGGAAGATGTGATGAGGCCCATGGAGAAATGTTCATCGTAACCGTCATTGAGTAAGGCCGGAAGCAAAAGGCCCCCAAGTGCGAAAATCGTCACCCCGGATGCGCCGGTAAATGCTGTAAATACAGCACACACGATTAGTGAAATAACAGCAAGGCCACCCGGCAGCCAACCCAGAAAAATCTGACTGAACTGTAACATTCGTGCAGGAGCTTTCCCTTCTGAGAGGAGGATACCTGCAAAGATAAAAAGAGGTAGAGACACCAGAAGCGGGGTGTCAGCCAACCGTGACATTTCAATGACAACCACAGATACGTCAATATCCGCAGAGTAAAAGGAGAGCAGTGCCAGCGCACCAATGACCAGGAAAAGAGGGGACCTGAAAAGAGCCAGTAGAAAAATCAGTACTTTGAGTGTGCTCATACCCTGGTACCACTCTCCCTTAACGGTTCATTCCCTTTGAAAATAGCCTTTATCTGCAGTGAAAGTAAAGTCATATACTTTATGGTAATCAGGCCAAAGGCAATGAGGAAAACAGAATTCCAGAACCATAGCGGTATCGCCAGAGGACCTGCTCCTCCAAATTCGATCTCCCCCGCAAGAAAAAGCCAACTGGCCCAGGTAAGGCCCGCAGAAGCACAGCAGCAGAAGAGATATGTGATGATGGTAACATATGGTAGAACTGTTTTAGGGAGGCGTCCGCCTAAAATATCGAGGGCGATATGCTTACCTTTGCCGGTGGCTGTAACAGCCCCCAGCAAGCCCGACCAGAGTACCAGATATCTGAGCAACGGGTCCGCCCATAAAATTCCACTGGAAAAAAATGTGCGTAGAGCTATTTGACTGCAGGCCAGGATTATCATAGCAAGGAGCAGCAGACACAGGAGAGTGTCTTCTGTTCTGTCTATTATTTGGACTATCCTGCTTGTGGTGGGTAGCTCTGTTATCGTACTGACCATTTAGTGCCTTACTCCAGAAAAACTGCAATAAAAAACAAGTAATCTGGAGACTGTATTGAAATTAAGAACTTAGAGTAATCGGCAAGGCACTTATCCCGACTTATTTCCCGTTTATCGGGGTTAGTGCCTTAGAGATTAATGCTACTGTTTTCTATATTCATCCAAGAGTTTAAAGGTTTTGTCCTGGATATCCTGAGATATGGCATCGGGCACAAGTCTTTGAATCGCCTCATCTCTTTTTTCCCTTAAAATGGTAATTGTTTCCTCTTCAAGCTTGATAAATTCAATCCCCCTATCCTGAAGTACCTGATGGGACTCGACATTACTCTCCCGGGTCTTTTTCAGCAAGATGGGGAAATGAGTTTTCGCGGCCGCCTGGATGACGTCCTGGTGTGACTTTGGCAGCTTATGGTATTTTTTAGCGTTGAGAGCAAATACACCATAGGCGTAGCCGTAGGGAAAATCGATAATGTAACGTGCCTTGGTAAACCACTGCAGTACTATGGAACCATAGAGTGAGTTGTATACTGTATCGACAAGGCCACTCTGCAAGGAAGGCAGTACATCGGGAATGGTCAGTTGTACCGGGCTAATATCGAGGGCGTCGAGGTATATCTCAGAAATTGGATCACCGGTGGGAATCCAATTTTTGCTGCTTCGAAAGGCGTCATAGGTTTTAATCGCTTTAGTGGACATAGCGTAGATGAAGCCCACTTCGGTCATGGAGATGAACTCTAAGCCCTTATCTCTAAATTGTTTTTTAAAATCCGGGATAAGCCCTTCCTTCACATAGTCAATCTCCTGGTAGGATTCAAAGAGGAAAGGGATTGCCATCACCCGAAAGTCAGGTACGACCCTGGAGATCCCGGTCATGGTAAATCCCCCTCCATGGAGCTGACCAACGCGCATCTTGCGAAACATCGCCTGGTCGTCACCCATTACTCCGCCGGGATAGATACGAAAACCAACCTCTCCACCTGTTTTTTCGGTGATTTCCTTGGCAAATTTATTAAACTGATCGATCCAGACAGAGCCGCCCGGAGCAAGACTTGCAATCTTGAACATATATTTGGGGGCCGCATGGAGGTTCAGCGTACTAATTAAAAGAGCAATTATCGTAAAAAGAATGGCGGCCGTGTAGCGCTTCATAATATCACCGGGTTAATGTAGATATACAGAAAAAGATTGTAATGTTATGCCTTACTCGCCGAAATAGTTTTCGTCGAGTAGTTTCTTCGCATGTTTTTGAGCAATTCGGTTACTCAAGCCAAACTCCGGAGCGGAGTCTAACGGGAAGTCAAGTACTTCCCGGAGCAGCCTGTCATGCAACTCCTGATCAAAGGTAGCGCGGGCAAGCGTTTCAGCATAGGTAGTCTGTGTTAAGAGGAATCGTCTCTCTGAAAGTTCAAGTGCTTTTTCAAAATGTTGTCGACTCACTTCCGGTTTACCGCCAAACATGACAGGTTTGGCCGCGTGATAGCTACCAAAGAAGACGTGTACGCTGCCTCCCTGGTACGACGGGTCAAGCTCGGCGATTCGGTTCATGATCATTTCAATCTGGACAATATCAGCAATGGAGCTGGGGGAACCATTCTGACTCTGGACCCAGGTGAGCCAGCCAAGGGTACCCCAGAAAAGTTCCGGGACATCATTTACCCTTTGTTGCTCCAAGTGAGACGTAAGTTCTTCTGAACTTGCGTTAAGGGGCAGATGGGCACGCAACAGCGATTGACCGTAGAGTTTTGCTTTCTCCGCAATTGCCGGGATTCTATTCATATTGCCATCACCACACTCTTTTAAGGCTGAGGCGTAAGCGCTATAGGATTGTGTCACCGTTAAAAGCAGATTGGTGTCCTCCGGCGAGGATATCAGCATGGAGTCGAGCATCAACAGATATGCGGGAGCACCCTCACATACCAGCTCTATATCTGTCTGTTGCTGGAGGTTGCCGACGGCTGGCTGGATGAATCTGTTGGTGATGATGCTTGAGCAGGAGCTAAGCAGACAGCAGAAAAATATGGTGATGCAGAGTGAGCTGAGATGCTTCGATTGCATAGGTAATGTGTTTTATAGAAAATTTTATTGTATGGACAGAAATTGATCAAAGGAGAAACTGTTATAGACAGTTTCTCCCTTTTTAATGAAGTGTGTAGGTGGTTGTTTTTTCTCTACTGTTTTTCTTCCTTATCAACGGCAGTGGAGAGGGCCTCACTGGTTGCCTCAATTACCTCTTTAGTCGCAGAAACAACATCTTTTACTGTTGCGACAACATCATTTAAAGCCTTTTCTACCGGGGCGTTAGCATCCGCTGTTTGCTCTGCAGGTTGCGTTTTTTTCTGTGCTTCCAGAATTTCTTTGCCGGTATCAATAACCTCAACTGCGACAGATTTTGATGCAGATAACATTTGTTGGGTTGCTTTCGCCAGCTGTCTGGTGACCACGATCATATCATTTGTGGCGTCTACCATTTTTTGCATCGCAGCGTCAAGCTCAGGTGCGCCGCTTTCCTCTGCCTGGGGTTTGTGACGAAGACATGGGGGCGCTGCCGCTTCAGTCTTTGGTAGAAATTTGCCACAAGGTGCCTTTTTGGGGTGACTGGCTGTTGCCTGTGCTTTGCCGCAGGGTAGTTTTGTTTCAGCTGTTTCCAGTACTACGGTAACAGGTGCTTCAGGTGTTTTGACAGCAATCTCTTCAGAGTCTTCAGCCATTAAAGCAAGAACTGTTGCGGTAGCGGATTGAGCTATAGCTTCCCACTGGTTTTGAGCTTCAGGTGTAGTCTCTGGCAGGACGTCAATCTCTGCAACTACCTCTGCTTCTGCGGCAGGAGTTACGACGAGTTCAGCGGGCTTGGTTTCAGTTGTGTGGGCTGTGGTTTGCACCTCGACTTGCTGTACTTCGTGGATGACAGTCTGGTTTTCATTGGGAACTGCTGTTTCTGCGCTGCTGTGTACCGGTTTTTCATGTTCTTCCGGGGCTTCTGGACTACAACCAAAGGTGACCAGATAAACCGCAATCATTGCAATTAAAGCATACTTCATTGTTACTTCTCCTGAATAAATATTAACAAAAAGGATTTAAAATCCGTGATTACATGGCTGTAAAGTTATCTTTTTCGAGAAACGATCAGCACCCCACAAGGGGGTATAAGTGCCTTGGTGGTAAAAGTAATTTCACGATTTCATAAAATGTTCCTGAGTTTCTTGTTATTTATGACAGAAGTTCAGGAATAAGGCACTAAAAATGATACCATAATTTTTGACCCATTTTATATTTTTTAGCAAGTCTTAGTTCTTATCCTCTTCCGTGTTGTAGCGGGCAGCCATCGCGGAAATTTCTTTTGCTACCCGGTGAACAAGTTCAGGAGGAGATATAACTTTTGCCATCTGGCCATATTGGAGGATTTTCATGACAATCTCCCTGGCATCGCTCACAGGGACGCGTAAAATTATCCCCTGGTCAACATTTTTCAACTGCTGATCTTTGTGCCAATGCTGGTTACTGACGAGCTCGGCTGCAGTGGAGGTGAACAGTATCTCTGCATGATAACGTGGCTCTCCCTGGAAAATACCAAATGATCTGTCGAGCTTTTCCTGGTCGAAATGGATACCGGTAGGTACGGGTTCAGCACTGAGTTGAGCATGACCGATCCGGCCCATATGAAAAAGTCTGTCGGCCTGTCGCAGGGTGCAAAAGGCAAAAAGGTACCAGCGACCCTGGTAATTTATTATCTGTAAAGGTGCAACATCACGATTATTTTCATTACCATCCACCGATTTGTAACGGATCGAAACCAGCTTGTTCTTGATAACCGCTTCAAAAACCGCCTCAAAGACTTTTCGGCCGATCGATTCAACTTCAATCCACTGCACCTGCAGAGTATCAACTATTTTACTGTAATCACTGGTGATCATTTTTAGGAGGCGCTGTTCCAGCTGTTTCACCTCTTTGAGTTTTCCAAGGCCCGCTTCTTCTGCAAGTTTTCCAAGCATGGCAAGAAGAAACACGATGCGGGGGCTTTCTTCAAAGGGGAGATGGAAATCCTCATTTTCGTAATAATAGCCGTTTTGTTGTGGATTAAAAGTGAGAGGGGCGAGCAGTCTGTCCCGTAGGTAGACAATATCCCTTTTCGCTGTGGGGAGGGAAACTTCGAATTGTTCGGCGATGTCTCTTGAGTTGGGGTAATTGCTATGGAGAATTTCCTGGTGGAAAAAAAAGACCCTTTCAAGAACACTCATTGGCTGTTATTTGGCGTGACGACGATGTTTCACAGGCAAAATTTTAAGTTGCTCTCTATATTTGGCAACTGTACGCCTGGCGAGCTTAATGTTTCTTTCTGCGAGTTTCTTTGAGATAGCATTGTCGCTGAGAGGTGTTTTCTTATCTTCCTCTAAAATCATTCTTCTGATAAGTGTTTTGATTGACTCAGATGCCATATCATCCCCACCTTCGCGGGAAATGGCGGTAGAAAAGAAGTATTTCAGCTCATAAATTCCCTGGGGGGTGTGGGTATATTTATTTGAGGTAACCCTGCTGACGGTCGACTCGTGCATCTCAATATCATCAGCAACATCTTTTAGAATAAGAGGTTTTAAATGCTCTGCCCCCTTTTCAAAAAAATCATACTGGAATTGTAAGATGGACTCCATAACCTTGTAGATGGTTCGTTGTCGCTGGTAGAGGGACTTGATAAACCAGTCCGCATTTTTTAATTTATCGTTGATATATTGCTTTGATTCTTTCTCTAGACTTTTGTCGTTTTTCAAGAGCTCCTGATATAATGAAGAAAGCTGGAGCTTGGGAATATCGTCGTCATTGAGCTGAATGACATATTCACCGTCAATTTTTTTCACATAAACATCGGGGACTATGTAGTTTGTGTCATCGGTGGCGTAAGGAAGACCTGGAAACGGGGTCAGCTCGGCAACAATAAAATTTATTGCCCGTTCAATTTCCGGTCTTTTCCGGCCAGTGGCCCTGGCAATTGCCTTATAGTTTCTGGTTTGAAGCAGCCCCAGATGATCTCTGACTATTTCCGCAGCGAGACTCTTTTCTTTACCCAGCCTTTCCAGTTGCAGATAGAGGGATTCGCTGACATCGCGGGCTCCTATTCCTGGAGGATCAAGGTCCTGGACCACCTCAAGGATATACTCTGCCTCGTCTTGTTCGCACTCGGTGGTCTCGATTATTTGCTCTATATCCACCTCAAGAAAACCATATCTGTTGAGGTTGCCAATGACAAAAAGTGCTATTTCCCATTCCCGTTTGTCCAGTTCACAGTGGGCAAGCTGCCATTGCAAATATGCGAGAAGTCCTGGTTTTTCGGAAATGAATTCAAATTGAGATGGTGCGTCGGCGGGGGGAGTTTCTTTGGCAAAAGAAAAATTTGAGTCAAAATTATTTGAGTAGTCTTCCCAGTTGATCTCCGTCATATTGTCGGAAACCTTAAAACCTTCTGTTATGTCTGTTTCAATGGAAGGTTCTCTTTCCTCAGTTGTGGATGATAATGAAGACAGGTTTTCGTTTTTATCCTGGGGAGGTAATTCTTCTTCGAGGGCGGGGTTCTGTTCAATTTCTGCCTGCAGGGCATCAGATAATTCAAGCCTGTTGAGCTGGAGAAGCTTAATGGCCTGACGCAGTTGTTGCGTCATTACCAGTTTCTGTGCAAGCTTTAGCTGTTGTCTGAGTTCAAGGGCCATATAAAAATCACATATGAAAATTTTCGCCGAGGTACATCTTCCGTGCTACTTCACTTTCAATTATATCATCAGCCACACCACTTGTGAGTACTTGACCTGCATTCATAATATAGGCAAAGTCGCATACCTGTAAAGTTTCTCTTACATTGTGGTCAGAAATTAATATTCCGAGGCCTTTCTTCTTGAGGTTGAAAATCAGTTTTTGCAGGTCGCCGACTGCCAGTGGGTCAATTCCAGCAAATGGTTCATCTAAAAGGATAAACTGTGGTCTGGTGGAGAGTGCTCGCATGATTTCAACACGTCGCCTCTCTCCTCCGGAGAGGGCATGACCTTTATTTTTGCGTAGATACTCAATACCAAGGTCGGACATCAGTTCGTCTATACGTAGGTCGATTTCTCTTTTTGAAAGTCCAAGAGGTTCAAGAATGATACGTACATTCTCTTCAACGGTTAGTTTCTTGAAAACAGACGGTTCCTGCGCCAGATACGAGATGCCCCGGAGTGCTCTTTTATGGATGGGCAGGTTCGTTATCACCTCGCCTCCCAGAATTACATTTCCTTTGTTGGGGCGGATAAAACCGGCTATGGAATAAAAAGTAGTGGTTTTTCCTGCGCCGTTGGGCCCAAGAAGACCGACGACGGCACCCCTGCTTACCTGGAGGCTGACTCCGTCGACAACGGTTCTGGCACCGTACCGCTTTACAATATTGCGTGTTTCAAGAAGTGACATCTGCTCAGCTTATTTCTGGAGAATTGTCATATTCACTCTGGACGGTTTTTTACCATCTGCTGTTTCGCCAACAGTGGTCGCTGGTCTCCCGCCAACAACTTCGGAGCGTCCTTCGTCAAGATAATAAATGATTTTATCGCCGCTAACCATATTCTGTCCCTGCCAGGCCTTGGCGTTATCAGTCAGAATTACTTGTCTCTCTTTTGAAAGATAAACCATTTTCTTTGAGGTCCCAAGCCATTCCGCACGTGTTATTTCAACATTGCCGATACAGATCAGTTTTTCTACCTGCTGGCTGGCCGCTTTTTGACCCTTTTTACTTTTCTTCTTCGGGGTGTAATGAACCGTCATCTTGTCTGAGCGAATTCGCACATCGCCTTGTTTTGCATCAACATCTCCGGTGAAGACAACCGAGTTGGACTTCTCGGTGGACGTCATACGATTTGCTTCAATATGGATCGGAGCGTCTTCCGCAAAAACAGAAGATGGGGTACTCAGTATAGTTATAAAAACGATATAAAAAATTATCAGAAAGGAAAAACGATAGCTTGAATTCATCGTTACTCTCCACAGTTAAAAATGATTTTGTTTTGCCAACCTTAGTTTCGAGCCCATGGTAGCGTAAGGCGAACGAAATGTAAAGTAATGGTATGGTTGCTGACTAAACAGTACTTTACTTAAATAATTGCAGCTATTACAATAAGCACATTTAATTATCAGGAGCTTGTTTTTACACCCCCAGAGAGTAACTCATTTTAATATATTAAGGATCGATCACGGAATCGAGAGTATTGGATATGGTAGAAAACGTACAAGAGAGTATCGAAAAGGCCAAAGTTCTCATTGATGCTTTACCATTCATGCAGGAGTTTAGAGGTAAGACCATCATTATCAAATATGGTGGGCATGCCATGGTGGATGATAATCTGAAGAGACAATTTGCGCTAAATGTCATACTGCTCAAGCAGATAGGTATTAATCCTGTGATTGTTCACGGGGGTGGGCCGCAGATAAATAAACTCCTTGATCGCCTCGATATCAAACCCAGCTATGTTGAAGGTATGCGGGTGACCGATGGAGAGACCATGGATGTTGTTGAAATGGTCCTGGTTGGAAAGGTGAACAAACAGATTGTCGGGTTGATAAACCATTGTGGCGGAAAAGCCGTAGGGCTCTCCGGCAGAGACGGTGACATGGTTTGTGCCGAAAAGTTAAAGGTGAGCAGTAAAAAGACAGGGGAAACAGTCCCGGACGCACCTCCTGAGTTGATTGACCTTGGCAGGGTCGGGCAGGTGACAAAAGTCAATACCGGTGTACTTGAGAGTCTCTATATGAAGGATTTCATCCCTGTAATTGCCCCTGTAGGGGTCGGGGACGATGGGGAGGCATTTAATATTAATGCTGATCTTGTGGCAGGTGCAATCGCCGGAGCACTTTCTGCGGAAAAATTAATGCTTTTAACTGATGTAGCCGGAGTGAAGGATAAAGCAGGGGAGTTGATTACCTCGTTGCCCGTCGGGGAACTTGAGGGGTTGATTGGAGATGGTACAGTGGCGGGCGGAATGATTCCTAAGGTGCGCTGCTGCGAAGATGCCCTCAGGCGTGGTGTTTCAAAAACACATATTTTAGACGGCAGGGTAGAACATGCCATCTTACTGGAGATGTTCACCAAAGAAGGTGTAGGGACGGAGATCTATTAACAATGAGTGATAATACGAAGTTGAAAGAGCGGGGCGATAACGTTTTTATAGGGACCTACGCCAGGTACCCGGCCGCAATGGTACAGGGCACCGGTTGTCGTTTGACCGACGCCGATGGTAAAGACTATCTCGATTTTTTGTCGGGCATTGCTGTATGTGCCTTAGGTCACAGCCATCCCGATGTTCGGGATGCGATCTGCAGCCAGGCGGGACAGCTGGTCCATGTGTCGAATCTCTACTATACCAAACCGCAGATTGAGCTTGCCGAATTGATCACCACAAATTCTTTTGGCGATAAAATATTTCTCTGTAATAGCGGTGCTGAGGCGAATGAGGCGGCGATTAAATTAGCACGTATCCAGTCGGATGAGGGTCGTTATAAAATTATCAGCCTCGCCGGGTCGTTTCACGGCAGGACTCTTGCCACGGTAGCAGCCACTGGTCAGCCTAAATTCCATCAAGGCTTCGAACCATTGCCCGAGGGCTTTCTCCACGCACCTTTTGGCGATCTGGCAGCCCTTGAGCAGCTTGTCGACAAAGAAACCTGTGCGATTCTTTGTGAACCCCTCCAGGGAGAAGGTGGAGTACGCCCTCTTACAAAAGAATATCTCCAGGGGATTCGGGCACTTTGTGACAAACATGGTCTGTTGCTTATTTTTGATGAGATACAGACGGGGATGGGGCGTACAGGGACTCTATTTGCATACGAACAGTTGGGCATAGTACCGGACATAATCACCATGGCCAAGGCCCTGGGTAATGGTCTGCCCATCGGTGGGATGATGACCACAGATGAGATTGCCTCCTCTTTTGTTCCAGGTACCCACGCCTCGACTTTTGGTGGAAATCCGGTGGCGTGTGCTGCTGCAGTGACAACTGTAAATATAATGTTGGCGGATGGCTTTCTTGCCGGGGTTCAGGAGAAGGGGCTCTATTTCAAGGCCGAAATTCAAAAGCTGGTGGAACGTTTTCCTGCCCTGCTCACTTCTGTGCGTGGGATGGGACTAATCGTTGGCGGAGTATTGACTGAGAAAGGGGTTACTCTTGGCGGCGAGATTGTGACAAAGATGTTTGAACGGGGCTTTTTAATGAACTTTGCCGGTAATTCTGTACTGCGTTTTGTCCCTCCACTTATTGTAACAAAGAGTGAGATTGATGAAATTATAGCTGCTCTTGCGGAAGTGCTTGCGGACTATTAAGAGAAACCACCATAAAAACGGGAAAATTGCCACCATGGCCCCGCATTTTATGAAATGCTTTGCAAATCGCCGCCCTTTTATGTAATGATAACTCTTTTCTCTTCACTATCTGTGGCGTAAATTACAGAGGGAGAGGTAACTGGGGGGTGAAGAAATCTTGGCCCGCAATCAGGATTTGAGGTGAGTAGAGTAATGAAGCATTTAAGGTCGTTAGAACAATTTAGTAAAGCTGAGCTCATGGAGTTGATTAATCGCGCTATTGAGTTGAAAAAAGAACAGAAAGCCGGAAAGCTTCATACCCAGTTGACGGGGAAGACCGTTGGGCTGATTTTTGAAAAACCATCTACCAGAACAAGAGTGTCGTTTGAGTCGGCAATGTATGGCCTGGGTGGACAGGTTATTTTTCTATCCGGGCGTGATACCCAGCTCGCCAGATCCGAGCCTTTAAAAGATATGTCACGGGTTATGTCACGCTATGTTGACGGGATGGTTGTACGCACCTTTGGTCAGGAAGTAGTTGAAGAGCTGGCCGATTATGCCAGTGTCCCAGTGATAAATGCCTTGACCAATCTCCATCATCCCTGTCAGGTTCTCTCTGATATGATGACTGTCATTGAAGAAAAAGGGAGTCTGGAGGAGCTGCACATCGTCTGGCTCGGGGATGGCAATAATATGGCCAATTCCTGGCTCCAGGCTGCAGCCATAATGGATTTTAAGTTGACTCTTGCATGTCCGGAAGGATACGAGCCGGACGCTGAAATTTTAGAGGCCAGTAAGAAAATAGCCACAAAGCCAATAACCCTGGTGCGTGATCCTAAAGCTGCCGTTGCAGATGCTGATGTTATCAATGTGGACGTCTGGGCTTCCATGGGAATGGAAGAAGAGCAGGCACAAAGGCTCAAAATCTTTGAAGACTACCAGCTCAACAGTGAGCTTTTAGGGAAGGCACCAAAAGATTGTATTGTCCTGCATTGTCTACCGGCACACAGGGATGAAGAAATTACCGATGGGGTACTTGAGTCTGAGCAGTGCGTTGCCTTTGACCAGGCGGAGAACAAGATGCATATACATAAATCAATACTTGAAAAATTAATCGGTTAGACTTTTTACAAATTTATCAATTATGACTGAGCAGAAAAACAGCGGATCAGGCAAGATGTGGGGTGGCAGGTTTAGCGAAGGAACTGCAGCCTCCGTTGAAGCGTTCAGCGCTTCAATTCAATATGATTCCAGGCTGTATAAATATGATATTGCCGGCAGTAAGGCACACGCAGCAATGCTTTCAGCAAATGGTGTTCTTTCGGTTGAAGAGCTGGCCGAGATTGAAGCGGGCCTGAGCGCAATCGAAAAAGAGATCGACAACGGCGATTTCGAGTTCAGAAGGGAGCTTGAAGATGTTCACATGAATATCGAAAAAGCCCTGATTGAACGTATTGGACCAGCTGGAGCAAAATTACACAGCGGTCGATCAAGAAACGACCAGGTGGCCGTGGATTTTAAAATGTATCTGCGGGACCAGTGTGACGCAATCATTGAACTGCTTGATGCAACCAGAAAGGCATTTGTGCTCGTGGCAAGGAGATATCTTGGTAATTTGATGCCTGGCTATACCCATCTGCAAAGAGCCCAACCAGTTCAGATTGCCCATCATATGCTGGCGTACTATGAGATGTTCAGCCGTGATCGCAGCCGTATGGTAGATTGCCGTAAACGCCTCAATCTCTCGCCGCTGGGTTGTGCTGCCATGGCTGGTTCAGGTTTGCCGATTGACCGGGTTCACACTGCCGAGGCCTTAGGTTTCGATGGAATTACTGCCAATTCCATCGACACTTCCGGGGATCGGGATTACGCCATCGAATTTACCAGCACCTGCACCATGATCCAGCTTCATCTCTCAAGGCTTTCTGAGGAGTTGGTGCTCTGGTCAAGCCAGGAGTTTAATTTTGTAAATATTTCCGATAAATTCTGCACCGGCTCATCGATCATGCCGCAGAAGAAGAACCCGGATATCCCAGAGTTGATCAGGGGCAAGAGTGGCCGGGTTGTTGGTAGCCTGATGACGTTGATTACTCTTGTTAAGGGGTTGCCTTTAACATATAATCGGGATTTACAGGAAGATAAAGAACCGGTGTTTGATGCGGCGGACACGGTGTCCACATCCCTTTCTATCATTGCAGAACTTCTTGAAAATCTTGATTTCAATACCAAGATTATGGCCACCGCAACTGAAGGTGGCTGTATGACTGCAACAGATCTTGCAGATTATCTGGTGATGAAAAATGTTCCCTTCAGAGAGGCCCACGCAATTGTAGGCAATGCGGTGGCGTATTGTTTGACAAATGGTAAAGAGTTACCGGATCTGAGCTTAGAAGAACTTGCACAGTTTTCTGATATAATAGTAAAAGATGTATATGACGTCTTGAGTGTTGAGGGTTCTGTTAACAGTCGTATTTCAGCCGGTGGAACCGGTATTGTCCGAGTGGAAGAAGCACTCGTTGCAGCTGAGAAACAATTGGGGATTGCGTAATGAATACAAAGAATGTGGTACGGGCAGCAGGGGGTTTTGTCCTGGCTGGAACTCTTTTCTTGGGTGGATGCGGCTATAAAAATGCGCCGGTTCCACCGCAGACCGTTGTACCAGAGGCGGTGGAAGATCTTCTTTATACAGTTGATGATAAGGGTATAAAACTTACCTGGTCATATCCTGTGAAGACGGTTAAGGGCTCGGTTGTGGAAGAGATATCTTCATTTGATCTCTATCGGGCCGAAGTTCCATTGGAAGAATATTGCGGTGGTTGCCCTGTTCCTTTTGGCGAGCCGATCGAGCTAGCTGGTGGTGCTTCCGTGGACGGGGAACAACGAAGAACTGCAACGTACGTCTCTTCAATGGTGCAGTCCGGGTATAAGTACTTTTTTAAGGTTCGCTCCAGGTCCAGCTGGCTGGCGGCGAGCGGTGATTCTAATATAATCACCTTTGTATGGTATCAGCCTGCAGCGGCACCAGAAGGCGTAGCCGTGTCTTCCGGGGACCGTCAGGTGAGCTTTAAGTGGCAGCCTGTAACTCTCTTGAGTGATGGCACTGCTCTCGATAAGCCGATTAAGTATCAGGTGCTTCGGAGCGACGGTGGAAAAGGGCTTGTTAAGGTCGGGGAACCTATAACTGGCACATCTTTTGTGGACAAGCAGGTAAGAAATGGCCAAAAATATTTCTATGCTGTGCAGAGTCTGATGCAGTATCAGGATGAATTCATTGTGGGAGGTACCAGTAAAGAAATTGGTGCTCTTCCTGTTGATCTCACTCCGCCACTGCCTCCTTCCGGGGTGACCGCAGTGGCTACCAGTGTTGGGGTTAAAATATTCTGGGATAAGAGTGATACTGCTGATCTCGGTGGTTACATAGTCTATAAACGTGCCGCGAATAAAGATAGTTATGAGTTGCTTGGCAAGGTGGAATCTGAATTTTCCCTCTTTGTCGATCGTAGCACCAATAACGGTGTAAGGCGTTATTATGCCGTGACCGCCATTGACCGGGCAACACCACCCAATGAAAGTGATAAATCGCGGGAAGCCACTGTAAGGTATTAGCCGCTAGGATCTGTTGTTGTGGTTGAAAGTGCCCTCTAACCGTAATGGATTCGGTTGGAGGGTTCTGTCGTTCAGGTGTACAGGGGGGATCGGCTATTTTTTTGTGAAATAGGGCACTAACTACATTTTCTATTTGAAAATAAGGAGTTCTGTGATGGCACTTAAGTTTCCCATCATTTTTGAAAAGATGAGTGGGACCGGTAATGATTTTGTGATCATTGATAACCGGAAAGATATAATTACAGCGGAAGAGCAACCGGATCTTGCGAGAAAAATATGCAGACGGATGTTTTCCGTAGGTGCAGATGGTCTTATCTTTATGCAAGATTCAAAAGACACTGATTTTTCGTGGAATTTCTATAATGCTGATGGTTCTGTTGCTGAAATGTGTGGTAATGGGGCCCGCTGTGCCGCAAGGTTTGCATATCGGCACGGCATAGCTGGCAGGAAAATGAAGTTTGAGACTATCGCTGGCATTGTTGAGGCGGAGATCTGCGATGAAGAGGAGGTGGTCATGGTAAAAATGACCAAACCTTTTGATTTTCGCATTGGGTTATCTTTACGACTTGATGACGTTGAATATCCTGTGACATTTGTAAATACCGGGGTTCCCCATGCAGTTATATTTATTGAGGGCGATGATGTTCCGGTGAAAAAATGGGGAAGGAAGATTCGCTTCCATGAACTGTTTGAACCAAAAGGCACTAACGCTAATTTTGTGCAGGTGATTGGCGAAAACAAATTAAAGGTTCGCACCTATGAACGTGGTGTTGAAGATGAAACCATGGCCTGTGGCACCGGTGCTGTAGCAGCAGCGATTTATGGTGCGATGTTAAAAGAGATGGACTCTCCAGTGGAGGTGGAAACCTCAGGAGGAGAAATGTTGACAATACTGTTTGATTTACAGGATGGGCCGGTTGCAGAAAATGTCTATTTGCAGGGCCCCACGAGAATTATTTGTTCCGGAAATCTTACAGCTGAAGCGTTGCTCTGATAGACCGTGCAGAAGAAGCAGTTGAAAAATTTGATCAGGAGGAGTCATGGAAAAATTTCACGGAGCACTCGTTGCGATTGTTACCCCTTTTATCGATGGTAAAGTTGATGAAAAGGGTTTAGTTGATCTGATAGAATTTCAAATTGAAAATGGTACCCACGGGATTGTTCCCTGCGGCACCACTGGTGAGTCCGCAACCATCAGCTTTGATGAGCATAAGCAGGTAATTGACTTAACCGTAAAGGTTGTAGATGGTCGGGTGCCTGTCGTTGCCGGTACCGGGGCGAATAATACCCTGGAAGCGATTGAACTTACTGAAAGTGCAAAGGCGAGCGGTGCTGATGCCGTTTTATCCGTAGTTCCCTACTACAACAAGCCTAATCAGGAAGGGATGTTTCTCCACTTTCAAGCAATTGCTGAAACGGTGGATATTCCCATGGTTTTGTACAATGTGCCTAGTCGGACTGTAGCAAGTATTGATCCGGATACGGTGGCCAGGCTTGCTGGTATTGATAATATTATTGGTATCAAAGAGGCGACGGGGAGTCTTGAGCAAGTCTCTGATGTGATTCGTAAATGTCCTAAGGATTTTATTGTTCTCTCAGGGGATGATTTCACCTCAATGCCATCCGTGCTTGTTGGGGGGAAAGGGGTGATCTCTGTAATCTCCAATGTCTACCCAAAAGGTATGTCACAGATGATGGAGCGTGCTCTTGCAGGAGATATTCCCGGTGCAAAGGAATGTCACTATCAGATGTACGATGTGATGAAATTAATGTTTAGTGTGCCAAGTCCTGCTCCCGCCAAAAAGGCGCTTGAGCTCATGGGTAAGATCCAAAGTGGTTTGCCCAGATTGCCTATTGCTCCTATGGATGTGGACGCTGAGGAAAAATTAAAGCAGGGTCTGGTGCAGTTGGGTTTACTGTAGAGCCTTAAAACTTGAGGTTGTGATGATAAAAGTAATTATAGCCGGTGCTGCAGGCAGGATGGGGCAGAGGATAGCCCATATGGTAGAGCGCCAGCCAGAGCTTGTCTATGCAGGTGCCTTTGAGGCTGCGGGCCATCCGGATATTGGCAGGGATGCGGGCGAGGTTGCACTTGGAAAAGCAAATGGTGTGATTATCGGGGAAGGCCTTGAATCAGTTATTGGCGATGGTGATGTCATTATTGATTTCACCTTTCACAAGGCCACCATGGCCTTTGCCCGTATAGCGGCGCAGCATAAAACCGCAATGGTCATTGGCACTACTGGACTTACCGGGGAAAACCTGGAGGAATTAGGTGAGCTTGCGAAACAGTTTCCCTGTGTGCAGGCACCTAATATGTCGGTTTGTGTTAATGCCCTTTTTAAGCTGGTAAAAAAAACGGCGGCAATCCTTGGAGATGACTACGATATAGAGATCGTGGAGACCCATCATAATAAGAAGAAGGATGCGCCTTCGGGTACAGCCCTGAAACTTGGTGAGGTGGCTGCAGAGGGTGTGAATAGAAATCTGGATGAAGTTGTGGTGCTTGAGCGCAATGGAATCATAGGTGAGAGAAAACCTAAAGAGATTGGCATCCAGTCAATAAGGGCGGCAGATATCGTAGGAGAGCATACCGTCTATTTTGCCGGCCCTGGAGAGAGAATTGAGCTGACACACCGAGCACATAGTCGAGATCACTTCGCAAAGGGTGCTGCAACCGCCGCTTCATGGATCGTCGGTAAAGAGTGTGGGGTATATTCGATGTTTGATGTTCTTGGTTTGAATGATCTTTAATTACTAAGCCCGCTGCAAAGAGCGGGCTAGTTTTTTCATATAATTATGTTGAATTCGATTGAAAGCACAGCCTATTTGGGGCTTGGGTCTAATCTTGGCGATGGTAAAACCACCCTGCAGGATGGCTGGCAGGCATTGGGCGCTATAGAAGGTGTCGTACTGGACGGTTTGTCTAGCCCATATATGACAGCTCCTGTTGATATGACCAGTCAGCATTGGTTTACCAATGCTGTTGGCCGGCTCAAGGTGTCTCTTGAGCCGCTTCAACTGTTACAGGCAATGTTCGAGGTAGAGGCGTCTTTCGGTAGAACCAGGGACGAGAAGGTGTTTGGCTATCAGGACCGGAGCCTTGATCTTGATCTGCTCTATTTTTCTGAGGTAAAGATGGATACCCCTGAGCTTGTTCTACCTCATCCTCGAATTGGAGAACGACTCTTTGTCTTAGTACCTTTTGCAGAGCTGGAGCCGGATTTTAAAGATTTTGCCTGTGGTACAAGTATAAAAGAGATGATACAACGACTGGACGATAGTTTTGACTCGTTGTCTCGGAAGAAACAGGAAATCATCCATGGTTCATGGAATGCATAGAGTCTCTTCAATGTTGTATATGATGAAAGAGACGGAGAGGTGGTCCAGTGAGCCCTCTTAGGATACTCGTCCTGGTGATACTGTTTTACATAGGCTATCGGCTTATTGCAGGTGGCAGAAAGAAAGATTCAAGGAAAGTCGAGTCTGATAAAAAATCCCGTGTGATGCCCTCAAGTGATATACTTGAGGAAGATCCGATATGTAAAAAGCTTGTCCCCAGACAACAGGCAGAACAATTAGATTATAACGGTAATGTGTACTATTTTTGCAGCAAAAAATGCTGTGAAGAGTTTCGTGCCTTGCATCGTAAAAAATAATAAAAGCAAAAAATACCGACCAGTCGGATAAGAAAAATACTAAGGAGAATGTAGATGAAATTTTTTATTGATACCGCCAACCTCGATGAGATAAAAACAGGTGTGGAGATGGGGATGGTTGATGGTGTTACCACCAATCCTTCCCTGATTGCCAGAGAAGACAAACCTTTTGAAGAGATCATCACAGAGATTTGTAAGGTGGTTGATGGCCCGGTAAGCGCCGAGGTTGTAAGCCTTGAAGCGGAAGGGATGCTCGCTGAAGCGAAAGAACTGGCAAAAATTGCTGATAACATTGTAATCAAAATCCCAATGATTGTTGAGGGGCTAAAGGCGGTAAAAAAACTGACTGCTGAGGGAATCAAAACCAATGTGACCTTGGTTTTTTCTGCAGCACAGGCACTATTGGCAGCTAAGGCCGGGGCGAGTTTTGTCAGCCCTTTTGTTGGCCGTCTTGATGATATTGGTACTTCAAGTATTGAACTGATCAGTGATATCGTAACTATTTACGACAATTATGGCTATCAGAGTGAAATCATTGTCGCCTCCATCCGCAGCCCGCAACACGTGCTGGACTCTGCTCTTGTAGGTGCTGATATCGCAACTATTCCACTGAAAGTTATTACCCAATTGGCAAAACATCCCCTTACCGACAACGGTATGGAGCAATTTCTTGCAGACTGGGAGAAAAGGACGAAGTAGTCTTTCGACCTCTTTGCCATGGGTGTGAATTTTATTGTTAGAGCTAGGAGCTCTCTTAGGTCGGTAGTTGCAGTTACAATGTTGCTTGTTTTTAGCTGGCAAACAGATGCATCCGCCGGAATGTATGTCTGTCGGGATAAATCGGGTAGTGTGAACTTCACCAATGTCCGAAATAGTTCGACTTGCAAGCCTCTAACAATGAAAAAAGGTCAGCGACGCTTGTCCACACCTAGGCGTAGCGCCACACCGGGGAACTATGATCGTGATATTCGAAGAATAGCCAATCGGTATAATGTTGACCCGCCCCTGATAAAAGCGATAATCCATGCAGAATCAGGGTTTAACCACAAGGCTGTATCAAAACGTGGTGCCCAGGGATTGATGCAGCTTATGCCGGCCACAGCTCGGGAGCTGCGGGTGTCCAATCCTTTTAATCCCAGGGAAAATATTGACGGCGGTACACGCTATTTTCGTAAAATGCTCAACAGCTTTAATGGAAACCTTATCCTCTCTTTAGCCGCATATAATGCGGGTCCTGGCCTCGTTAAACGAACGGGTGGAGTGCCTAGAATTCCAGAGACACGACGTTACGTCTATAAGGTTCTTAAGCAGTACAAAGTATATAAATCAACGTGGTAAGATCTCATTCCCTTTTTGCTTGACTGGAAATGGGTAATTAGGGTATAAACGAAGCCTACGCCGGAGTGGTGAAACTGGTAGACGCACTGGACTCAAAATCCAGCGGGGGCAACTCCGTGTCGGTTCGATTCCGACCTCCGGCACCAATGCCAAGATAGCGCAAACATTAGGTAATCTAATGTTTGCGCTATTATTGTTTTATGGCCACTCAGAGCATGTTCTATGCTCGATAGTACACAAAATATGTCATTCCGATCTACCAGAAATCTACCAGTAGAGAGGAATGGAATGACAATCATCACAGCAAAATCACTTCAGGCAGCCACTCCACGACCAACTCCATACTTCATCCGAGACGATAAAGTTAAAGGGTTTGCAGCTAAGATTAATCCATCAGGATCAATAAAGTTGATAGCTGAAGTTCGGCATGAAGGGCGAACAGTCAGAAAGACCATAGGGCAACATCCCCACATTATTATCAGTGAAGCCCGTAAGCTAGCTATGACGTTCATTCAGCAAGTAAGGACTGGTCAACAAGAGCGAGCTGTAGCGGATATGCCTCTTGAGACACTATTTAAGAACTACATAATGGGAGATCGGCTAAAGCCCAATACACTAAAGAATTATAGAGAAGTTATCTTCTTCTATCTCTCAGACTGGATGCATAAGCCGGTAGACTCCATCACCAAGCAGATGGTAGAGAGTCGCTTCTATAAAATCAGGGACAAGGGTATAAGCGGAGGGAAGCCAACTTACTCCCAGGCCACAAAGACCATGAGAATCCTATCCGCTCTCATGAACTACGCTATGGCTGACGA
>JAAELB010000413.1 GCA_024227155.1 Desulfobulbaceae bacterium
CTGCGTGAGCAAAAGGATAGTTTTTAATATAAAAGCATCGTTGACCTTCAATCGATTATCGGCTAGATCTTTTGTGAATCGGTAAATATTGAACCATATCCTATTATAGAGACGGTTAGTTAGTGACTTACTCCTGAGGTTACGGTTTCTATATCAATAAATTAACAGCGAGGGTCTTACATGAGAAAGCTTATTGTCGCATTAGTTGTCGGTTGCTCTGTTGTTTTACAGGGGCTTGTTGCTCAGGCAACGACAATTTCAGTAAATCAGTTCGTTGAACATCCAGCCCTTGATGCAGTTCTCAAGGGTTTTCAGGACTATCTGAAAGAAAAGGGAATTGAAGTAACCTATAATGTACATAATGCCCAGGCCAATATGGGTACGGCTACTCAAATTGCACAGCAGATGATAGGTGAAAAAGCGGATCTACTCGTAGCTATTGCTACACCCTCTGCACAGACATGTGCCCAGGCACTTAGTAAAGCCCCTGCTGATCTGAAACGTCCTTTTCTTTTCACAGCAGTGACCGACCCGATAGCCGCTGGTCTTGTCAAAGATCTGCAAAAGCCAGATAATGGGATCACAGGAGTCTCTGATCTTCTTCCCATTGAATCGCACATAAAGATGGTTCTTTCCTATAGTGCAGATATTAAAACGCTCGGTCTGTTGTATAATGCCGGTGAAGCCAACTCTAAAGCCACTATTGCTGGTGTTAAAGCGTTGAGCAAAAAACTCGGGTTTAAAACCGTTGAAGCCACCGCCTCAAAAACCGCAGATGTCTACCAGGCAGCCAAGAGTCTTGTGGGTAGAGCTGATGCCGTTTTTATTCCCACAGATAATACTATTATTTCAGCCCTTGAGTCTGTTTTGAAAGTTGGGGTTCAGAATAAACTGCCAATTTTCGCAGCTGATGTTGACTCGGTTAAAAGAGGGGCGGTTGCTGCTATGGGTTTTGATTACTACAAACATGGTTATCAGACAGGAGCCCTCGCTGAAAAAATACTTGGTGGTGTGAAACCTGAAGATATCCCCGTTGAGTTTCAAACCGAGCTACAACTCCACATTAATAAGAACTTCTCCAAGCAGATGGGTTTGACTCCCCCTGAGGCTTTGCTCAAAAAAGCGAGCCAAATTTACGAGTAAGAATCAGGACTGAATATGACATTATATGCAGCCTTAGGTGCCGTAGAACAGGGGTTTGTCTACGGCATCATGGTTATCGGGGTGTATCTCACCTTTCGAATTTTAGATTTTCCGGACCTGACCGTGGATGGTAGTTTGCCCCTGGGGGCTGCCATTTCAGCGGTTGCCATAACCAGTGGTATAAATCCCTATCTCTCACTTTTATTTGCTCTGGCAGGGGGATTTATAGCCGGGATGGTTACTGCGTTTCTGAATACCAAGTTTAAGATTCTTCATCTGCTCGCTTCAATTCTGACGATGATTGCCCTGTATTCGATTAATATTCGGATAATGTCGGGGCCAAATGTTGCTCTTCTTGGGGTGGATACTGTTTTTGATTCGGTTATTAATCTTGGTATCCCTGCTCATTATGCCGGTCTTGTGATCTTTGGTATCTTTTCCTGCCTGGTACTCTCTTTTATAATCTGGTTTCTTTCAACTGAAATAGGACAGGCCATTCTGGCCACCGGTGACAATCCCCAGATGATTCGAAGTCTTGGGGTGAATACGGATTTTATTATTATTCTGGGCGTTGGTCTTTCCAATGGGCTGGTCGCTTTGAGCGGTGCACTTGTAGCCCAAAATCAAGGGGCCGCCGATGTGGGTATGGGAATTGGCACCATTGTGGCAGGGCTTGCCTCGGTGATTATTGGTGAAACAGTTTTTGGATGCACTACTATGACACGTGCGTTTATCGCTGCTCTTCTTGGTTCTATTGTGTATCGGCTTGCCATTGCCCTCGCCCTGGGGCTTGAATTCGGTGATTTTCGTTTTAACCCCAGTGATTTGAATTTGATAACCGCCCTCCTGGTTATCGGGGCACTTATTACACCAAACCTTAAAAAGAGATTGATTCAGCGGTGATCACCTTAGAAAACATAATAAAGTACTTTCACAAAGGAAGTGTGAACGAAGTCTTCGCCCTGAATTCCATCAGTTTGCAGATACAAGAAGGAGATTTTGTCTCTGTTATCGGTTCCAACGGTGCAGGGAAATCCACCCTTCTAAACTGTATTGCGGGTGGTTTTTATCCCGACTCCGGAAAACTGACAATTGCTGGAAACGACGTTACTCGTTGGCCAGAGCATAGACGTGCTTCGCTCATCTCCCGGGTTTTCCAAAATCCGCTTCTTGGAACCTGTCCGTCTGCGACTATTGAACAGAATATGGGGCTAGCTAGCCTGCGAGGTAAGACCAGGGGCTTGTCAAAAGGGGTTAAGGCAAAGGACCGTGAGAGATTTCGTGCAGAACTTCAACAACTTGGTCTTGGTCTTGAAGGTCGACTGCTAGACAAGGTTGGGCTCTTGTCGGGTGGACAAAGGCAGGCGCTCACTATGCTTATGGCAACCATGTTAAAACCGGAGGTGCTGCTTTTGGATGAACATATAGCCGCACTGGATCCGAAAACCGCAAATCAGATTTTGAACTTGACCCAGGATATAGTGGCGAACCAGAAACTGACCACCTTGATGATTACCCATAATATGAAGCATGCAATCAGTTTTGGTAACAGGTTGATTATGCTCCACCAGGGAAAGGTACTTCTCGATTTACAGGGGGAAGAAAAGAAAAACCTTACGGTCAAAGATCTCCTCGAACAGTTTTATCGTGCCCAGGGGGAGGAATTAGCGATGGATTCATTGTTGCTCAACTAGCTACGGACAACACCAGAGGGAACTCTTTTCCAACTTACTAATCAGTTTTGCTGTGGTGCCCCCTGCGAGATTGTATTCTTTCATGACCCCATATTCCAAGCCATGAAGGCCAACCGCCACAGCGCTATAGCCTCCCTGTTCCACTTCATTTAAGATTGTACCAGCTACAGTCAGGGTCCAGGTCGATTTCTCAGAGATCCGTTCCTCACCAATTTTATGTTCATGTAATATTTTTTTTGCTCGTTTAAACATCTCTTTTTTATCTATCTGTGTGCTGTTCTCTGCATGAAAAAGAGTGATATTGTGCTGGTCCTGCAAAGACAGAATGTAGCCAACATGGTCTACCGCACGAAAGCTGTTTTCTGAACCGTCTACTGCTATTAGAATATTTTTTCTCCTGCAGTCTGGTTCGGGGCAGATCCAAATTGGAGAGGTAAAGCAGCTGTCCCTGATCATTGCATGGGAAGTTTCATCGCCTGGGCGCTCGAACATCCATTGCATGGTGTATGATGCGCGCCTGCCAAGAACTATGGCATCGTAGAGACCTTCGGAACCTTCGGTGAGTATATCCTTTACCTTGCCATATCTCTCCGCGACTGTTTTGGTTTTTATGCGGTCAATAGACATTTTTGACTGGCCCAAAAGTAATCTCGCTTTGTCTAGAGCCCGTTGAGCGCCAACTGTTAATTGGCCCTGGATCTCTGGGTTTGGCTTGTCCCACATTTCAGTGAGCGTTTTGTCCATATAGCTGCAATCAAGGCGGCAAATATGCAAAAGAGTGAGGTGATGCTCCGACATTTTTTTGAAAAAGCCACAGAGGAACTGAACGCCATAGAGGTAATGTGGCTCGTTACTGATGGTAACCAAAAGATGTTTTTCCATAACTCGAACTCAGCTGGGGGCATGGGATTGTAAAAAAACCGTAGATCGGAGTTTTTACGAGTCCATCAATTATAGCATGAGAAGCTTTTGCCAGTCCAGTGCCTTAAAAGTTCTATGGAGCATGTGATCATCATCTTTGATGATGGTTGTGAGGTTAGTAAAAGTTTTTTCTGCGAGGGGAATAACAGGCTCTATGGGCGTGACATCGTCATTTTTGCCTATTATCAGAAGGGTTTGGATGTCCAACTGCATGGTTGGAGGTGAAAAATCACCGTAGTTGAGGGCTGGAGCAAGCAAAATCAGTTTGTTGACTCTTTCCGGGAACTGTACTGCAAAACATGTGGCCATTAAGCCGCCAAAGCTTGAGCCTATAAACCGAAGATTATAATCGTTTTCACAAAGATCCTTAAGTTGTTTCAGTCGTTCGGCAAGGGAACCGGAAAAATCCGGCCTTTGTATCGATGGAAAATTCTGTCGAAAAAATTGTCCTTTGGTGCCGTTACCTGAAGACTCAAGGCCGTGGAGGAAATACGTGGATTTCATTGCTATTCCTGTAGTGGTGGCTTATTTCAAAAAATAATCAAGCCGCAGGAATACCCAGGCAATAGGAAAGCGTCGATTGCCAAAATCATTCCCAACCAGTTCTATGGAGTATTCGTTGAGGCTTTTTTGAAGAGGCGCGAGATCAATTGTGGCATATTTTTCCTTGCTGTCAAAGCCTGAAAGCCCACATACATGGGAGGTTCCATCTATTATTGTTGGTGTTCCGTAGGTTCTGCAGTTAACTGGTCTGACTTTATGGGCAAGACATAGGTTGTCTTCAGCTAAAGCGGGGCAGCGAATTCTGGAGGTCGAGGGGTTATCACCCGTCTTTATAAGCTGTTCAAATTGTAAAGCGGCCTGTTCAGCGAACTGCTGTTGCTCGTTGAGAATATCTTTATGTGAATTGAGAAATGAAGCCAGGTAGGCTGCTTCAATAAACGAGACATCAAAAACAGCATGACAGCAATCAGCGCAGCCAGGTTTACATAGCGCCTCTTTGGGGTGTTTTGTAATAATTTGTTCCACAGTCTTGTCTACGAACTGATACAGGTTTTCGAGCTTGCTGAACATGTTTAGGCAGGGAGATGAGGTTTTTGTTGGGGTATGGTTCTTATTGTCGACCCACTACCCTACTGAAAATTAGACAACGCGGCAATAGCTTTATTGATTTCATTGGGTGAAAAAATACGGATGGTGACACAATGTCACCACCCGTTAGCTTTGAGGAGCTGTAAGGATGCTTCTAACTACTTTTTTCTGCCGGAATTAATTAATAGAGATTTTGCTGGCAACCTGTTCTTCAGGTTTAGAAATCTCCATTTTGAGAATGCCATTCTTGAAATTGGCTTTGACGCTGTGACTCTGGACCTCGAAGGGCAGGTTAATTTTTCTCTCAAACATGCCGTATTGCCTCTCTTTTCTGTGAAAATTTGTTTCGCTAACTTCTATCGATTTTTTTGTTTCTCCTGCTAATGTAAGGAGCTTTCCCTTAACATCAATTGAGATATCTTCTTTCTCAACTCCAGCGAGTTCAGCTTCTATCACTATCTGATTTTCGCTTTCGTAAATATCAACCTTCAAGCTCGTCTTGGCATTGACGGTCGCAGGGTGATTAACCATTGCAAAGGGGGTGAAGAAGTCATCGAATATGTCATTGAAAAGTCTGGATCCTGTATTAGCTCTTGCAGTGATTCTACGTTGTGGGTTGTAGTGTACGATATTCATAGTGTTCTCCTTTTGTAGGATTTGTTTTTACTTTTGGTAATGGTTGCTTTTATGTTTTACTGTTTACCTCTGTACGAAAAATGGTAATAATGAAAAGAAACAAGTCAATAAAAAAATATTACTAAAAATAAAAAATATTAAAAGTAATATTGCAATTATCCGTATTTAGTTTGGAGGTTTGGCAGGTGGTGAGAAGGAAGACATTGATTCATTTGGAATTTTCAGAAAAATCGACGGCAGATCTCAGGGGACGACAATCTGTGCGTACAACATTTAAACTCTCTGAACGAGCCATAGATGCCCTGGCGATTCTTGCTGGGCAGTTGGGTATTAAACAAAAATCATTGTTTGATCATTTGATAGAGGATACCCAGGCACTGAAGTTGATTGCTGAGGAATTCAATGAATATGGCAGGAGAAGCGAGTGTGTTGCAAAGACCTATGTCGTTTCAAGAAAAACCCTTGATAATCTTGAACGAATTTCTAACCAGTATGCAACGCCTAGAGACACCTTGGTTGAATATTCAATTGAGAGAATTTTACCTCTGCTTGCAAAAGAAAAACAGAAACATAAGAAAAGAAAAGTTCTCAATGAGCAACTTAAGGATTACCTTAACGAAGGATTGGAGCTTTTAAAGCGAACTGAAGGTGAACTAGGGCAGGATGATCCGGTGTTTAACGAACTTCTTCTAATGATGCGAGCAGTAAATAAATGTTGTGAAAATGTCGAAGAAGTAGTGGAGAAGGGAAGGAAAATCGAGTCGTTTTAATTGAAACACTTTCTGATGCACGTTGTGTAAAAAATGGAAAAACTCTTTTATTCGTTATTACAACTCTTTTCTTGACAAGAATTCCTCTGACTCATTACTATTGGTTTTACACTACAATATAGGAAATTATGACAGAAACAAAAAGCAGCAGTGACAATCAGTGGGTCTACCTTACAGGAAAGGAAATTTATGACTTTTTCAGTAGAGTCAAGGGGCGGCTGAAAGGAATTACCGTTTATGCTCTTGTTGGCAAAAGCGGTACAGGAAAGAGCTTTAGAGCTAAGCTCCTTGCTGAAAAAATAGGCATTCCGTATATTATTGATGATGGCTTGCTAATCCATGGAGATACCATTCTAGCCGGAAGATCCGCCAAGCAGGAACGATTTTATGTGAGCGCTATTAAGACCGCTCTTTTTACCGACAGTGTGCATCGTGAAAATGTCATTGATGCTCTTAAGAAAAAAAAGGTTAAAAAAGTTTTGCTGCTTGGGACATCGCGCAGGATGGTTGAAAGATTAACTAACCGCTTGGATTTGCCCCCAATTAGTCAAATTATCCGTATAGAAGAGATCGCAAGTCAGAAAGATATCGAAGACGCAATTAAATCTCGTTTTGAGGAGGGTAAACACGTCATTCCCGTTCCTGCAATTGAAGTTAAGCGGGACTATGCTATGATTCTTTCAGACTCCATTCGTATTTTTTTTAGTGGGGATAAGCGAAAAGATGGTGTGAAAAAATCACATTTTTTTGAAAAATCCATAGTCCAGCCCGATTTCCATGAGGAAAACAAGCAAGATGGCAAAGTTATTATTACTGAGGCTGCACTGAGTCAGATGATTTTTCACTGCATAGATGAGTATGACGATGAAATTCAGGTTAAAAAGGTGAAAATCAAAGTGCATCCTTCCGGGTACACTGTAGCACTGCACATTGTCGTAACCTACGGAAAAACGCTCAACAGTGGCCTGGAAGAGCTGAGGAAGTACATCTGCGACACCATTCAGCGATATACTGGAATTGTTATTGAAACCCTTGAAATTTCCATTGATGAAATTGTAGCTAAGCAAAAGAAGGAGGCAAAAAAAGTTGAACTCCGCAAAAACAGAACAAATTTGCCTTCACTGAAAATAAAAGCCAAATAACGGCCGGCAGGGGTAGGTTCCTACAGAGGGTGAACGTTGAAGTCGGGGGCTTCCTGGACGCCTCCCGCTCTTGCGGGAGGCGTTTCACTCTGGCCATGTCTAGTGTACCTGATTTTAGTACCTTACTCCAGAGAAACTGCAATAAATAACAGGTAGCGCAGACTCCGGGTAATCTGAAGACTGTATTGAAATTAAGAACTTAAAGTAACCGGCAGATAGCGAGAGCAGCGAGACCTTCGAGGCACTCATACCCCCTTTGGGGTGTCAGTTTCTCCAAGATCAAACTGACTGGTTTCGTTGTTGATATTGTGAGCAATTTTCTTTAGATTCTCCGAACTTTCCTGTAGTCTCAGGCTTCCCTCTTTTGCTTCTATCGATACCTGGCTGACGTCTGCAATGTCTTTGGCAATTTCGCTGGAAACAGCAGAGGCCTGGGAGACATTCTCGTTTACTTCATTGATGCCATTTGACGCTTCATTAATATTTCCTGAAATGTCATTTGCCGTGGAGGCTTGTTCTTCTACTGCTACTGTTATCGCCGAAACAAGCTCGTTGACACTATTGATGACTGAACTGATGGCAGAGATATCTGACACAGTCTCGTTTGTGGAAGATTGAATGGAATCAATTTTTCCTTTTATTTCTCCAGTGGCCTGGGCAGTTTGGCGTGCAAGTTCTTTGATTTCGTTTGCTACGACAGCGAATCCCTTCCCTGCCTCTCCGGCTCTGGCTGCTTCAATAGTTGCATTTAGTGCAAGGAGATTCGTTTGTTCGGAAATCTCGGTTATTACTTCTGTAACTTTATTGATATCGTTGGCCGCGATTCCGAGCTGATTAACCTTTTCTGTTGAGCGTGTGGCACGTGTTACGGCATCATCTGTCATAGAGCTAGCTATGGCAGTGTTCTTTGCAATTCCCTCTACTGCCACAGTCATTTCTTCCATGGCTCTCGCAACTACGTTAACGTTGTGAGCGGTCTGTTCGCTTGCATGGGTAACGGTCTCCATGTTACTACTCATTTGCTCTGTGGCAGCAGCTACCGCAGTTGCCCTTGAAGATGAATGTTCAGCTCCTCCACTCATATCTTCTGCAGCCAAGGCGAGTTCTGTAGAGGCAGTCTTGAGACCATGGCTTTCTTGAACGACATTACTAATTATGTTTCGAAGGTTTTGACTCATTTCCAGCAGAGCTTCCTGGAGACTTCCAGGAATTGCCCTCTGTTTTTTGTCTGAGGTGAGATCTCCACTTGCAAGTCGCCGAGCTAATACGACCATTGTTGATGGCTCCCCACCGAGAAGGTTGATCGTTGATCTGGCATTAAGAAAAAGTATACCAAGAATTATCAATAGACCAATGAGCGAGCCAATAATGAAAAGGTTACGCGTCCGCGTGCTTAAGCTGACGCTTTTAGCCGTTATGTCACCGACGGTTGCCTTTGACCTTGTAGTAATCCTTTGATGGATATGGTTAACGGTGGTTTTTAGCTCATTGTGAATTGTTTTTGATTCTTTACCAAGTATGGTATCTATTCTTTCACTGTTGTTAGAGACTAAGCGATCAAATTGAAGGTTCATTTTCTCTGCTTGTTGTTTTGCCAGGGTCATGTCAACCGCCAGGGTGACACTGCCTATCACTTCACCTTCTGATTTTACAGCCTCACTTATTACTAGAGCATTAGTGTCGTTTTTACCAGCCTGGATAATTTTGTTTATATCAGGTCTGCCTTTTGATAGATAGGATTTAAGTTTTTCATTTTTACGATTGATAAATCTCGTGAGTGGCTTGTTGTCTTTATCCTGGTAAAAAAGGAAGACAATATCTTTATTGCTGTGTGCGTTTCGTACATAACCGTTTAGTGAGGCATAGTCTCTGGTAAGCACAGCGTTTTCCGCTGCTATTGCCATCAGTTGTATGAGGTGAGTAGCATTTTCCTGCCGAAGGGTCATGAGGTTGCTTTGCACTGTTGAAGCGGTTTCTTGCAAAGCTGATGATGATGCTTCCTCCAGCTGACGAGAAACCTCCTGTTGCAATTGTTGAAGATTTTTATCGAGCTGGCTTGAAAGTTTTTCGAGATCATTTACGATCGAACTCTTTAATTCATCAAAGGATGCACTAACCTGATTGTTCAAAGCTCCGTTGCTATTGTTTTGTGCTACTACGGTAAAAGTAATGGCAGAAACAATCATTACGAGAAGAGCAATGGCGACTGGGACAATAAGCTTTGCTCTGAAATTGTTACCTATGATTGACTGAAGCATGGTGTCCTCGAAAAACTGTTGGTTTTGTTTTAATTGTGTAAACGGTAAGAAAGAAGAGATGCGTACCCCGAAGATTTCACTACGGTCACTATCTGTGGGGTATTTAAAGTACTTAGTTTCAAGACACTTACCTGATTTCTTGTTTTTTATGACATGTCTGATAGAAGCCAGCCGGATAGCTCTTGTGTTGAGGAAATCCGGCTGTACAGATGAGTATGTAATGTTTTACTTTTTAGAATAGGCACCCACTTCAAGAGATTTCTGCAGGGTCTCAACGTCAGAATAATCAAGAGGATCTGTCCAGCCAATAATTTTAGCATTTTTAGCAGCTTTATCTCCAGGTTGTAATTCTTTTAAAGCAGTTACCACTTGGATTGCAAGGTCATTATCTGTGCTTGCTAATTTACCTAATGGCCACTCGGGATATAGCTTAGTGGAACAGACAAAGGGGAAATCTGCATTATCTTTCTTTTCTATGATTTTAAAATCTTCCATGGCAATAGCACCACTGGCAACCATTCTTTCAAGAGTGTCAGTCCGTACTGTACCAGCCTCGACCTGTTCGTTTTGGACCGCGAAAACAACGTTGTCGTGTTTACCTGAAAATTCAAGGGATGCGAAATCCTTGGCAGGGTCAATTCCAGCGTCAGCAAATTCTTTAAAGGCCATCTGCCAGCCACCAAAAGATGATTTTTTGACAGCCGCAAACGTCTTTCCTTTTAGGTCAGAAAAAGAATTAATTCCGTCATTGTAAGATGTTGTGAACACAACCCCGCCAAAAGATTTGAGTGACTTGCCCTGCCGCGAATTAATCATCGTAGCAATAGGAGAGGTGCCGAATTTGACCTTTGTAGTGATGAACATAGAAGAGTTAACAAGGAAAAAATCGACCTCTGCAGCTTCTACGGCGGGAAAAACCTTATCAAATTCCAGGGGGACAATCTCGACAGGCTGGCCTATTTTCTGGCTAAGGTATTCGCCGGTGGCAGCCCACTTTTTGAGAGCCTTTGCCGGACCATTTTTTGCCAAAACACCAAGTTTTACTGCTGCACCAGCGTTGCAAACCAAGGTGTAGCACGAAATAACAAGGATTGAAATTGTGATAATGATTTTTTTCATAAATTTCTCCATAATAACAATGTTGGTAAGGTTAAGTTGCTTTTAGTACCTTAGAAATTATTTCGTGAAGGTACTTATCCAAGCATTTTAGAAAGTTCCAATTTATTCGGGTTAGGGCTGAATCACGTTCAATTAACTCACAATAAATCTAACATGTCAACCCGTGATAATATTATTTGGGGATGGATGGATGGATTGAAGGGAGGGCGAATATATGTCAAGTTGTTGGCCCTGGTTTGATTTCGAAAACTACTACTTGTAGTGAAAAAATTACCCTTGAGGTGTAAAGGTCGAGGGGTCATAAATGAATGTAGAGCTTTTGGCTAAAGGGTGGACTTCGAACTGGCTGAGAAATAAATCTATGGTGTTAGTTCGTGGTTTGTATTGTTGAAAAAATACCACTTATAATTGGAGTCCATTCGGGGGTTACTGTTACGATGGTTGAGTAGCTACTTTCTCCATCATCATTGTAGGCAGTAAGGACAAAATGATAGGTTTCATCTGGAGATAAGCCGCTTACTGGGATTGTAGTAACTTTACCTAAAATTATAGGTGCATCACCTTGGTTCAAACCGATTCCCTGGTATGGGGGGCCACTGTCCTCACCCGTTTTATAATAAAGTTTATAGCCGGTCAGAGGATCAGGGTTGGCAGTCCAGCTAAAAGAAACATCCCTGGCATTGGCTTGTGTGGATAGTAGGAGCATGGCCAGGAGGAACATTACAAGGCGCGCAGGCGTTATTCGAAATGTTATTAAAAAATCCATAATAGTAAAAGTTCTCCTTTGTGGATTATGTTTTAAGGTACTCATTTTTGCACACTGATCGGAGGAGGGTTAAAAATTTACCCATTTTATTAGAGTTGTTTGAGCAGTACTATTACGTGTTGTTAAGACTGTAGATAACTTCCGCCAAACCTATCCTGCCATCTTTATTAACGTCGCCAGCAAGGTTTAGTTGACTTGGTCTTATGCCAGATATAACCTGCAATCCGGTTATCACATCTTTCAAGTCGACCTTACCGTCACCACTCACATCTCCTGTTAATGCAAGTGTATACGGAAATGGTGGTGACTTTGGACTTTCTGTATTGTCACCAAAAAGGACGGAAAGAGTGAAGTTATATGTGCCTGGTTCACAGGTAATAGCACACTCGATACTTTGTTGTTGTGGTTCAACCTGCGTTGATAAGCATGCTTCACTATCCTCCCTATAAAGGCGGTAGCCACTGACTTGTTTATTTGGGATGGATTCAGAGTCAAAGAAAAAATTGATTTGGAGTTGGTATTCACTTACTGTAGTGTGGCCAGGTGCCGCCGTGAAAAATGATAATAATACGATGAAAAATATCAAACAATATCTATCAAATACGGGGCTGTTGCATAGGCGATCTTTGGTGGTATTAATCATGCGATCTAAGTGTTCATTTTCGATTTGTTAATGATGAGATAGCTCACATTGTCCTTTGATACACAAGTGGGACTATCTTGTTCAGTCTAAATTTACTCAGATCGTCTTAGCAAATTGTACGCCTAAAGAGAATTTTTTTGCAGTTAAGGTGTTTTCTTAATCAGATCAATGATCATTGTTGCTATGCGTCTTTTCGAATTGCAGATATGTTTCTTTTATTGAGTAAGGCATTAATAGTGGGGGGATGGAAACTTTGCCTGAGATGAACTTAACTTCAGGGAAGATTATGAGGAAAAAAATACTGTTGTTGATTTGTTTAACGCTGTTATTCCCATCCCTCACCTGTGCTGAATCAATTGCTTCTTTTCCTGGGGATATTGATTCTATGATCCTGGTCAAGCAAAGTGTGATTCCCGGCAAGGATGTAGTGTTGCCAAAAGAGACACCTCTTTTTTTGCAGGAAACTGTAAAATTATACAATTGGATTAATAATGGAAAAGGGACAAAAGTCAATATCTTTGTTCCTAAGGACAAACTTGAGTTGTATAAATCTCATGGACCTTATCCCGACGGTATTACAGCTGTTGCTATCTATGAGTCTGTTGATTTAATAGCATTTTTGTTCAATATCGAGGCAAATAAAAAATTTTACCACAGGCATATAGTTGATATCTCGGAGTCTCGTACCTCGCTTACCGGAGGATAAAATTTTTGGTTTAACGAAGAGATTGGGCGAAAAGGCATTAAATCAACGGGCTCATCTATGAAGATCAAGATATTGTATTTGTCACTGAGCATCTTGCAGGTCAGCCTCTTTACGGAACGTAACCGTTCACCAGCACCCCATTTTCGTCCGATCAGGCCTCCTGGCATAGCCAACTATAGCCAGAAGACCAGCTTGAACGAACCTGGAGCACTGGACGAACGGTTACGGACTTTGGTTATGCGGTCTTTTTGAAGGGGGCGGTGAACGGTTACTACGGAACTTACAACCGAGATGGTGTAGATATTAGTAATACACATCCATCTTTCAAAATGAAAGCATGTTATCAGTGTCATGAAGGTTATGCCGATATTTGTAAAAATGGAACCTGTGCGATTCCAATTATAGAGCTTTTTAAGTAAGTTAAGAAGATCTCTATTAAAGCAAAGATATTCATCTCGCATTTCGCATTGATTGTAATTTTAATTGGAGGTTTGTCCTAGCACCATTTCAACAGTGAGATGGATCATTATAAAGGGACTGTTCAGGCATTTCATGTTGCTTCATCACACTCAATTGTCAGTATTTTCTCATTAGCCATCTCAGGTGAGAACTATGCAAATGTACAACTTCCCGAATTTAAAGATGAACTCAGGAGAAATGAGAAATTATCTCATTTGAGGAGTACAGGTTTTGATCAGGGGAGGAATACGGCTTGGTATACTTTATCTTTTTGTTTGGGCAGTCTCTGCCTATTGGGATGGCGGGGAGGCTTTATATAGCAATGTAATAGAAGGGCTTCGTGAGAATCTTCCCTTTTCTTCCAGGGTTAACTTGTTTCTGGCCTTTCTCGGCACGGCCTGCTTCTGGAATTTAGCCGGATTTTGGTTGTGGGTATATACTATCAAACTTGATCCGAAGAAGGGGTCTGTAAGGCCTCCTCTTCCGGATCAGCCTGTAAGATATTATTTTCGGCTGCGCCCACGAAGGACCACTGGTGCAATCGCTGGCGGTTTGCTTGCCATGTTATTCGGTATACAGACCCTGCATGGGCTGCGATCTTTTCCGTTATTCTCTGAGCCGTTCTCATTTGTATATAATTTCCCTTTGTTGCCAGGCCTGGGTAGCAAGGTGACAGTCTGGCTTGTGTATGGTTGTGTTCATTTTGGTGTGGTTGCCCTCTGTTTTGTGTTATTGAACGCTTTGACATTCAAGTCGTTGCGCTCCAAGACAACGAATGATGGTAGTCACCTCTTCCGGCAATACTATGCAGGGTGCCAACCTGTGATCAAAGTTTTTACCGTAGCTGTTCTGCTAGCTCATTACCCTCTTTCAGCAATCACGGCAGTTACCCATTCACACCCGTTTCACGGGCTGGTTGTTCTCTGCTCCTTGCTCTCACTCCTTCTTGCTGCTTTTCTCGGGCAAATTATCAGCTTTGGGGTGGCAAAACGTCAGGATGATTGGTTGGCTTCCATGCGTGAGAGTTCAAAATGTAAGGGACATTTGTCAGATGAGTATAGGGTCTGGGAATCAGCTCTACTCTTTCTAACTGGCGAGAAACTTGTAGATGGACAGGATTTTTTCTCGGCTGCTTCCATTGGGTCAACAGAGGACGATCCGGAACCAGAATCAGCTGCAGAATCTGCGCCGGAACCCATAAAAAAGCCTGATTATGTAATCGATAAAAGTGGAAAACTGCTCATAAAAGCAAAAACCTACCTGCATAACAATAAGGTACATAGAGCTCGTAAACTGCTTCAGCAGTTAAGCAAAATCGAGGACCACAGAATCAGCCAACATGCCAGGGAACTGCTGCAAGCAAACCCACCAAGGCAATCAAAACGATTTTCCGTTTTTCGAGTGGTAAGAGTGGCCATTGTGGTCTCTTTGGCTGTGGCGGTTGTTTCGAGCTTTGGGTTGGCAATTCAATGGTCCACGTTACCGGAAGCAGATGAAACAAGGCAGCTTGCGCAGTCAGCCCATATTCATGTGAAAAAGAAAAATGTCCAGGGGCAGAGCAAACTCCAACTTTTCGGGAACCGTTATGACTACAGCATGAATACCAGCCTTGAAAACATTTCTGAAGCTTTTCAATATGCTGTTTTGGCGAGTGAGGATCATCGTTTTTATGATCATGGTGCACCATATATTGTGGCAAAATTTGCTCAGGCCGGTCTCTTGTGTGCTGCCAAGAAATTAAACCCGTTATCAAATGGAGCCTGTCCTGGAAACAGTACTCTCCCTCAGCAACTGGCAAGAAATCTGTTTTTGAGTGAAGAACGTTCCATTACCCGAAAACTCAGCGAACTTTTATGGGCCTTGAAGATGGAGATGGGACTGCGCAAAGATGAGATTCTAGCTTACTATATGAATAGAATTTATCTGGGGAAGGGAAATTATGGGGTGGAGATGGCAGCACGGGACTATTTCGGCAGAAGCGCATCTGATTTAAGAACGGCAGAAGCCGCATATTTAGCAGCAGCGATTAAACGACCAAGTTGGAATTGGCATCAGGACAAGGAGAGCGCTATCAAGCGTGCACGGCTAATCCTTGCTCTTATGAAAAAGCACGGGTTCGTAAATCCTGAAGAGGTTTTATCTGAAGATTTTCGGCCACAACTGGGGTATAGGGAGTTACACAAACCCTATCTTGGACACCTGTGGCAGTGGGCGAAAGGGGAAGTTGTCCCCATAATGAAATCGTTACCCAATGGTAATTACAAGGTCCTGACCACCCTTAATGCTGAGGTAGAAATATACGCTGAGAAAGCGCTGAACAATGAAATCGCCAGATTAAAAAGATCAGGAAAACAAGTCAGTCAGGGGGCTGTTGTAGTGATGCGACCCGATGGGGAGTTGCTGGCCATGGTTGGTGGGGCAGGAGAGAACGGACGGTACTTCAACAGGGCAAAACGCACGGAAGGGCTTCTGTCCCGCCCACCTGCGTCCACTTTTAAACCATTTGTTTATCTGAGTGCATTGGAATTAGGGTTTGAGCCAGCCACATTAATTAATGCTCAACCTGTCTCAATTCCTATGCCTGGGGCTCAAAAAGCTTATCAGCCAGAGAATCATGACGAAAAAAAGTATGGGAATATCAGTTTGCGTGAAGGTCTTGTATACTCGATCAATACGGCTGCTGTTCGTCTTCTTTATGACCAGGTTGGTTTTGAAAAACTCTTTAATACGCTTGAAAGACTAGGGATACAGACAGACAATCTAGATGAGCAGTGGGGGCTTGCCCTCGGTCAGAGTGGAGTTTCTCTTACTGAAATGGTCGCCGCATATTGTATCTTTGCAAATGGAGGAAGAGAGGTAAAGCCATACTCTGTTACAGCGATAACCAGTGAATCCGGGAAGACTATCTGGCGCCGTTCCAGGGAAAAGAAGAAAAGACTATTTAAAGCGACTCATATCTCAGACATGAACTCCATGTTGCGTGATGTGGTGCGTTTTGGTACGGGTAAGCGGGCTGTAGATGGTATCTCCAGAGAACTCATAGTCGCTGGAAAGACGGGCACCGGAGATAATTTTGTTGATGCCTGGTTTATCGGCTACACGTCCGATCTGGTCATTGGGGTATGGCTGGGTAACGATACACCAGTGGAAATGAATGGGGTCTATGGCGGGAGCAGTTCGGCTAGAGTGTTCAATGATATACTTAAAAAAATAACCTCTTATACTGATATTGCTGCGAAAAACGGGAGCCTTCCCTGATGGTGAGAAAATGAGCACTGCCCCCTGTTACGTTGAGAGACCACTGTCACGGCTTTCACGAACGAATCAGGGAGCACTCTTAAAACGTTCCCTGGGTAAATACAAATTTAGTGCCTTACTCAATAAAAACAGCAATAAAAAACAGGTAGCGAAGACTCCGGGAAAGCTGGAGAGTGTTTTGACATCAGGAATTTAAAGTAGCCCCTGTGGCACTTATCCCGTCTTACTTCCAGTTTACGGGTTAGATTAGTTGGACTTTGAAAGAATTTTCTGCCGCTTCTCTTCGTATCGGCGATTCTCTTCATCAACCTTTTTATCAAATTTATGATAGACCTTGTTAACCTTTTTGGGGAGTTTGTTCCGTTTTTTCTTAACTTTCTCGGGCTTGCCCTCTTTTTTTGCTTCTCGTTTGAACTTTTTGCGTACCTTTTCTAGTTCTTTTTCCAACTCATCTTCAAGTTTGATCAGTTTACGTTCGTGTTCAGCGTCGAGCTGTTGGAGTTTCCCTCTGGAGTTGCGATGTTTTTCTTTGTGTTTGCTCTTCACCTTCTCTTTAGATTCCTGTTTGTCATCCCACTTTTTCTCTTTTTCTAAGGATTCATTCTCCCAATCTTCTTCATTCTGATCTCTTTTGAGATCAACTCCGGTGCTCCTTTTCACCTCCTCTTTTGCAGTATCAATGGCCTGGTCTACCACATTACGGAGGATTTGTTCAACAACTTGCTCTGTAGTTTGTTGCTGCCCATAAGCTTGAAAGGAAAAGGAGAGAATGAACAAAGTAGTAATGAAAATACGCATTATGGTTCCTGTTGATCTATTGGATTGATATCCTATAAACTATTTAACTGAGTGATCAATATCCATCAGCTTTGAACGACTCAAGCAGTGGATAGAAAATATAATTTAACATCGAAGGAAGAATTAATCACTACCCATTGTGTCTCTTAGTTGGATATCCTGGTAGATAATTTTTTCACCAAAATGAGTCAAAGTAAGGATGTTAAAATTTTGCAAAGAGGTGCTGCTTTCGTCTGCGGTCAAGAGTTGCTGGCCATCAACAGTGACAATCATGGTGCCGTTGTTGTCTTTTGTCCACACAATAGTGTGAGGTTTATTTAGGGCAAGATTGACTTGGCTAACTTTTGATGGGATCTCTCTTGCACTATCTCCGGAGATAAAAAATAACCTGGCCTGATTCCCCCCACCCGGATGAAATGCAAACTGATATCCTGTTGTTGAATCGTCCTTTGTCGTGCAGGAGAAGAGCAATCCTTCCGTAGATTGTAAAGAATCGGTTTTAACTGTAAGGGAAAACGAGTTGGAGAAAACCTGATTATGTTGGATTTGAACCATGTTTTGGGCAAAGGTTGATGCTTGCCGCTGGTTGATAAATGTTTCCAGAAGGCGTACAGCCAAATCATTAATGTTCTCATGCCTCCCCCAGGAAGTGTTGGGAACACCGACCAGACCAGTCTTTGGCTCTAGACGAAAGTTACCGTTGTTTACTCTCCAAGCATCACTTTGCTTATACTCAACACTCTTAAAGTTTTCACGAAAAACTATACGAGGCCAGAGACTATAGTTTTTGCTGGCGAGCTTCTCCAGACTTGAGATAAGCCATGGCTCTGCACTTCTCAGTCTTTTTGCTTTATGGATGAGGGCACGAAGGTCTTTTTGAAAAGCGGATAACTCTTTGTTTTTTAACTGAGAAGGCGGTCTTTGTACAGTGGAGGAAGGGATTCCCATTAGTTCAAGCAGGAATTCGGAGACTATTCCATCTTTTTGAACTCCTTGAGAGTGCTGGTAGGCCATAATGGCATTACTGGTGCCGGGGCCGGAGAGACCATCAACCCCGCCAAAATAATAACCAAGGGCCTTGAGCTTCTTTTGAACCTCTTTAACTATTCGAACATCTTTGATCTCCACGAAATTTCTGTCAGTTTGTTTTGAAATGGAATCATTATAGTTTTTCCGCCAGGTATCAGCCAACCGCATAGCCTTGTTGATTTTCTTAGTGGACATTCGTTTACTTATACGTTTTTTAATACGAGTGGCAGACACTACCCCACCTTCTTCAGCAAGATGAAGCCACTTGTAAGCCTGCTTGTAATTCTTTGCAATGCCCTCCCCGTTTGCATACATTTTTCCAAGCATGTGCTGTGAATGAGGGTCTCCCTGTTCAGCCAGTTTCGAAAACTGACTGGCGGCATTATAATAGTCCTGCCGATCATACGCGTTCATTGCCGAGTCAAATGAACTTGCCTGAACAAACGTTGGGCCGTTGAGCGTTGAGATGCCCAGGATAATAGCTGCTAGAAAAATAAATATTCTCATGGGTAATATTCCTCTTAATTGTTGAAGATAACGATTAGCTGTTTTCTATACTATGGGGTCGTTTAGATCTTGTCGAGATATAAGACCCTGCATAGAGGCCGACATCTGTTGATGTCCCCATGTAACTCATTAATAATAAAAAATAATTGATCTGGTCATCTGGAAGAAAATTTGGTCAGAATTTTATTCGAATATGACACTCAAAGATAAGATTGCCAGAATGAACCTTGTGAAAATTTACTCTGAAACTTATTTGACGTGTCTATGGTTCTTTCGTAATCGTTCACCGGGACATTTCTACTGCAGCTATTTTGACAGTAATGGGCCCGTCAAGCAAGGGTGAAATGTGGACAATAGCCGATCACGCTGCGTAATGGATTTACTTCGATAATACGTTGGAAAGGATTTCAGGAGTCGACTGTTGTTTGAAAGTTGCTTCCATCAGTTCTGACAGGAAAACAAAGGGGTTGCGGCCTTGAGTATATATAGTGGTCTGACCCCAATTGTATTC
>JAAELB010000414.1 GCA_024227155.1 Desulfobulbaceae bacterium
CATTCTATATGTTTCAATACCCCTAGTGGACGTTCATACAGAAGTTTGGAAGTGAAATTGAATGTGTTTTGGGTTACGAAATTAGAAAAACTTTTAACTACTATACTATAGCTTTGAAAGTGGCAAGACCCGGGCCTTTCTTTTTTCATCGCCAAACGTTAACACACGCAGGTCTAAATACGAAATGACTCGTCATTATGACGATTACTGCAGGTAAACATGACTTAAACTAGTTTTGACTAAAATATTACAACGTGAAAGTATTTTAAAACAATGGAAAATGTATATACTAGTACTAGTATTCAGCACTAGTACTAAATATGCAGACTAGCATTCCTAGTCATCATCCATAAAAATATATTGCATTTATACCACTCAAAAAAAGTGCTTTATTTCGTTGCTAGAACTCTTGATTCCTCGAATCTTGTGTAGTAAGAGTCGAATTGAATGTGTTTTGGGTGCCGAAATTAGAAAAACTTTTAACTACTATACTTTAGCTTTGAAAGTGGCAAGACCCGGGCCTTTCTTTTTTCATCGCCGAACATTAACACACGCAGGTCTAAATACGAAATGACTCATCATTTTGACGATTACTGCAGGTAAACATGACTTAAAGTAGTTTTTACTAAAATATTACAATGTGAAAGTATTTTAAAACAATGGAAAATGTATATACTAGTACATGTACTAGTATGTAGCAATACTAG
>JAAELB010000415.1 GCA_024227155.1 Desulfobulbaceae bacterium
AACTCTCTTTAAGGCGTTTATCAAAAGCAGTTCTGGCAGTCTCTATAGCATCCAAAGCGTCAAGGTCATTGATATCCGGTAGTTCAGAAGGGTTAAGATGTCTCTCGAAATAAGTCCTAAGTTGAGCAGAAAGTCTGCGGTCACTTCTTGACCCGTCCTCCGCTGAGCTGGGATCAGAAAAACCTCTTTGAGCATTGATTATATCAATCTTGAATAACCCGTTAAAAGGATAACTACCTAAAGGCTCCGAGTTTTCAGGGAGTTCTTGAGGGGTGGCGTCAGTGCATTTTGCTGGATCAAGGATATAGGCATTAATTGTAAAATGTTGCTGTAATTCCTTGTCGAGAAAATCCCTCATTGTTTGCGGCCAAAGCGTTAGAGGGTTGCCGTTCTCTCTTGCTTCACTGGTACTTTTTGCTGCTTCATAAGCTGATTTATAAGCTTTGTACAAATCCTCAACGTTCTTTGGCTCGAATGCCAATCTGATACCAAGACCTCCACCGCTCCAGTCAAGAGTTGGGATAATATGGCTCACATAGTGAATTTCAGCATCTTCTATATCAAGCCAAATATCTATTGATGGAATGCGTGGGTACCATTGCTCTGGTTCCAGGTTTAGGTCATCAGGGTTTTGGTTGTCAATCCAGTCTGTGGCTATTTTGTTGATATCATCCCAGTTTGAAAGAGTAAAATCTGTTGTAGACAAGTCTTTTTGACGAGTACGTTTGAGGAATATAATCAAGGCATCCATTGCCGAGGTTTTACCGCTATTATTTGCTCCTACAAACAATGTTTTGTTCTCAGAAAGCTCAACACGGCAGCTTTTAAGCTTTCTGAAATTCTGTATATCAATAAATGCGATTTTCATTACTCGTCTCCAAGGCTGAGATGTTGATCGCCTCTCGTTAGGTTTTACTTCTGGTTATGATTATTGCCATTTAGCAAGGTCCAGCTGTAAATTGCTCTATTCTTGCCTGCAATTTTCTATTCAATGCCCAAAACCAGTAATTATACGGAAGACTGAGTAAAGTCACCCATGAGGTGCTCTTCATCCTTTGAGATGCTCCACTCAGATTTTTATTAACGTGTGATATTAGATAAATAGATTGTGCTATTCATTGCAAGTTGTTAGTGTTATACTTCTGGGTAACATTACATAAAACAGTATTACAGGTAACTATTTAAGGATCTGGAGGCTTAAATGCTGGTTGTATCTACAGAGGTCAAGACTGGATTTGCTGAGTTTCTCGTCAAGAAGGGCATTGCCCAGAAATACATTTATAAATGCCAGAAATACCTACGCTATTACTTGGATTTTTGTCAAAAATACCGTCGTGGGTCAGGTACTTTGCATGGGCTGGAAGGCTTTCTTCTTAAGCTGGCTGAGAAAAAACAAGATGTAGCTGCCAGGAAAGAAGCCCAAAGAGCAGTCCAGCTCTATCAAGAATATTTGACGCTCGGGAAAAGGGATAGCAAGAGACCAAAAAATGATGAAGTAACAGACAAAAAGGTCAATACTGACAAGCATATTGCTAAGAAAGATCATAATAGAGATAAGGTCTCCTCAACAAGCGTAACCAAATCCGCTCAGCTAGCCCCCAACAAAAGCGGAAGCTCTTGGAAATCTGAATTTGCAGAACTGGAGAATACCATCAGGATGAGGCACTACTCTGACAAGACACTCAGATCCTACAGAAAATATGTACGAGATTTTCAAGCCTATACCCAATCCCCGCAGCCGGATAGCTTAACTGCTGAACACGTAAAAAACTACCTCACTCACATGGCGGTCAAGAAAAAGGTGTCAGCCTCAACCCAGAACCTGGCCTTTAATTCTCTCCTTTTCTTTTTCAGACACGTACTGGGCAGGGAATTCGGCACCATCGATGGAGTGGTACGCGCCAAGAAAACAGCGTATATTCCAGTGGTCCTATCCAGGGCAGAAATCGATAAGATATTTAACGCAATTGATGAGCCGTATCTGCTCATTGTTAAACTATTGTACGGTTGCGGGTTACGCCTGTTTGAATGCCTGTCACTGCGCGTCAATTGTCTGAATCTGGAAGAAGGGATTTTGACTGTCCACAATGGAAAAGGGAAAAAGGATCGCACAGTACCTCTGCCCAAAAGTTTACACGGGGAACTTCGCGAGCAGCTTGAGGCTGTTCATGTGCTGCACAGTAAAGATGTTGCCAGAGGTTACGATGGGGTTTTTCTTTTTGACGCATATGAGAGGAAATCGAAGAGTGCCAGTCGTCAATTCATATGGCAGTGGTTGTTTCCTGCATACAAGCTCTCCAAGGTGAAGGAGACTAGAGAGATGAAACGCTTTCATCTCCATGAAACCCATGTTCAGAAAGCTCTTCGACGGGCTGTGGAAAAGGCCTGCCTTACCAAAAGGGTCACTGCACATACCTTCAGGCACAGTTTCGCCAGCCATCTCCTACAGGCAAATTATGACATCCGGACAATCCAGGAATTATTGGGACACAGTGATGTGCGAACAACCATGATTTACACTCATACCGTGAAAAGCACGACAAAGAAGGAAGCAAAGAGCCCACTTGATTTTTAATATGAAAGTAGT
>JAAELB010000416.1 GCA_024227155.1 Desulfobulbaceae bacterium
TAGTGGTTTAGTGGCTTTGCAAACATCATAGGCTTCAGGAGTAAATTAGCAAAGACATTGCATCTGGTGCAGAATACAGAAGATGATCTTAAGTATTGTGTTGATAGGGTTGTGTCCCAAACAACCACTGAAAGTCTAGCTTTAAAGAAGATATCTTCCAAATTTGAAAATTCACTTCCAATGATCCTCATCGGTAACATCATTATATGGGTTCTTTGTTCACATGCACATGCAGCAGATCTGCAAATTGCCTTAGGGATACTTATTCAATGAAATAAGATGCTTATATCAGAGCTAGCTAAGTACTCTGTTTGCTGCTCATCTGATGAGGTTCGTCTTTTCAAATATTCAGCTGCAGTACATGTAGCAAACATCTATGATGAAGTTGGCTATGGACCTATGGATGATAAATATTTTCAGACACTTCATTTGTGATAGTTTTGATGCTGAAATATCATCACCTAATTGCAAGCTATGTGTCCACTGTCTTGCCATAATTATGGCACAGGTTCAGTTACCTGATAATAACAATAACCGCTCTATTGCTGGCCCTAAGACACCTAAAACAATCAAAAGGCAACCCATGGAGGATCGTGCAAAACCAGTAGATTATGAAGTACAGCAGGAAACATATGATGGACCCAAAAAGCCACCTATGCCACTAGATGTAGCACTCAACCAAGTGCCTCCACTGTGGCTAATGGTGAGCCACCTCATCCTTGTACAGAGAGCAAAAGAGAATGATTTTGCCTTCTTCAAGGATATGCAAATTGAAGCAAACTGTCCAGAATATAATGGATACAAGACCAGCCTGGTTCGTCAAGCAGGTTTGGTTCCAGAACCAAAAACTGAAGTTGCCTTTCTACCACTCATTGATTGCCTCCCTGCTCACCATGATACCATTAAGACTGCAATAGTTAAAGGTCTGACACTTGTGAAAGCTGCAGGACAAGAATCACTTATTTTTACAGTAGATCAGCAACTCTACAAAGTAACCATAGATATACTTTTTCACCAACCTTCCTATTCCAAGTATGTTCTCCCAGTATTAGGTGGCATGCACATGCTTATGAATTTCATTCATAGTATAGCCGTTATCATGGCAGGCAGTGGTATGAAA
>JAAELB010000417.1 GCA_024227155.1 Desulfobulbaceae bacterium
AGGTAATAACCCCCGACAAGCTGACTGGACTGAAAGCATAGCAGTGGGGAGTAGAAAATTTGTTGAAACAATCAAAGAAAATCTGGGTTTACGTGCCAAAGGGCGGAAGATACTCGAAAGTGATGGAGGATTTCAACTGCGGGAAGAAGTTAATACCTATAATGCCAATTCTGATAGCAATAATTACAATATAGGAGGCCAAAACACCACGCACTGGGTTAATGCCTGTAAAATCAGTGTCTTGATTGAGGGAGTCTGCGGGGTTCAATGCCCTTTTTTGAATATTTTGTAAGTTTTCTTACCCGACTTGTTTTCCGTTTATCGGGGTTAATTGGTTAACACTTCTGGGTGTTTATATGCTATTCTCAATAATGCTTTTGCTGGCCCAGTGGGACGTCTTCGCCCCTGTTCCCAGTCCTGAAGGGTTCTCTTGCTGATACCAAGAACACCGGCAAATACGGACTGACTTAACCCTACATGTTCTCGAATCATTTTAACATCATCAGGAACCTCGATCTCAATTGTTTTGCCTTGTCCCTGTTTAATGGCCTTTATACCTTCAAGTAGTTCTTTGCCAATATCTCGTTTCATTTTTCCATCTCCTTACGCAACAATTTAAGAACTGAGTTCGGGATGTTTTCAGCTTCATTTTTTGCGTATATGGTAAGAAGCCATATCTGTCCGTCTTCACTTAACCAATAATAAATAACCCGAATAGATCGGAACTTTCTAAAATGCTTGGATAAGTACCTTCACGAAATTAATTTCGAAGTCTACGCTTATCTCTGCCACAAAAACGCAGAAAATAATTTCTAAGGTACTAATACGAAGCCCACCGCGTTTTCCACGACCGGAACCTGCCCAACGTAACTTTCGCAACCCACCGCTACCTGGAATGACCTTCCCGGCAGCTGGTCTTAACGCGAGAGTTTGCTGTAAAGCAGCATAACCCTCATCGTCGACGTAGTTGTAAATGTATTTTGAGAATATTGGAGCTTCTATGAATACCATACTTACACTGTACGGCAGAGACGTACAATGTGCAACCTTAAATGGTAAATCAGAGGAGTGTCAAGGTGATACAGCATCCTGTTCCCTGTTTGGGACTTTTTTCCATTCTAAAAAGAAAAAATGACATTCTTTTTGCCATGTTGCAAAGATTGCTTATTACTGTATGGTAAGTTCGCAAATGATTTCCATGATTAATAGAGCAGGAGTAGAATGTGTATATATGTGTAGATTTTGATGGAACTGTAGTTGATCATAACTATCCCTCCATCGGTGAGCCAGCCCCAAATGCCATCAAGTGGCTGAGGCGGTTGCAGATCTATGGTGCGAGGATAATTCTTTTTACCATGCGTTGTGATAGCGAGACAAAGGGTGCATTGTTGCAGGAGGCTGTTGATTACCTCCAGAGTAACGGGGTACATTTGTATGGGATAAATCGAAATCCGGATCAGGATGACTGGACCTCAAGCCCTAAAGCCTATGGTCATGTGTATGTAGATGATGCTGCAATTGGTTGCCCCTTGATACACCCTAAAGGGTTTCAACGTCCCTGTGTTGATTGGAAAAAGGTCGGTCCGATGCTTGAGAAAATGCTGCTGGGGAAGTCGTAGGAGGCTCTCCGTATAGCTTAAACCTTCTCATTGAAGTCATCCCCGAGGTAGTAATCGGGGAGCCAGATAGTAGCTAACTTCCTGGATGCCCGATAACAGCACTCGGGCATGACGGATGAGTCCAAATCACCACTTTAAGGTTTACACTGCACTAGTCTACGCTTTATGGGGCTTTATCCTGTTGTTTGATCTGTTGTTCCAGGCCATCAATATAGCTCTTGAGAGCGGTGAGCAGCTCCCCTGCCATGGTAAAATTGCGTGATTTAACACTGTGGGAAAAATCAGTAATGAGGGAAGAAAGTTGATGGAAACCGAACATACCTGAGACACCTTTGAGGGAATGGACTGTGGTGTAAACCGCCTCAAGGTCGCTTGCTTTTAGTGATGTCTGGATAGACTTAAAATCTGATGAGATAGTCTGGTAGAGATCGGGTAACATCTTTTTCAACGAGGACGGTATCTCTTGTAGCTTTTCATGTTCGAGGCAGTAGCCCAGTGCCTTGTTGCCCATTTTTGCAGGTGGCGAGACTGTTTTATCCGTAGACATGAATCTATAGAGTGCCTGGACGAGATCGCGTTTGAAAAACGGTTTTGTCAGAACGCCGTCAAACCCGTCTTCAAGGAATTTATTTTTCTGTTCCTGGAAGGCGTGGGCTGTGATAGCGAGTATTGTTTCGGTCCTGCCCGGTCTTGTTTTTTCACGTGCCCGAATTTTTTTTGTTGCGGTTATTCCATCCATCACAGGCATTCGCACATCCATCAGGATGAGATCGTATGAACTGTATTCCAATAGGGTCAGTGCCTCTTCGCCGTGTTCTGCGGTGTCTATTTCCACCGGATATTGTTCCAGATAAACCTTCATAACTTCAAGATTTTCTCTTACATCATCCACCGCAAGTATTTTTATAGCAGGGAAGTTTTCTGGCAGGATCATTGACGCATCAATGCGCACAGCCCTTCTTTCTGAAGGTGCAACAGGTGGGAGAGGTAGTCTGCAACTAAACGTTGAGCCGTATCCTGCCTTACTTGTAACCGTAAGTTCACCGCTCATTGCGTTGGTTAATTTGTCGCAGATGGCAAGGCCGAGCCCAGCACCTCTATGTTGCTGTGACAGGGATTCATTCGCCTGGGTGAAACGGTCAAAAATAATCTTTTGCTGGTCTTCTGAGACGCCTATTCCGGTATCTTGTACGCTGAGCAGGAGGTCCCCCCCCCATTTGAAATCTTCCTCAATAATGAGGGTGATTGAACCTGCCTCGGTAAACTTTATGGCATTATTTGTCAGGTTGAGCAGGATTTGAAATATTTTAAGTGAATCCCCGACCCGCTCCATAACCAGCAGAGGGTCTTGCTTGACGTTGAATCTAATTTGCTTCTGGATACAGAGTGGCAGGGCAGATGCTTCTATCTGGTTGATGATTTTTTGAAGGCTGAAGGGCTCCGGCTGATAGGTGATCTTACCCGCTTCAATTCTTGAGAATTCCAGGATGTTATTGAGGATTTCGAGTAATTGTCTGCCGGTAACCCGGAGGCTGTTGAGGTACTGGCTCTGGGTTCTGTCAAGGGCTGTTTCTGCCAGGAGATTAGCCATTCCGAGTATGATATTGAGGGGTGTTCGTATCTCGTGGCTCATGTTGGCCAAAAAATCTGATTTTGTCAGATTATCCAGCCGGGATCTTTCACTGTGTTGGAGTAATTTATCATTTGCCTGCTTGAGAAGTTGCCTGTTGTGATCCAATTTTTCCTGCAGTTGGTAGCACTCTTTTTCGAGTCTATCGATTTTGTCCTGGAGGTTTTGTGGCTGGTCAGTTTTCATCTTCTTTTTACGTGGGAAAATTGTGGTTGGCAAATTGTTGCAACAACTTCTCCTGGTAGCAACAGGAACAGAAAATATGAATCTGTATGAGCCAATGCTTTTAATACTTATATAACCCAAATTTACTATTTCAAGAACAAATTCATGGGGAAATTTTTACCAATTAATGCTACGCTAGGAGCAAAAACAGCCCTAGGGTATCACTGTTGCTGAGTGTGATTGTGCTGTTAAAGATAAAATTTGAAGTCTGCTTTGAGATCCATAAAATATAAAGGAATTAATCATGGGTGTGACAGTCACACAGCTCTACCGTAAAATAGATGCCAGCAAAGCCTATTGTTTCAATATTGAGTCAAAAAGAGATTTGACGGCAGATGAGATGCGATGTTTGCGCTTGATCCTGGCCGATGGTTTTCTCTTAGGCACCGTTCAGGAAATACCGGTACTGACAGGAGGGCGGGTGGTAGAGGTCGGACCTCGATTGAATTTTGCCACGGCATGGTCGTCCAATATGGTTTCCATTTGTCGGGCTACCGGGCTTGGAGTTATCACCCGTGTGGAGCGCTCCAGGCGGTATCTCGTACCCGAAGGGGATGATCTTCAGGAGTTCATCGATAGCAATCATGATCGAATGACGGAATGTCAATACTCTGAGCCGCTGTCAACCTTTGAAACGGGGCTGGCGCCTGAGCCTGTCTATGAGGTGGACCTTAAAACCAAGGGGCCCGATGGACTGAATGAATTGCCAGGGATCTCCATGGATGAATGGGACCGGGACCTCTATTACGATTATTTCGTCAAGCAACAGGATCGTAATCCCACCATTGTTGAGATCATGGACCTTAATAATGCCAACTCGGAACATTCGCGTCATGGCTTTTTTAAAGGCAAGCAGGTTATTGACGGTGAAGAGATGCAAGGCACCCTGTTTGACCTGGTCACCGACACCCTTGATGCGAGTCCCAAAGGTTCTTTAATCGCATTCAAAGATAATTCAAGTGTAATACAAGGCTACGGAATTGATACCATTTTACCGCAGAGTCCGGGGCAGCCCTCACCTTTTATCCCAGTTTCAGTTGAATATAATCCGCTTCTTACCGCCGAAACCCATAACTTCCCCACCGGAGTTGCTCCCTTTCCCGGGGCGGAGACCGGCACCGGTGGCAGGATCCGTGACGTCCAGGGGACAGGTAAGGGTGGTTTTGTTATTGCCGGAACAGCGGGATATTGTGTGGGTAACTTAAATATTCCGGGATATAAATTGAGCTGGGAAAATGACTATCCGTGCCCGGATAATCTGGCATCAGCCCTTGAGATTGAGATTGAAGCGAGTAATGGTGCCTCGGATTATGGCAATAAGTTTGGAGAGCCGCTTATCCAGGGCTTCACCAGATCTTTTGATATGCGTCTTGACAACGGGGAGCGGTGGGGTTTCCTCAAGCCGATAATGTTCACCGCC
>JAAELB010000418.1 GCA_024227155.1 Desulfobulbaceae bacterium
ATCATCAAACATCTTCCCATATCCAGCCATATACACTTCATCAATATACTTTTTGAATCCCCAAGGGATAGACATCCAGTAAACGGGTGTTTGGAAGATGATAATATCTGCCCAGAGAATTTTTTCGACCTCTTTTTCAGTGTCGTAGGTCTCATCAATATGGGTGGTTTGTACCTCATAACCCTTTGTGGTAAATGCTTCCCATGCCATATTTATGAGACTTTTATTCAATTTTCCAGGGGATATTTCCCATGCCTGGTGGCCATTAATCAGTAATACGTTTTTTCCCATTTCTTGTTCCTCCGTGATGAAATGTTAACTCCAGTGATATTTGTCTGGAATACCTTATTCAGAACCAGGTTTTACAGTTTTATAATAGAAAGCGTGTATGGTTGGTCAACTTCGGTATCAACCTGCAGTGCAGCCGGTACTGCCCATGCCATATCCATATTGACAAGAATGAGTTCTTTACCACGTATGATTACTTCACAGGGCTGATCCAGTGAGCCATCTGCACCATCGGTATCACCGTTTTTGTGTAATGTTGTGACATTACCCTGCATATCAACTGCGTGCGCACCATTACCCAGAAAATCGGCAACATAGATATTGTTATCCTCAGCATTCCAGACAATGCCATCAGCTGATACCATCTGCTTGTCGCTGGCAAAATGCGTTGTAAAAATGGCTTTATTGTCGTCATCTAGTGTTGTTTTGTAAATTGTACCATCTTCCACAATTGATGTGTAGAGATTCCCCTTACCGTCAATGGTAACTCCGTCGGCACCGAAGCCAAGCCTGTTACTAGATTCAAACTGTACAATAAGGTGTTTATCCGCAGCACCCTCTGAATAGGGTGTAAGTTTGATCAAACCGTTTTGCAATTCAGCAAGGGTGAATCCGTAAACGCCACTTTGAAGAGGAGGTTTGGCTTCACCTTCCTTGGTAGCTGGCGTATGGGCAAGAATGGTTTCACTGACAAACAAAGTGTTTCCCTTCCAGGTCACACCATTTGCCACGATAAAACCTTCAACGACCACATCCATGTTAACGGGCTGACCGTTTTCCATGTTTATCCTGAGCAGCCTGGATTTATGTTCGCCACTCCAAAATATCTGCATGTCAGCAATATAGAGATTGCCATTACACATAAGACAGTGAAAATAAAAAACAATACGGAAAGAGATGTTCCGTTTAACAAGTCAGTACTTGTCAAGATTGGAGTTTTTTACAGATAGGTTTAAAGATGGAAACTTTGAGAAATGTTCCAGAGGAAATGATGTATTAAGAGTTCTTGTACTGAGTGGGGGTCATATTAGTATATCTTTTAAAGGCGTTATTAAAAGCCGATTTAGAATTAAAACCTACCTCATAGGCAATATCCAGAATTGAGAGATCCTGCTTGCCAGGATCTGTGAGTTGCCGTTTGGCTTCCTGTATCCGGTAACTGTTTATAAGGTCATAGAAGTTTCCACTTGTCCCTGTATTTATCACCTGAGAAAGTTGATGGGACGGGATGTGTAAATCTTTCGCAATATCTTTCAGGCACAGATCACTGTTGAGGTAATTTTTTTCTTTTTCCAGATACTGCAACAAACGTTCTTTGTAGGAGGTGATATCCTCCTCAGTCAATCCTGATGATTTATATTTTATAGTTTGAACCTGTTGTGAATTTTTCTCTGGTGGTAACGGAGAGGTAAAAGGAACTTGCTCTCCTCCCTCTGTAAAGGTATCAAAAAATATCACAGGTTGCTTCAACGCTGCAAAACCAATACCGTAGATAACCAGACAGAGGAGGATGGGGGGGATAACAAAATCAGCGGCTGAAGGTGCCAAAAAGAAAGCCTTTGCAAAAGCAACTCCCCAGGTAGCCCCGAAAGCAAGCAGCAGATATTTCAACCAGGCCAGTTTAAGCTTCTCCAGGTTTGAAAAGCTTGTTTTAAGGCGTTGTTCATGGGCTTGTAGGACATTAAATGACAATTTCAAATAATAAAACAAAAGAGCCGTTTGCAAAATAACAGCCAGATAATAATGAAGGGGGATAGGGGCGGATATCGTCTGGAGTTTAGTTGCATTATCCGAAAGGAAAAAAGCGCAATAATACCGCACAGAAGATAATTGGCCGTTGCATTCCTTTTTTTTGATGTCAATAGGGCTACTATGATAAGTGTACTTTGGAGAAGAGTGGCTATGAGCAGGCCAATGTATAATGTTGATGTCATTTTATGGCTTTTCTTGTGGATATGATAACTTAATTTTCCTTGTGATCCTTGTATTATATATATATTGCTTGTATTCGGATCAACAGGAAAAAGTAAGTATCGGTCCACCCATTTGCCTTTAAAAAAACGATACCGGTGGTGCACACCGCCACCCTATCTTCACACCTGCCTCCCTCATGCAGATTGTGAAGAAGTGAGTAAGATAAACATAAAACATACTCCTACTGAGGGAGAGGCCACCAAGATGACGATGCCTCTCCCTTAGGTAAGTGATTTCACTTTGACGATAACAAATTAAGTAGCCTACTTCATAGAAACGCTGTAAAAATCCCTAAGTTTACTGACAGCCTGATCTACATACTTGTCAATGTCGTACAGTGCCACGTGGGTTGCTCCTTCTATTGTCAACAACTCTTTTGGCTCACTAGCTTTTTCAACAGCTATTTTACTCAAACCAAGTGTCAGTGCTTTTGTACCGGCGATAGCTAAGTACGGTCGTGGAGCCAATAGTCCCATCTGATCTGTAATATCATAACTTCTGCGTGTATCCCGGCTCATCACTGCCATTTTATTTTCACCATAGTTCGGACATAAACCTCTGGCTGTACAATAGTATTCGTAAGCCTCCTTTCGCAGTTGATTTGAATTTTCATCTACATTTGGCATTTGTTTTATATAGACGACCTCACCTGTTTCAAAATACTTTTGCCTTGCCTCACCAGATTGTTTCATTATGTCCAGTAAGTTTTTCTTGTCACCCGGCTTACCATTAATTATCTGACTTCTAAGGTCGAAAAGACCGGAAACAGATGCATAGGCTTTCACCCGTCCATCGTAAATTGCCGCAGCTGCTCCAAAACCACCACCATTACAAACACCAAGCATACCAATTCTACTAGTATCCACATCAGCAAGTGAGCCGATATAGCTGGTTGCGTTTTTAACATCTTCGACTTTCATATAAGGATTTTCATAATGTCTGGGTTCTCCATCACTTTCGCCATATGTTCTATGATCAATAACAAGCGCTATAAATCCCGCCTCTGATAGTTTCTTTGCATATATACCGGCAGTTTGTTCCTTGACAGATCCTTTTGGGCCAACAACAACGATAGCAGGGTATTTCTGACCTTGTTTATAGTCTCCTGGCAAATATAAGTTTCCAACAACTTTTAACCCTTCGCTGAAAAAATGGACCTTGTTTTTTCCAGCATTAAAATTAGTTGGGCTATCCGGTGATATTCTACCCCCCATACTTCCAAAACCTGGGGATGCTATCAGCACAATCATCAACATTGTTAAAAGAACTCTTTTCATTTTGTTTCTCCTTTAAAAAATTTATATTTGAGGGAACATCCGGTCTTAAGTATAAATTTTTTCCCATCTTTATCGACCGACTCAACAAATCCATACTTTTTTATTGGACAAAATTCCAATGAAATTGGTATCTATCTGAATACAAAGGCAATAATAAAGACAAGGAGAGTGACTCTGTGGATTATCCGAAGGTAAAATGTGTCTGGCAACTATGCTTCTGAGTGAACAAGATGTGAGTTTTTATATTGGGTAGGAGTCAATTGGGTGTACTTTTTAAATGCAGTATTAAACGTTGACTTTGAATTGAAGCCAACTTCATACGCAATGTCGATAATTCTGAAATGCTGTTTTGAGGGGTCGATGAGTATATGGGTTGCCTCTGATATTCGAAGTGAATTGATAAGATCATAAAAATTCTGTTGAAGTTCAGTATTAATAATTTGTGAAAGTTGATATGAAGGTATACCAAGATGATCTGCCAGATTCTTTAGCTTCAAGTCGGAGTCGGTGTATGGTTTTTCCTGTTTTAGATAGTTGACCAGCTTATCTTTAAGCGTTGCAATATCACTTTCACTCAAGCCAGAATATTCGTATTTTGGGGGCTGTTTGGAGTCTTTAGCTTCTTCCTGATTCGTTCCCGCTGATGCAGTTATATCTACAGGATTCTGGTTCTGCACCCTGATAATTTCATCCCAACGATCACTGAATATTTCGGGTTGGCGCAACGCATACCAGGCAATTAGAAAAATGGTCATACACAACAATAGCGGTACTATCAATTTATTTTCATATCCTACATTACCGTGTGTCGTAAGAAATCTGAAAAGGGCTGTAAACCAGATTATTCCGAATACCAGTAATAATTTTTTCAACCAATCTAATTTGATTTTCTCAAGATTAGAAAACAGATCCTTAATGTTTTGCTGGTGGAAATGAATTCTATTGTAAGACGAACCCAGGTAGGACAAAAAGACAATCACCCAGAAACTACGTTCTATGACCCATGACGTCGTAAATGGTTGCGAAGATAAAGAAGCTATTTTTTCTGTAGAATCTGAAATGAAAAATGGCAACATGACAAGGGTGTACAGGACACAAGGGATGAGATGCAGGCTGTCTGAATAAATAAACTTAAAGCCCGGAGTCGTTAGGGCTTTACAATAAAAATAGATCATCACACACGCAAGAATAAACACAGGACGGTATGTTCTAATCAGATACGGGTAATGAAAAATTTCATTGGTATTGCTAAGAATCTTAACAAGAGCATAATAAGAGAATAAGATAATTAATCCGCTCAATAAATAATTAGCAGATTTATTGCTGTGCTTAGAAGTCAATAGGGCAATAACTAAAAGAGTTCCCAGAGAAATCGTGGCAATTATCAGAATATGAAAAAAGGGGAGATTCAAGTGATTACTTCCTTGTTTGAGTGATAATTATAAAAGATGCCGTTCTCTTCCAAGTCAGCTATCTCCATTATACATCATTTAGAGGAGCACCATCACCGATACTACGCTGTTTGTGATACTATTCTCAAGGTAATCATTATGCCAATGAAGAATCCAGACAGGAAAACAGTATCACGGCTTGAAGAAATACCAAATTCAGGAAAAGCACCTTCTCGCAATATTCGATTGGTCGGTATTCAGAAACCGCGAGACCTGATAATACGATATCGCCTTACGGTACCGAAATAATTTCATCTAAGACGTTGTCGACAACAACAGGGGTGTCGAGATAAGTCAACGTGGGATATGATCCATATTTACTGTACACGAATGCTTTCCACTCATCTGTGTATAATCGATCTGCATCCTCTTGAGACTTCCAAAGATAGATACCTCCGGCTTTTTTACCGTCTGGCGTCAGAAAGTAATACTTTCTAATCAAACCAGGCATACCTCTGTATTTGGAAGCTGTGCCCAAGAATATTTTTTGAGCAGTATGACTTGAGATAGAGTGTGGGAGTTTAAATTCAGCAATTACTGTAATCATTGGTTTCTCCTGGTGAATGGCGCCTACAAAATTGACGCCTGTCAAGTTACTAACCCCGTTAACAGTATATTGGACCGTTAGAGGTGGTAAGCCAAGTGGCAGTAACATATCTCGACGGTGAGATGTTACCACAACAGAACCAGAAAAGAATATCTTCACTTATAGGGTCTTTAGGACCTAAGAGCAAGAAGTTTCCTTTTACGATGTTGACATCAGATGAATTGTTCAATGTGCAGGGTGAGAGATGCAAACTGACCAAGGAGTATTGGAGGAATGCTATTTCACATATACAGAGTCGCCTTTACTACATTGATTACAGATTGCAGTAGATGCGAGGCATAACAATAAGAGGGGAATCAACAATATAAATGGTACTGGGATGCGCACGTGGTCATTTTCACAAATGACCACGACGACGATCACATCCGAACGTATGGTCAACAATAGTAAAGACAATACCGAGACTAATGCACAGATCGTTGCTACCAATCATTACAGTGTCAAACAGGGACGAGAAAACGAGCTTGTCTTCGGCTAGTAATTCATGCTAAATTTTCACCTAACATCGGAACATATACAGGGATCCTGAACCCTATTCTTTCATCCCCTTACCTCCACCGAAAGAGGTTGATACCTTGATGACTGATAAAGACATACCTCATGAATACTACGGTTGGTGGCGGATCATCGAGACTTCTCAATGGCATAGTGACCACATAGATACAATCGGGACGGCACTTATTTCACTAACAGGATTGACGACCAACTGAGAATGTTCGCTCTTCTTGCTCATGTGAACTGCAGGCCCACTAAGACTGGCGTATCATTTACCTGGGAAGGCACTTGGGAGTACGACCCTGTATCCGGAACTGGGAGCGTAAAGCTCCGCAAGGATGGGCTTCTTTCAGGTAAAATCAGGATTAAAGATGGAGATGATAGTAATTTTATCACAGAAAGAACAGAGGAGCCAGATGAACCCATCATACTAACTCATGTAATTTATAAGATAATTATGCCATTTACCCCTATTCACATTGGTCCAGGAATTCTTGTTAAGGCTGTCTTGCCGAGTAGTTTTAGCTTAATGGTTTTTGGCTGGACTCAGGTAGTAATGGATATCCAGCCTTTAATAGTCATGATCACAGGCAAGGGGCATGTACACGGTTTTACTCATACTTATGTCGGAGCAATACTAATAACGTTTTTTTCAGCGCTGACAGGAAAATACCTTTCTGAGATAGGTCTCAAAATTCTAGGCATGGCTAAAGAAAAACCTATTACCATTGCATGGTGGGTAGCGCTTCTAAGTGCTTTTATTGGCAGCTTCAGCCATGTACTATTAGATAGTATTATGCATACCGATGTAGAGCCTTTTTATCCATTTACCCTTATCAACAATTCTCATGGTTTTGTTTCGATTGGGGCATTGCACAAGTTTTGCATTTATAGCGGCTTAGCCGGTGCAATCATATACTATGTGGCACGTTGTCGTACCAACAAAACTTAATCAAGCCACCAAACAGTTCACTTCGTGGATTTTTAGTTATAAGAAAAAAAAATTGATCTTATAGTTCACACGGGAAAGAAGAATTCTATAGGTAAAGTGCCAACGATGCGCATATTTTCAACAGGCGTCAGTTGTGTAGGAAAAGCGACAATCGGTATAAAAATGGCTGAGCTTCAGGATGTCAATTTTTTTGATAGTCACCGTATGTGTATCCAGCAGCCCTTTATATTGAACCGTTATGGTGACAACTTGATCGGAGGATACAAGGGAGGTTGCTAAGGATCCGGTAGTATTAATATTTGGTAACCGTTCACCAGCACCCCATTTTCGTCCGATCAGGCCTCCTGGCATAGCCAACTATAGCCCGGAGACCAGCTTGAACGAATCTGGAGCACTGGACGAACGGTTACGGACCTATGTTATGCAGTCTTTCGAAGAGGTCGGTGAACTCTTACCGATAGACGATGAAACACTTGGTTTTGGTTATCCTCTTTGGGATGGGATTGGTGATCCAAATCCCATTACAATCGAAGGATTCGGCTCCCTTGAAATAGATTTTTTCTTTATGATGTAGAAGATCTTTCTTATTAATCCGGCGGGCATTGAGGTTCAAACTCTATCTGCTAAAGCACGGATATCCAATGAGTTGCCTCAAATGACAAGAATGCCCACCGGGTTAATAACAAAGGATGGAAAAAAATGCTTCGTGCTTGAAAAGATACACTTGAATTTAACTTACTTTTGATTCACAGGTTAGAAAATAAATTGAATAGGGAAAGATGCTATCGCAACATGGTTCTATTAATATATTTTGATAACTGCATTGAAATTGAAAATTACACATGGTGAAGCTAGAACAATTCTGCGAAGCAGTTCAGTTCCTCCTGAAGACCTCTGTTGGTCACTTCACCCTGCGTACCCACATCACTATGGCAAAGAAGCTTTTCCTTCTTCGGTGATACCATATTTACAACGAACTGGACTATCAACAAGACCCTGCTTTTTAAGAGCGGTAATATGCTTACTGACAATCTTTTTCTCAAGACCTGTCGACTCAACGAGGTCTTTATTACCACACGGCTTTTCAGCCTTGGCAAGGGCCTCAAGTATCTGATTAGTTTCACTCATTATCATTCTCCTTGTTCTTTTCTTTTGCTTGGCATTTGGGACATATACCTATTATTTCCAACCTATAACCGGTAACTGAATATCCTTTCACGGAACGTAGATTCTCTTTTTGAACTCCAGCACCCTCGACATTGAGGTTATCAACCCTATGACATACAGCGCAGTAGATATGATCATGATCGTTGGGATCATAATCAAAACGCTTCTGGCGACCACTTATTTCGAGCTTACCAATTATACCTGCCTCTGACAGAATTTCCAAATTTCTGTATACAGTGGCCAGGCTGATACGTGGCATCAATTGTTTCACAATATCATACAGTTGATCCGCCGTTAAATGTTGCTTACTCTCTAGAAGTTCACGGAGAATAATCTCTCGCTGATTTGTCATTCGAAGCTGCATCTTCATTCCCTGTTATTAATAATTAATACCAATTGTAATTAATTATCGTTTGCCGGTCAAGGCTTTTCTCACCTGCTAAAGTGGCAATTTCTTGCCGATAACGTCCGACAACTAAGCTTTTTTACGCTCATACCAGGCTAAAATCATTCGACAGAGCCCTGCAACAACGCCCTTACCCTTTGCTTTCACGTTAGATTTAAAAATTTTCTCAACTGGTCAAATTATTGCTACGTTGATGACAGGTAATCATACCTGATTTTTCTTTACCCATAAATATTAACGAGGAGAAACGAATGAAACTCAGTTTACGTTTAAAGCAAGTTGCTGTTGCCGCTGTTGCAGTCGGGTTTTTCTGTACAGGAAATCTTCACGCTGCTGATGGAAAAAACTACCTACTGGCCACCGCCAGCACTGGTGGAACCTACTATCCCGTTGGCGTTGCTATCTCCACCCTTACCAAGGTAAAACTGCAACCAAAGAAGAAAATCGGCATGTCCGCTATCAATTCTGCCGGATCTGGAGAAAATGTCAAACTGTTACGGGAAAATGAGGCCCAGTTTGCAATTCTCCAGGGGCTCTACGGCTACTATGCCTGGAATGGCAAAGGCCCAATTGCCCAGGACGGTCCCCAGAAAGATCTCCGCGCCGTCTCTATGCTGTGGCAAAATGTTGAACATTTCACCGTACTCTCCAGCAAGGCCAAGACCGGTACCATTGCTGACATGGCTGACCTGAAGGGAGAACGTCTTTCTCTAGGCAAGAAGAACTCTGGTACCATCGGCTCCAATACAGTCATTCTCAAAAACCTCGGTTTAGATGCAGCTAAAGACTATGATCTCATCCATGTGGGCTACGGTCCCAGTGCAGATGCTTTACAAAATGGCCAAATAGCAGGAATGTCGACCCCTGCAGGTGTTCCCGCCAGTGCCGTAACCAGAGCAGTTGCCTCCATGGGTGACAAAGTCACCCTGCTTGGCTTCACAGAAGAACAGGCCAAAAAAGCGGATGGCGGACTCGGTCTCTGGACACCTTTTGTTATTCCAGCGGGTGCATACCCCGGAACAACAAAAGACATTACCACCATTGCTCAGCCTAACTTTCTGGCCGTACGTAGCGATATCGATGAAGAAACCGTTTACCAGATCACCAAGACCCTCTACGAAAACCTGCCTTTCCTTAACGCAATCCATAAGGCAACCAAGGCAATGGCTCCTGAAAAAGCAATGGCGGGACTGCCAATGCCTCTGCATCCTGGAGCAGCCAGGTATTATAGGGAAATCGGAATGGATATTCCTGAAATTCTTATCGTAAAATAGTACCTTTCCCAGACAGACCGCCATCAATCTCTGCCCCATGTTTCAATGGGGCAGAGATTAGGGAACTGACCTAAGCCGCCAACTACTCTTAAAATCATCCAGCAGGAGACTGAGTTTGGAAAAGAACAATATATTCCTGACAGACCGACCTGATTTTCTCTCAAAGACAGTTTTTGCACTGGCTGTTGCTATCTCACTGCTGCATATTTATTTCAATATCATAGCCGTTTTGCCCAGCCTGTTGCAGAATGCGCTGCACTATGCCGGTTTTGCCATTCTCTGCAGTCTCACCTATCCTTTGGGTGGGCAGAGAAGAAGCCAGAAGTGGCTCTTTGCTGTCGATATCATCTTTGGCATCACTGCGGCAGCCTCCGCCATCTACCTGATATCCATGGAGGATGCCATCTACGCAAGGGGTGTACGCCTCGGGCCCATGGAATGGGTCGCAGGCACCTTCCTTATCTTCAGTGCACTGGAGTTTACCCGCAGGACAACGGGCTGGATAATTCCCATACTCATCGTACTTGCCCTCACCTACGTGGGCTGGTGGGGAGACCTGATAAGCGGAGTCTTTAAATTCAGCGGCCTTTCCAACGAAACCATTCTTTTTCGCTCGGTCTATGGTGATGACGGCCTGTTTGGCAACATTGCCCGCATATCCTCCACCTTTGTCTTTATGTTCATTCTCTTTGGCGCTTTTCTATTGCGCTCGGGAGCCGGTGA
>JAAELB010000419.1 GCA_024227155.1 Desulfobulbaceae bacterium
CTTGGCTTGAGAGCTTTTAACACCTCAATGCGATTTACCCTGCATCAGTGGAAAAAGACGATCCGCTGGCTTGATGAACTCACCGCTGAAGCTTGCATGAGCAAGATTACATGCTAAATTCGTGGGGATCCCTCAGTACTTGGATTGTTTAGCGTCACTTACGGCCACACATTCTTTCTGATGCCATTTCCCAATAGGCTTGAGCTGTTGTCATTTTCATTTCAAGCCTTCTATTATCAATATTGCCAATGTCCTGAATGGGAAATGGTATAAAGTCTGTACCTTCACATTTCCCTTGCGTTCCATAGAGCTGTGGGCGATGGGTCCTATCATAAAGATATGTGTAATTAGCAGGATTAATTTTTCCTTCCAATGCCAGAGGCCGCATGATTTTCAGCATTCTTTCCTGAAATGCTTTGTCATAATCGGCATGTTGAACAATAATCCATGCCGCCTGTGAAGCCTCTTTTCCAACCATATCGATAGTAGGCCAACCATATTCAGAAACAATTTCCCGAATTCTATTAGCTTGTTTGACGCGAAGCGTTTCGAAATTCAGATCAGTTTTGCCATGTAATGTATTTTGATCCAGTTCCATCATCTGGTTTAGTTCTTGACGCAAACTGGAATAATCTTCGCTGGCAAATGAAAAAAGACTAATTACGCATAAAAAGCCAAGGGAATAAAAGCGTTTCATATTTCTCCTCCGTGAGACTTAACTATTAGATTTGGGGCACAAACAGTCCGGTGATTTGGGCGAAACCGCATGCCTGTATTTCTCTCAGCTTGCCAGCAGGCGACGTGATTTTTGTTAGGATGCATCGCCAGATGTTTCTTCATTTTTAAAACCGACTCTGGTTGCTATGAATATAACGATAATCGTAACTAAAACGTCAATCGCAAATTTAGTAGAAAAAAAGCTCTCGCCGGCAACATATATAAGTGCAAATATTGATATAAGCGAGCTACAAAAATACACAACAAAAGCATGTAGATACTGAGCTATCCCCACGAATAGTAAAATAAAGTCAAAGAGTTAGGGAACATTCATGGCATTTGGTGATCAGATCTTTCGCCAAAAAAAACCAACACAGAAAACACCATGAATGCACGCTCTATATTGAACAATCTTGTC
>JAAELB010000420.1 GCA_024227155.1 Desulfobulbaceae bacterium
TCGCCGACAACGTGGGCGACAACGTGGGCGACTGTGCCGGTATGGCTGCAGACCTTTTTGAAACCTACGCGGTAACCGCCGTGGCCGCCATGCTGATCGGCAGCCTGCTGTTCCCGAAAAGTATCATGGCAGTTGAATTCCCGCTGATTCTCGGCGCCATCTCCATTATCGCTTCCATCATCGGCAGCTTTATGGTCAGACTGGGCAGCAGCGGCTACGTCATGGGCGCCCTGTACAAAGGCATGTTCGGTTCCGCCATCCTGTCAGGTATTGCGTTTTACTTTGTTAGCATGAAGTACATGAACGGTCTGGGTGACCTGACCGCCATGAACATTTACTACTGTACCCTTATCGGTCTGATTCTCACCGTGGTCATCGTTATCATCACCGAGTACTACACCGGTATTTATGCCCCGGTTAAGAGAATTGCCGAAGCATCCACCACCGGACACGGCACCAACATCATTGCCGGTCTGGCCGTCTCCATGCAGGCCACCGCGCTGCCGATTCTGGCTATCTGCCTGAGCATCTTCCTGGCCTATAAGTTTGCCGGCCTTTACGGAATTGCCATGGCTGCCATGTCCATGCTTTCCATGACCGGTATGGTTATCGCTATTGACGCCTACGGCCCGATCACCGACAACGCCGGTGGTATCGCCGAAATGGCTGAGATGGACGAGAGCGTTCGTGCGATCACTGATCCGCTGGATGCTGTTGGAAACACCACCAAGGCCGTTACCAA
>JAAELB010000421.1 GCA_024227155.1 Desulfobulbaceae bacterium
TCTGAAAGTGCAACCTATGAAAAAAATCAGCTCTTCGGCTTCTGGAGTCCAAATGACTATTATGCCTTCGTCAACACGCTCAAGTATGAAGATGAAAAGGTGGTGCTGGATAAATACACAATCTTAGAAGAAAACAAGGAAGATAGGATTGTCTATAACTGGCTGCAACATTTCAGTTTTGATTCATTACAAACTGAATTCGATCAAAGCGGGTTGGCAATCAAAGACAGGTTGGCAAACGTAGCCGGGGGGGAATTTGACCCCGGAAGTGATGAATTCGCTGTTATTGCGGGTCATTAATCGCTTGTTGGCAGCGAAAGGATCTTATTTATTGATGATGAGGAAATACTGGCCGAAATGGGCAAAAGTATGCTTGAAAGGCTTGGTTACCATGTTACGGTAAGAAACAATAGCATTGAAGCCCTTTAAACTTTTCAGAGCCAGGCAAATCTGTTTGATCTTGTTATCACGGATCAGACAATGCCAGGTATGACTGGTGCCGATATTGCCAGGAGAATGATACAAATCAGAACTGATATTCCTATTATCCTTTGCACTGGCTACTCAACAGTTATCTCAGAGGAAAAAGCTAAGTCTTTGGGCATTAAAGAATTTGCAATGAAACCACTGAATTTGCAAATATTTCTGACTTTATCGAGGCAGTTGTCAGTGCAGCCTATGGAGATCATGAACAGTATAGAGGCGTGTATACAGCTCTCCTCCACTATATTGGTCATGCCGAACATAACGAAGCATATCGGTTGAAGTTAAAGGCGATGTTCGACATGATGATGACTTCCTGGGAAGAAATACTAAGAGTGAATCTGAGGCGGGATACTTCCCAACAGAAACTAGAGAAAGTTATTCGGATAATAGACATTCATTTTGCCGGATTAATTACACATGATTTAATTTACAAAGATCCTCTAAAGTATAAAACTCTGACAAAGGACTTTTTAGAGCTGATGATGAGTTACCTGGAATGACAAGAAATTGTTTGGAACAAGGAGGGATGTTAATGAACTTGAAACAATCAAATGATCAAAAAATGTATCGCAACATCATACAAACGGCCCGATCATTATTTATTAATAATGGGTTCGATAACACAACAATTCTCATTAATTGTGTATCATATATGATAGGCAGTGAATGAATGGCATGTAGCCCATATACAGAATTGTACGGTAGTAAAACGGCTGAAATTGAAGCCATGTCGGAGAACTTATTATGAGAATGATTGTACCCGTAATAGGAACGACCGCAATAATTGTTCAATTAATCAGATTATTGCCATTTACTTTAACCTCATTGTTGTCTGCACTCGCAACAGGAGGAGTATTCTATATTGCATGCAAGTTGGGTTGGGATACACAAAAGGGAAGTATTTTGAAGGATGATTACAAAGGATGGGGAGATTGGTGCAAAAGAGCATTACTCGGCATGACTGTTTTCCTGACTTTGTCTCTGGCCCTACTTTTCTTCTCATTCCACAACCCAATCTGCGAGGATACAGGAGATCCTTTTTATGGTCGCTGTGAGAAATATGCAGCAGAGCCTACAGAAACAAATATCGGTGTTTCTTTCAACCTAGGAAGAAATGTTTATTATCCATTGCTCCTGGCAATTGCCTTTGTTGCCGGTAGTGCCGCAACACGCATTGAACATATTAGGAAGAAAGGAGGCCATGACAGACGTATCAGGCCTCGAAAATACTAATTCAATACCCAAGTAGAAACATTTAGTTGGGGAGTTGTTTCAATATTCAAACCTTAGCTGTGACAATATAAATCTGCATCCAGAACAAACAAATTCGATATCATTTCTTCTTTGCTAGAAAATCAAAATATTCCTGAGCCGTGGGCAAAACTCCTGTCAAGCAGCTAATTGCCGTCAATTCAGTTGATCCCAGGTAGACCCGGGCTCCATCACCGAGGCGATTGTCAAAGTTACGCGTGGAAGTTGAGATCACAGTTGTGCCTGGTCGAACTCGAGCCTGATTGCCCATGCACAGGCTGCATCCAGGTGTCTCCACCCGTCCACCTACCTGAGCAAAAGTCGATAGTCCCCCTTCCAGTTGCAACGTATCCCGATCCATACGGGTGGACGGAGCTACCCACAACCTTGCTTCTGCGTATTGTTCCCCAGAAAGTAATCGTGTTGCCGATTGTAAATGACTTAAATGCGTCATACAGGAACCAATAAAGGCCTCGTCAATCTTGTCCCCAGCCACCTCGCTCAGCAGCCTGACATCGTCGGGATCGTTCGGACAGGCGAGAAGGGGTTCTCTTATTTCCGTTAGGTCTATGTCGATGATTTTTTCATATTCTGCGTTATCATCACTTTCAAGCAGCGTCGGATTCTGAAGCCATGTCTCTAAATCAACAATCCGGCGCTCAATGCATTGTTGATCACTATAGCCATCTTCAACTAGAGATTTAAGAAGAGCAACATTTTTACGTACATTATCAACAACTGTTAACACCGGCAATTTTATCGTACAACCCGCAGCACTGCGCTCAGCGGAAGCATCAGTCAACTCAAAAGCTTCTTCCACGGTGAGATCATCAACGCCCTCAATTTCCAGAACGGCACCGGCAAAAATATTTTTCTTATTCTTTTTTTCAACCGTGAGGAGGCCTTGCAGAATAGCGGTGTAAGGGATAGCATTGACCATGTCCCGTACCGTTAATCCAGGTTTTCTTTTGCCATGAAAACGAACCAGAACAGAGGGAGGCATTTCCAACGGCATAAATCCAAGAGCGGCACCAAAGGCGACGAGGCCAGAACCGGCCGGAAAGGAAATTCCTAAAGGAAACCTGGTATGGGAATCACCTCCGGTGCCGACTGTATCCGGAACCAGCATTTTATTTATCCAGGGATGTATGACCCCATCCCCTGGCTTGAGGGCAACGCCGCCACAGTCAACGGTGGTTTCTCGCATGATCTCCCACCTGCCAAAATCCGAGTCTTTAGGGTAGGCGGCGGTATGACAGAACGACTGCATAAAAAGGTCAGTCTTAAAGCGGAGACAGGCGAGTTCAGCTATCTCCTGCATTGTCATCGGCCCTGTTGTATCCTGGGATCCCACAGTGGTCATTCTTGGCTCACAGACCGTTTGCGGAAGAACACCCTTTATACCACAGGCCTGGCCTACCATCTTTTGAGCAAGGGTATAGCCCTGATTCGGTTTAGGCTTTGGGTTTTTAATCTGCTGAAAAATCTCAGGGAAAGACAGTCCAAGATGTTCACAGGCTAAGCGGGTCAGTTGCTTACCAATAATTAGGTTCAGCCGTCCCCCGGCTCGATACTCATCGAGGAGAGTGGTGGGGGCTGGCTTCATGGGAATGATTCTGTGGTTTTGATCTTTGAGAATCCAATTCTGTAAATCAATGGTCACAGTATCGCCGCTTGAGAGTTTTTCCATCTCGCATTCGATAGGCAGGATACCTGCATCGCGAGCGGTGGCATAAAAAATTGGAGCTATCGTTCCACCGAACACCAAACCACCTGTACGCTTATTAGGTACAAAGGGAATGTCTTCTCCCGTATGCCAAAGAAGCGAGTTAACCGCAGATTTTCTGGAAGATCCTGTTCCGACTACATCGCCGGCCAAGGCCACTTCACGACCCTTGTTACGAAAGTCGGCAATGGTTGCGATACCATCGGGAAAACGGGTGATGCCAAAGAATGTTGCATGGAGAGGAATATCAGCTCTTGATTGAGCTTGATTACCTGGTGAGAAGTCATCAGTGTTAATCTCACCATCAACCTTGTAAAGAGTAAATTCAATAATCTCAGGCAAAGGTTTGCTGAGACTGAACCATTCTGCCCTGGCCCATGATTCGAGCACTTCCCTGGCCAAAACATTGGTACTGGCCAGCTTGGCAACAGCCTCAAAACCATCATAGATTTTGGTCAATCTTTTCAATGCCTGTGCCACTTCAGGCGCGCGATTTTCTACCTCCAGCAATTCGATAAGAACCGATACGTTGTACCCACCACCCATCTGGCTGAGTATCTTTACAGCAGGTGTCGGGGTGAGGATGTCAACGTCAACACTCCCCAGGGCCACCTCCCTGAGCCAGTGGGACTTGACCTTGGCTGCCCTGCTCACTCCTGGTTCAACCCGATTGGTGAGCAGGGCTAGCAAAAGCTCACTTTCCTCGTGCCCCTGTTCCAATAGTTTTGTCACCCCTTTTGTCTGTTCTGGAGTGAGTGGCAGAGGGGGCAGGTTTCGCTGCAGCCTCAGCTCAGCTTCGCGCTTATATGTTTCCAGCATGTCTTGTCCTTTTAAGTTGTTGAATTCTCTTTACACGTTTACATGTAAAATGACTGTTCAATAAAGGGTGATAAACGGAATAGGTGCTATGTTGACTGCATGGCCTGCTTCAGATTGTCACTCAGCCTGGCCAGAAACTCCTGTGTGGTAAGAAATTGTTGATCTCCGCCGACAAGCAGGGCAAGATCCTTAGTCATAAAGCCTGACTCCACTGTACTAACGCAGACTCTTTCTAGAGTCTCGGCAAATTTAACCACTTTCGGGGTGTCATCAAATTTTCCGCGATATGCTAGCCCTCTCGTCCAGGCAAAGATAGAAGCGATAGGATTGGTGGAGGTGGCGTTGCCTTTTTGATGTTCTCGGAAATGACGCGTGACCGTGCCATGTGCTGCTTCTGCTTCAACGGTTTTGCCATCCTCAGTCATCAGTACCGAGGTCATCAGCCCCAGGGAACCGAACCCTTGAGCGACTGTATCTGACTGCACATCGCCATCATAGTTTTTACAGGCCCAAACAAAGCCACCCGCCCACTTCATGGCAGCGGCAACCATGTCATCAATTAACCGGTGTTCATAAGTGATTCCAACTTCATTAAATTGGTTTGCGAACTCATTCTCGAAAACCTCCTGAAAGATATCCTTGAACCGACCATCGTATTTCTTCAGGATGGTATTCTTGGTAGAGAGATAGACTGGCCAGCCAAGGTCAAGACCATAGTTCATACAGGAACGGGCGAAACCACGGATAGAAGCATCGAGGTTATACATGCCCATTGCACAACCGCTACTCGGAAAATCAAAGATTTCATACTCAATAGGGTCGCCACCTGAGGCGGGTTGAAATTTCATGGTCAGCTTACCTGCTTCAGGTACAAGAAAATCTGTAGCCCTATACTGATCACCAAAGGCGTGTCGACCGATAACAATGGGCTTTGTCCAGCCGGGAACGAGCCTGGGGATATTATTACAGATGATCGGCTGTCTGAAAACGGTTCCACCGATGATATTCCGAATGGTCCCGTTGGGAGACTTCCACATCTCTTTGAGGTCGAACTCCTCCACTCTGTCTTCATCAGGGGTGATAGTGGCACACTTGACCCCAACTCCGAATTTCTTGATGGCATTGGCCGCATCGATGGTAATCTGATCGTTTGTTTCATCGCGTTTTTCAACACTCAGATCATAATATTTAAGCTCCACATCAAGATAGGGCAGGATCAGCTTTTCTTTGATGAAAGTCCAGATAATCCTTGTCATTTCATCCCCGTCTAGTTCGACGATGGGGGTTTTTACTATAATTTTGCTCATAATCTCTCCTTACTGATCAGGTAAAACTACTATATTGGTATTTCGAACCCAAAAATGAACTGGGACCTTTAGTGCCTTACTCCTGAAAACCTTTCATAAAAAACAAGAAATATGGAGATAGTTTTGAAATCAGTACCTTAGAAATTATTTTCTGCGTTTTTGTGACAGAGATAAGCGTAGACTTCGAAATTAATTTCGTGAAGGTACTTATCCAAGCATTTTAGAAAGTTCCGATCTATTCGGGTTAGGTACTTTAAATAACCACCATGGCACTTATCCCCCTCAAGGAGGGACTAAACTGAGTACCCCCTTGCGGGGTGTTAATAACCTTCCAATAACAGTCCAGTCCTCTCAAGGGTGACTTCTATCCTCTCACTAATTCAGATTCCAAGGCCTTCTTCTCTTTATTCTGTCGTATCATGCTGATTACCGGCAGAGCAACGGTAATCACTGTTATCACTATCAGCACTTGGCTGATGGTAGAACTGTAAAAGGCAGAGAAGTCCTGATTGGAAATGCGGAAGGCCTGCCGGAACGACTGTTCCATCATCCCACCAACAATAACTGCCAGAATCATAGGCGCTGTTGGGATTTTCGCCCGCTTCATGATGATCCCCACCACACCCAGAATAATCAGGATATAGAAATCAACAATTGAGCTACCGATCGCGTAGCAGCCGACAAAAGCGAGCCCAAGGACGATGGGGTAAAGCACTTTGGGCGGGGTGGCCAGTACTCGTACCAGTATGCCTGCCAGGGGAATATTGACCACCGCCAGGATGATGTTTGCGACAAACATGGCAGCGATCAAGCCCCAGGCAGTCTCAGGATACTGAGTGAAAAGCAGTGGTCCCGGCTGGATTCCAAGCATGAGCAGAGCACCCATCATCACTGCTGTGGTACCTGATCCAGGAACACCCAGCGAGAGCATGGGGATCATTGCACCGATGGAGGCGGCGTTATTGGCAGATTCGGGAGCAGCCAGCCCTTCGATTGCTCCTTTGCCGAACTCATCACTTCGTTTTGAGATCTGCTTCTCATTGTTGTAAGACATGAGGGAGGCCATGGTTCCACCGGCTCCAGGGAGGGCTCCGATAATGAAGCCGAGGGGAGCGGAGCGCATAATGGGCCACTTTGAGCGTTTCCAGTCTTCCTTGCTGATCCAGATTCTGCCGAATTTGGTTTGCGCCTTTTTCGACCCCTCACTCAAGGCTCCAAAGGATTTCAGGACTTCCCCCATGGCATAAATGCCGATAATTACAACGAGAAAATCCACACCGGTTTGTAGCTCGAGGATGCCGAAGGTGAACCGTTCTGAGCCGGACTGAGCGTCGATTCCGATGGTGGCGATGGCAAGGCCAATCACCATCGACAAAAAGCCTTTGAACATGTTGTTCTTTGACATGGAGGCGGTCATAGAGAGTGCAGTGACCATCAGCATGAAATACTCCGCCGGCCCGAACTTCAACGCGAAGCTAGCCACTGGCTCTGCAAGTAGGGTCATCAGCACAGCAGCGATTGTACCGCCTATGAGCGAGGCAATGGCAGAGATGGCGAGAGCGGACTCGGCCCGGCCCTGCATAGCCATAGGATAACCGTCGAAGGTTGCCGCAAGAGCTGCACCGTCCCCCGGCGTATTAATCAAAATCGAGCTTCTAGAGCCGCCAAACATAGCGCCGATGTATACACCGGTCATGGTGATGAGTGCCGCAGTCGGTCCCATAGCAAATGTCATGGGGAGCAGGACTGCCACCCCGGTGGCCGGGCCGAGGCCAGGCAGCATGCCGATGATTGTCCCCAACACACCGCCAACGGTAATGAGCAACAGATGCCAGGGTTGGAAAGCGACGCCGAAACCGAGCAACAGATTTGCAAAAATATCTTCCATGATTCTCTCCTTATTCGCCGAAAGGAAGTGGCGGTAGACTGACACTTAGTAGGGTTGAAAAGATAAAGAAAATGGAGCCAGAAAAAAGAATGGCAACAATTAGACTGCGTAACCAGTGTTGCCACCCACTGGTGATGGTTTGCATGGCAAACATAAAGAGAAAGGTGCTGATGATGTAGCCCAGCCTATCAAAAATGAGTGCGTAGCCCACGCCGATCAGACAAGTATAGAGAACCCGCCTGCGATCTATTTTCTTTGTATTATCTTCAGCTAGCAGGTTCTTCATTGCTTGTACCGAGGCGGCAAAATTGCTTTTAACGAGCATAATTGCCCCGATAAAGACCGCCACCCCTGCCACACCCAAAGGAAAATAGAGAGGATCCATCGCATTGCCGAATGCGGCGCGCGGCATGGTCCATGTGGCTATCCCATAAATGAGGCCAAAAGCGATACTGAAAAGTCCGGTAAAAGAATCCCAATTGGGACTTTGTTCTTTCATGGTCATTTACCTCTTGTTGAATTCACCCCCTGCCAATGATAATGGCAGGGCGGTATGAGGGCTGTTTGTTATCTTTGTAAAATCTCGTCTAGAATTACTTTGTACTTGGCGTTGGTCTCAGAGAGGAAGGTTTTGAACTCAGGGCCGTTTAGATAGGCATCGTCCCATCCGTTACGTTTCTTGGCTTCGTCCCACTCAGGAGTTTTCACCATCTTAGAGAGAGCTTCTGTCCAGTACTTCACAGCCTCTCCCGGCATATCTTTGGGACCAAAAAGGCCGCGCCAGTTTTCAAAAGTGACGTCTATTCCCTGCTCTTTGACCGTTGGGATCTCTGCCATTTTACCGGCGCCGACTCGCTTGGCTGCAGTCTGGGCGAGGACCTTGAGCTTGCCACTCTCGATCATTGCTGCAACATCGCCAAGACCGGTGGAGATGATGTCTACATGACCACCGAGAACCTGGGCCACAGAGCCGCCGCCTTGGAAGCTGATGTAGTCAATTTCTCCAAGATTTTTCAACCCGGCAGCGCGAGCTACAATCAAAAACTGGATGTGATCCATAGAACCGGCGGAAGAAGTGCCTCCAATCTTAACGCTCTTAGGGTCTTTTTTCAGGGCGTCCATTACTTCGGTGATGCTGTGGTATTTAGAATTTTCTCCGACTACGAAGGCACCGTAGTCAGTGATCAGTCTGCCCAGTGGGGTGGTATCTTCATAACTGAACTTGCTGGTACCTGTGAGGTTGGTGAGCAGCAGCGGCGGAGAGTAAACGGAAATGAGGTTACCTTTACCCTTTTTGGTTTGCATGTAGGCGAGGTTTACAGCACCACCACCACCAGGCCGGTTTGTGACGGGCATGTTACAGGTGACAAGTTTGGCGTCTTTGAGGGTTTTCGCAACAGTACGGATAGTGAGATCCCAGCCGCCCCCCGCTCCGGATGGGGCGACGAAAGACACGGTCTTAGGGGGATATTTGGCCATTGCCGTAAGAGGCAGCAAAACCAGGGAGGCAGCAACAGTTGTGAGGATTACTTTCTTGAATAATCTGTTCATGTTTTTTCCTTTCAGTAAAGATTAAAGAGTATGATAGAAACCAGGATTGAGTTAATGCCGGTTTCTTCTGCGACTACATTTCGCTATTTATCGTTTTTAATATCAATATGTTATTCGGTTGCAGCACACCGTGATCTACCGCAACGGTTGTACTTCCCGCAGAATATCTATCAGGGTTCCATCCCGGTACTCGATAAGCGCTACAATTTTATCAGTGAACTCTGGTTTGCTTGGTTTTCCGGTGATGGAGTAGGCAATATCCCGCAGCTCCTCGATGGTTTTCAGTTGGATACCGGCAGCCGTTAATTGGTCTATAATCTCTTTTCTCTTGGGATTGACCGTAATGCCATGATCGGTCACCAGCACATCGATACTTTCGCCAGGAGTGGAAACCACCACCACATCATCAACTACAACAGGGATACGACCCCTGACCAGCGGTGCTGTGATGATAGTGAGTTTTGCCCCGGCAGCGGTATCCGAGTGACCACCTGTCGGATACTGGAGCATGCCGTCCGAGTGGGTGTTGACATTGACATTGAAGTTGAGATCAATTTCTGTCGCTCCGAGAACGACGACATCAAGGAGGTTAACCGCTGTACCCCGATTATGTGGATTGGCGTAAAAACCTGCACTTACTTCAATGTGATTATAATCTTTCATGAGGGATTGTATGGCATATTGATCAAAGGCCTGGATAGTGAGAATTTTATCCAGAATGCCTTTCTCCAGTAATTTGACCATATGTTCAGTCGTCCCGCCCATGCCAAAACTTGCCCTGATGCCACGCTTTTCCATACGCTCGCCAAGGAACTTAGTTACAGCAAGAGAAATACCGCCAGCCCCTGTCTGAAATCGAATTCCATCGTGGAATGCTTCTGAGTTTTCTATGACACGGACCGCATCCCGGGCAATGTTCAGGTTCACTGGGTCTTTGGTGATTTTTAGGGTATTGGAGGCGATTTGCGAAGGATCCCCGACATCATCAATCTTCACCACAGTACCAACATATTCCTGGGAAATGGAGATGGGGATGACCGGGGTCTCCTCCATATAGTCCGTAATAGCCACTGTTTTTTCACTGTACATAGCATCAGCAAGAGAATAGGCGAGGGGACCGCAGGCAGAAGGTCCTTTCACTCCATTACAGTTACCGATTGCATCGGCACAGGGCGCTCCAATAAATGAAACATCAATGTGTAAATCACCACGCTCGATGGCTCGAGCCCTGCCGCCATGGGAGCGGATGGTGATAGGACGTTTCATCAGACCACGGGAGATAGCGCGCCCCACCTTGCCACGGGCGCTGCCTCCTTCAATACAGGTAACGACGCCGTTTTTGATATGATCAATGAGTGGTTCATGCACTGAATAGAGAGAACTGGGGGCCAGGGTCAGATTTTTAATGCCCATAGCGGCTATCTCTTCCATAACCAGATTGAGAACTTTATCCCCTTCTCGAAAATGGTGATGAAAGGAGACAGTCATGCCGTCCTTGAGCTCAATACGTTCAATAGCATCTCGAATGGTTGGCACCAGACAATTTTCTCCTGGGTGAAGAATTGTGCCTAACCGTGGACCTACCCGACGTTTATCTTCCGGCGGTGGAGTAGAAAAGGCACCGCCAAATGGGCGATAATTTTTCCCATCAATTTGCAGGGGCACTTTGCGACCCACGACGTTTTCCACATAGGTATCACTTGACATGGACAATTCTCCTTAGATCGTCGGTGCCGGAACTGGGACACAAAGACGCTCGGCAAATCTTATTATTTTTCCAGCTCGTTCTATGATCGGTTTATCGATCATTTTCCCTCTCACCACAGCCACACCGCTCCCTTCACTTCTTGCCTTGTCTGCTGCAAAGATGACATTTACGGCGTACTGCATCTCTTTTTTCGTCGGGGTAAAACATTCATGAATAGTCTCAATTTGGCAGGGATGTATGGCTGCCCTGCCGTCAAAACCTAACTCCTTTATTTCCTGAGTGTCCCTGCGCAAGCCCTCGTCATCTTTGATGTCTGAAAAAACGGTATCGAGTGCCTGGACTCGTGCGGCCTTTGCGGCGATCACAACCAGACTCCTGCCCCAGAATATCTCCTTGCCGGCCTTGGTTCTGGTAGCTCCGATATCCTGGGTAAAATCCTCGCCACCAAAGGTGATGGCATCGACCATTGGAGATGCACATGCCACCTCATATGCGTTGAGGATGCCTTTTGCAGTTTCGATCATCGGCAGAATACTTATCTGCTCTGCCAAGTTAGCCTCTTTGATAGCGTTCTCAACAACCTGGACATCGGCCTTGCTCTCACACTTTGGTACAACAACAGCATCTGGCCCTGAGGCAAGAACTGCTGCGAGATCGACAAGACCACCGTGACTGATAGGGTTAATCCGAACCATTACCTCAGAAAGTCGAAAGTCGATCATTTTGATTGCACGACTGACCAGAAACCGGGCAGCGTCTTTTTGTTCAGGGGATACAGAATCTTCCAGATCAAGTATCACAGCATCCGCACCAAGCCCAGGCCCTTTCTGTATCATTCTCGGCCGATTACCTGGCAAATAGATCCTTGAGCGTCTCAGCCTCTCCATTACTGTTCCTCCCTGATAGCTCTTTCGATAGCTGTTTGCACCCTTGCTCTTATAGCGTAATCAAGAGCACCCCCATCTGTTACGGACACACTTAGATCAGTAAGGCCATAAACAGCTATCTCTTCCAGGACAGATGCACGAATCTGATCGCCAAAGAGGGCCATGACCTTACTATCTATGTCTAATTGAATACCACTACCGACGGATTCTGGTTTGAGCTGGATAACCACATCGCCCTTCTCTTGAAGACCAGCTTCGGCTTCGCGTAAAATTTTTCTGGTTTCAGTCACCATAACTACATCAACCTCCTATAGTACCTTGACGACGGTATACGATTGTTAAAGTCCTGTGACCAGCAGCGCCCCAAATCTAAATCGTTTGCAATCATAATCTGAAGAAATTGGTCCCGGTTAAACTTAAACCCAGTATGTTCTACTGAATCTTTGGAAGTATAATCTTCGAAACCTAAGCAAATGTAAATATTGGGAAAATTAAGATCGTTTTGTTCTTTATTATCTATTTGTTCATTTTGTTTACGTGCTACTTGGTAAATATTTAGCTAGAAATATGAGAGAATAAATTTAACAAGAGGCCTATATGAAATTGCGGATCTCCCCAATGAAACCGATGAAATTGCAGAGCAAGATGATCCTTCTAATTCTTGCCCTTCTCCTCTTTGTTGCCGTAGTAGGGGGGATTTTTTCCTTGAGTCAGATTGCTAAAATTCTAGAAAAGCAGATTGGAAGCAGAGCCTTAAATGTTTCTCAAGCCATTGCTCTTATTCCCTCAATACGGCAAGATCTCGAAAAAGGTGACTTGGAACATTCGCGGATACAGGTAATAGCGGAAACGATTCGTAGAGAAACCGGAGCCCAGTTTGTTGTCGTGGGGGATCGGCAAGGGAAGCGATACTCACATCCAGTACAGGAAAGAATCGGCCAGCAGATGGTCGGCGGTGACAATTACCAGGCACTCGAAAAAGGACAATCCTATATTTCCAAAGCAACCGGTACTATGGGACTTTCTATACGAGGAAAGGTTCCGGTTTTCAACAGTAATCGCGATGTTATTGGTGTTGTTTCGGTTGGGTATTTAATGGAAAATATTAACACCACAATCAATCAATACCGTATGAAAGTTTTCTCAGTCCTCACTATGGTGATTCTCTTTGGTATTGCTATCACAATCAAGATTACAAATGACCTGAAAAATGCTATCTTTGGCTTAGAACCAGAACAGATTGCAACCCTCCTGCAGGAAAGAACAGCAACACTTGAAGCGATAAGAGAAGGAATCATGGCAATCGATGGGGATGGCTGTATAACCACTGTCAACCATGCCGCTTTTCATACTCTGGAAATTGATCCCGACTTGGATGTTATCGGCAAACATGTCAAAGAGGTGTTTCCGGAAACCAGGATGCTGGATGTCCTTGAAACAGGAAAAAGTCAACTCGACAAGATTCTCAACCATAAAGACAGAGATATTGTTATTAACCGCATCCCGATTGTAATCGGGGATAAAGTTACAGGTGTGGTGTCAAGTTTTCGTGATAAGAGTGAAATCGATATCCTTGCGAAAAAACTGTCACAAGTTCAAAAATACTCAGAGATGCTTCGTACCCAGACCCATGAATATTCAAATAAGCTGCACACTATATCCGGACTCATTCAAATTGGCGCCAACCAGGAAGCTATTGAGTTGATAGGCAGCGAAACTTCCGGCTATCAAAACCTTATCAACTCTCTGATGACTATCGTATCTGACCCGGTCATTGCAGGGACAATTCTCGGTAAATATAACAAGGCGAAAGAACTTAAAATCAAGATGATTGTCGACCCGGACAGCAGCATGGGGGATATCCCTAAAACGATTAACCGAGAAAACCTGGTCACTATTATCGGAAATATTCTGGACAATGGTTTTGAGGCAGTGATCAATCAAGAGCCAGGCAAAAGAGAAATACGGTTATCAATGACTGATCTTGGCAACGATCTCATTTTCGAGTTTGACGACTCAGGCAAGGGGCTCCATCCTGATTTATGGCAAAAAATCTTTGTAAAAGGTTATTCAACTAAGGAACAAGAAGGACACGGGGTGGGGCTGTACCTCGTTGAGAAAACAGTCCTTCGAATGGGCGGCAATATTAATGTTGGGCCCTCTGACCTCGGCGGCACAGCCTTCACTGTAATTATTCCAAAAGGAAGGTGATATGGAGAAGGATACAATTCGTACCCTTATTGTTGAAGATGATGTGAAAATTGCAGAAATACAGCGTATTTTTACGGAAAAAATAAAAAATTACAGTGTCATCGGCATTGCCCATACCATTACTGAAGCAAAGGAAATTGTACCTGTACTTGAGCCGGACCTGGTCCTGCTCGACATTTTCTTCCCGGATGGAAATGGTATAGATTTGCTATGGGAAATCAGGGCAACTAAGAAAAAAACAGATGTAATTTTGATAACTGCGGCAAAAGAAGTCGAGTTTTTTGAAGAAGGTTTACGGGGTGGAGTTTTTGACTATATTCTCAAACCTTTGATTTTCACTCGTTTTGCGGACACACTTGAAAAGTATAGAATACACCGTGAGAATCTCGATAAAATCAACCAAATAAGCCAAACGGAGGTAGACCACTTCCTGCGTCAAGAAAACAAAACAACAACCCATGCTGAGGAACTCCCAAAAGGTATTGATGGTATAACCCTGAAAAAGATAGTGAAGATGATGGAGGGTGTGGGGCCTAAAGGTATCAGTGCAGACAAAGCGGGTAGCCTTGTCGGAGTCAGTCGCACAACATCGAGACGCTATCTTGAGTACCTGGTATCTAATGGTGTTATCGTAGCCGATCTTTTGTACCAAGCACTTGGTAGACCTGAAAGAGTATACCGAAAAAAATCACCGTTGTAAAAGTTAATAAATTGCAACTATCCTGCTGTTGCGATGGCTCTGCATTGACGTATGGCTTAAGAATAAAGCTGACCACTGACAGCAACATATTCCCACTACATTCTAACCTTAAATTCCAGAGCATCTACAAGAGCCAAATTATTTAGAGCACTTTTCTAATTGCAACATTTCTTTCAAGCATTTCATTTTCTGATAAATCCGCCCAAGCTTTATCGAAAAAAACATCAAATGATTCAGGATTTTCTTCAAGTAAAAGATCTAACCAAGACATTGCATTAAAATCTTCGTTCATACACTGTTCTTGCGCAATCCTTGCGGCCTCTCTGACTTGTTCTTGTAACGTTGCCA
>JAAELB010000422.1 GCA_024227155.1 Desulfobulbaceae bacterium
ATTTTGGCTCACCCCAATGGGAACACTGAAGGGGAGGTCCACAAGAGGGTTGTACGGATGGCTTCAGTATGCAGAAATAATTCCCGGGACACCCTATATAACGGAAAATAATAGAGGTAATCAACGAATACTTTGACACTGAGTGGAATCAGGAAATGGAAGGATGCGTTCGCGGTATCGAAAGGAGTTGTATCATGAAATAAGAATATTGGTCAATTGCGAGTACTGCCGAAAAGGAATATATGTGAAACAAAAGGGTAAATTCATTATAAATAGGGCCTACATAAGGCCATGTTGTGCCCATTTCTTGCACAAAAGGGAAGAGTGTATCACTACATTTCTGAAGGAAAGGCGCTGCCGTATATGCAGAACGTCATATAGTCAAGGCAAATTGGCAACTGATTATGCCCCATGGCACACATATTTCAATAAATTGAAGTATTGTAACCAAAGTTCAGATACAGGCTTCACGTTTTTACACGTGAATCCCTTGATTCAGTCGATCACAGAATTGATTAAAGATGTGTCAAATGATTGACGCTAAAACGCGACCTTTTAGGCTCTGTATGGCACTGATCAGTTAATCAAAAGGTGTCCACATGCATTAAAGGTAATTGACTGTATCTAATGCCAAAACCACATCTTTTAGTCCAA
>JAAELB010000423.1 GCA_024227155.1 Desulfobulbaceae bacterium
AGAGCGACGAGGGACCCACCCACCCACTACTACTACTACTACTACTACTACTACTACTACTACTACTACTACTACTACTACTACTGCTACTACTACTACTACTACAACTACTACTAATACTACTACTACTACTACTACTACTACTACGACTACTACTACTACTACTACTACCACTACCACTACTACTACTATGACGACGACGACAATGACAATGACTACTACTACTACTACTACTACTACTACTACTACTACTACTACTACTACTACTACTACTACTACCACTACAACTACTACTACTACCTACTACTGGTGGTGGTGTTGGTGGTGGACTGTGTCACGGTAAATAGCTATGTCGTCGCAGAAGTGGTCGAGCTAAGTTTTCTGCCGGGGCGTTGCATCTCGTGGCTCTTAGGCGGCCAAGGCGTGGCGTGGTCTGCTAGGGGTCATCTCCTGGCAGCGGTCGAGCCGCAATTCGTGCCGGGGCGTTGCATCTCGTGGCTCGGATCCATCGTGGAATTACGGCGGCGCACCAGAGGAGAGGCGTTACCAATGATCTCGTTGGTAACGGTGCTTTCAACTCAGCTTATCATTTCTTTGCTCGGTGGCGTATGTAATGTCATGGGAGCATATCACGTATTCGCTTGGTTGAATGTGTGTGATGTCATGGGAGCATAGCATGCGTGCGGGCATAGCCCGCCACGTCGTTGCTGGGTAC
>JAAELB010000424.1 GCA_024227155.1 Desulfobulbaceae bacterium
TTGGTAACCCACTCCATCCGGACCTCACACTACTTCTAATGTGTCCCCTGGCTATAAGAATAACATTTTGAACTCAAACAAAAATAAATGTGTCTTACCACATGTCCACAGAACGAGTATACAACTATTTCTGATGACAAAGCATTACACCATATCATTGATGCCATTATGTCATAGCTACATGATAAGATGGCAACCATACCAGCATAAAACAATTGATATACTATGTTTGCACTGTCTGAATGTACATTGGTCAACAAGAATGTGTATTTTCTCTTTTGTACCATAGGTGTCACTGTGTGAAAACACTGTGCATATCTCCTAATCATGTAGCTCTGTGACACAATGCAATCATGATCTTGCTGCATCAGCAACATCCAATAAGCTTGCACACAAGGAATTCGTCATCACATTGAAGCAGATATTTATAAGCCTCCTGGTACCCTTATATCTAGTGTGAGGTCCGGATAGAGTGGGTTACCTTACATAACTCATGTGACTCAATCCCCCATTCTAAACAGTTGACCTTGCTTTTGTGTGCAATGGTACACAGTCATATACTAGTACATGTGTTATAGATGAGCTGCATCAAGGGATAGAAGAGCAAATCAGAATACTGATTGTATTAACAACATGTCACAGTATATAAATGAGACAAATGTCAACTTTGTGAACGTGTATTCCTCTCATTAGGAGAGTTTCTAACCCACTGGTGTCTGTCTTGTAGCATGAAGACACCTCTACAGACATACTGTGTGCTCTGCACGACCCCTAAGGTTAGTATATGACTTTATGTTGTCAGGGAAAACAGTGCAGATGTAAGAGTGCAGTGTGCCACGAGGATGGCACAATTTACTTGAAGCAACACAAAAGCAAGGTCACATGTCCAGAGTGGATGTATTTTGAGTTCAGTTTTCATTGCAAGCTTGGTAACCCACTCCATCCGGACCTCACACTACTTCTAATGTGTCCCCTGGCTATAAGAATAACATTTTGAACTCAAACAAAAATAAATGTGTCTTACCACATGTCCACAGAACGAGTATACAACTATTTCTGATGACAAA
>JAAELB010000425.1 GCA_024227155.1 Desulfobulbaceae bacterium
AAAAAGATTTCTCCTGAGCGCCTGTCCATGGAAGATTTGACCCATGACACCATCGTTGATTTTTTAAACTGGATCGAATCCACACGGAACTGCACTGTATCAACTAGAAACCAGCGGTTGGTGGCGATCCATTCATTTATCAAGTTTGTGCAAAAACAGGTTCCCGAAAATGTGTTTGAATTTCAGAAAATACTGAACATTCCTGATAAAAAATGTGTGAAAACAGTTGTACCGTCCCTTACTGGTGAAGAAATGAAAATATTGCTGTCGATGCCTGACTCCTCAACCAGTAAGGGACTTCGGGATATGGTATTGATGTCCGTATTATACGACAGTGCTGCAAGAGTTCAGGAGATCATTGATTTGAAAGTTAAGGATTTACGCCTGGATAAGCTTGCCGTGATCACATTGCATGGTAAAGGTCGAAAGATTCGCTATGTTCCAATCACGGGAAAATCAAAAGATTTGTTGAAATCACATTTACGATACAGTTCGAGTGACAACGGAGTCAGTAGAGGCGAGCAGTATGTGTTTTTGAACCAGAGAAAACAGCAACTGTCACGATGGGGTGTCTCTTACATCATTAATAAGTATGTCAATTTGGCAAATTTGTGTGATGGATTCAACGTGCGTTTTTCCATCACGCCACATGTGTTCCGGCACAGCAAAAGCGTTCATTTACTTCAATCAGGTGTTAATCTTATCTACATCAGAGATTTCCTTGGGCATAGCGACTGCAGTAGCACTCAAATCTATGCCAAGGCGGACACAGAGACGAGGAGAAAAGCATTGGAGGCGGCATATGTTGATATCCTGCCGACAACTGAGCTTCCGGATTGGTCCGATGATAGAAACCTTATGGATTTCCTTATTTCGGTTGGCCGTCAATGATGAAATGGTGAGAGAATCGGGGGGGTACTTCCTGGTATGGCTGGTTTCCTGTCTTCTCTCACCATTTCATATCTCTCACCATAATAACGAAAGAAATGTTTGCCGTTCGACCGGCAATTTCGGTGATCATGTGTACAGGTTTTAGTGAACTTGTCAACAAAGAACAGGCTCATGTACTAGGAATTAAAGGATTTCTTGCTAAACCTGTACGTGGAGTAGATTTGGCCAAAACTATTCGTCTGATAATGGAGAGTTAGAGAAGATTCTTGGATAGTTTTGTGATTTATAACTTGCTACTATAGAGTTTATTTTGCTTGGTATACGATAATAGGAGGGGAAGATGAGACAGGATGTCGAATTCACAAGCAAAGGATCACTATGTCGTGGTTGGTTGTACATTCCAGAAAAAGTTGCTAAAGGAGGAGCAGCTCCAGGTATTGTCATTCAGCCATAGGGTTATCCAAATGTCGGCATATATTTCTCAGCCAGCCCCTAGAACTTCCGTCAGATGCGCCCTTAGCAATGCGATGGTGTACGGCTTCTGGATGAAACCTGCCAGTCTTTAACTGTTCACAGATTCGGGCAATGATGTGCTCATAGGAGGTAAGACCAACAATGTCAGCTCCACTCTCTTCAAATTTTGCTATTTCTGATGTTGGAAATATATCACCATAGACCCCACCGTTGACCCTGTCACCGAGCATGATTGCATAATTACCAACACCATGATCTGTGCCGTAATCACCGTTAGCGGCTAGCTGCCTGCCAAACTCACCGTAGACAAGAACCGATAAACGGGATGCCTTAGCTGCCTGATTGGTCCGGAGTTCATCAAACAGGGTATGAAGCCCTTTACCGTTACCAAAGATGTCTTCCATCTGAGGCTCAATGCTGTCCATCATATATCTGTGGTGGTCCCAGCCGCTGTAATCTGCACTGATCACATTTGTCTGCAGCAAATCCTCACAGGCCATCACATCATAGACGTTTCTGATCTGCCTGCCAAAGGAAGTCCTGGAAAGTTCATTATCAGAACTAGAATTATAGAGATCGTTTATAGCCTGTGGAACAGGAACACTTTCCAGTCTTTGATTGACCAGTCTACCAAAGGTCCTGACGGACTGCTCATGCTGAATTATCTGACGAAGTGGGGAATCCTCAGACATCTCCTGGGCTTTGGCAGCATAGTAACTGGTAAGAGCCCTGGAAATATTCCCCCGGGTATTCCAGCGCCAGTTGTTTGTGCTGATATCTGTTTCGTATTCGTAAAGCCCCATGTTCCGTGTATCATTTCCATCAACCACGTCTGAATTGTCATGATCGTCAGGGTTTGTGCCGTGGGGACCAAAACAAAACTGTCGCACAGACCCACTCACCGAGCAGACATTCGTACCGCAGTTTTTTACAAGCCGACCACCCCAGCCGCTTAACCCGGTGTCATTAGCACCGGCCGTAGGGTCACCTCGTTCCAGCCTGATCTCTGAATGTGCGTGGTCTCTGTTCTTCATTTCAGGCAAAACAGTCGAGTCCCTGTGGTAGATCAAAGGCTATAACCCGTAACGAGTGTATGGCTTCCGCAAGACCGATTTTAAAATCACCGTCTAAATCAGCATCTGTATACACCATTTGCTCTGTGGACTGACCTGAGACGATCTGGAGGGCAAGTACAGTATCTTCAAGGTCAATACGACAATCGTGAGAAACATCTCCCAGGTAAGAATCAGCAAAACTGCTATGAGCGACAACGAATATATGTAGGATAGACAATATACAAAGGAGCCAGTACAGTTTCTTCAGATACATTGTTCCCTCACTAAGGGATGTTAAAACATCTCTTTTCCAGGCGATCCTAAAAAACTACTTCCAGATCGAAAGCGCTCCATTTGCAATCATTACGGTATCTTCGCAATAAACCGTTAAGGAATGATACAAGTTAGTCCGTACTCGCTCTCACCATTAATACGGGCAAGTTCCCCCCTCGCATAACCTTTTCGGCAATACTACCAAGAGTGAAGCGCGAAATACCGCTTCTGCCATGGGTTGCCATGGTCACCAAGTTGGCATTGCTCTCTTTTTCGGCCTCAATAATTGCTTCTGCCGGATTTTGGTTAACCGCAATTTTGTACATAAGGGTGATTTGTTTGTTGCTCAGTTGCTCACCTACACTTAGAAGATACTTATTTGCCTCGTCTGTCATTTGGGCGAGTTCATCCTCGTTGCATGGAACCGAAATCATCCCACCCCCTTGATATCGGATGTTGCGCGTGATGTTTGTTATCACATGAAGTAGTGTTATTTCAACGGCTTCCCCCGGCGCTAATCTGGAAATAAGTCCATTAACATAAGGAAGAGCCGCTTCACCTGTTTTTGAGCCATCCAGTGGCATGAGTATTCTCTCTGACATATTTCACCTCTTCTATTTATGAATCGGTCAAAACGGGCCTATAGTATTATTATATCTTCTGGATGGAGTGTGAAGCAAGGGATATTGCATTGGTTTATAGATCCGAGTTGCTCATACCTGCATACTCGGTTCAGTGGGTGGGGGGAAATTTTAAGTCAGTTACATCTTTGGTTGCTTTAAGTTGCTAGTATTAAAAATCTTTTCCATGTTTCTTGTTTTGTTACAGCGGGAACAGTTGAGATTGTTCCCGCTGTTGTTGGAGGAAGATGATCTCATAAACCACTGTAATCTTGTTCTATGATCAAAGCAGCTCTAACAACCCCGGTAACCACAGTAACTCCTAAAGCAAGTATGCCCAAAGTGACACCGAGTTCCACCCAGGTGGGCAAATAATCGACAACTTCCCCAAGCGGACTTGGGATAAGTCCTGGAACGATTAAGCCGATCCCCTTTTCCATCCAGATAGCGATAAAGAGAAAGAAACAGGCTGGAAGTAAAACCCGTGGATTGTTCTTTCCGGGATTAAAAGCAAGAATCAGAGTTGCCAGCAGATTCACTGACACTGAGGTCCAGATCCAGGGAACTAACGAATCATGGCCATCCAAGCCAAAGAAAAGATAAATGGAACTGATTGAGTGGTGGGTCGGGAAATAAAATTCCTTAAAAATTTCGGAAAACAGCATAACCAAGTTGATGATTGCTGAAATTACAATAATCAATCGCAGTTTATTGAAGACGCTACGATCAATCTTGTAGGTAGTGGAGCTGTGAATTATCGCAAGAATGAGAGTGATCAGGGCAGGGCCTGCTGCAAAAGCTGATGCCAGGAATCTCGGTCCCAACAGAGGGTTATTCCAAAATGGTCTGGCCGGCAATCCCTGGTACAAAAATGCGGTAACCATATGAATGGAGAATGCCCAGAAGATAGAGAGAAACACAAACGGCCTGTATTTTCTTTCATCGGCTGGACGCCCTTTATAGTGACTGTAGAGTATATACGCAGGCACAAGAGCGTTGAGTAACAGGTAGCCGTTCAGTACCAGCACGTCCCAGGCGAGGATGGATGATGGAAAGTTGAAAATACCTATCCCGGGAATGAGGTGCCACGCCTGAAGCGGCCCACCAAGATCCACCATTATAAATGCGAGGCACATAACCAGAGCCCCGACAGCGACACCTTCGCCAATGATTACAACATTGTGAAAGTCCGGATCATGAAAGACATAAGCCGGTAAAATCAGCATAACAGCAGCTGCAGCCACCCCGACCAGAAACGTAAAGTTCGAGATATAAAACCCCCAGCTTACGATATCGTTCATCCCGGTTACGGATAGCCCATATTGTGCCTGATGAGAGTATGCATACACCCCCAATCCCATGAAACTCAAGAGTACTAACTTGAAGAATTGAAAACCAATGCCACCGCTCAGGTTCCAGCGAACTACATCGACAAAGAAGGTTTTCAGATTTCTCTCAGAAATTGTCTGCATTATGACACCTATCAATCAATGAAATACCAAAATTTTGGATCAGTCCCGAGCTCTTCTTTCATCCGAAACACTTTCTTGTGCTTCAGGACGTAGCGAATTTCACTGTCAGGATCGAGTAAGTTGCCGAAAACACGTGCTCCAGTGGGGCAAGCCTCCACACAGGCTGGTAGCCTGCCTTTACGAGTTCTCTGGATACAGAAGGTGCATTTTTCCATCTTGCCTTTGGGGCGGAGGCGGTTACCTAGATAATGCTGTTTGGTGGTAACTTCATCCTTTGGCATCTCCGCTTGCCCCCAGTTAAAGCGTCGGCCATAGTAGGGACAGGCAGCCTGACAATAACGGCAGCCTATACACCAGTCATAATCCACAACCACTATGCCATCGGGCTCCCTCCAGGTAGCCTTGGTGGGACATGCCTTGGTGCATGGAGCATTTTCGCAATGGAAACATTGGGTTCCCATATAAAATTTATTCTCCACCGGAACCTCATGGTAATACTGGCCATCACCCGTTCCGGGGTCCAACTGTCCCGGTTCCATTTCAAAGATTCTGATGTATTGGGTATTGGTTTTACGATCCAGATTGTTCTCCTCCACACAGGCGGTGACGCACTCCATAAAACCTTCACAACGGGTGATGTTGAAGGCATAGCCGTAAAGCACACCCGCAAGAGGAGACTGACTGCTCATCTGTACATCAAGCCCCTTTTGTAACTTGGCCAAACGTTCTAATCTTGCAACCGTCTGCTCCTTTTCTTCCTGTGTCATAAGACGGTAATTTTTCTTGAAGAACTCTTGCCAGCGCAGCTTCAATTCTTCACTACTCGCAGCATCGGCAGAGGGTATACAACCTGTTGTCAGTGCTGCACTCCCAGCAGCTGCGGCAAATGAGAGCCCTTTGATAAAGGATCTCCGGTTGCTCTCTCCGTTCAGAAACTCCAACGGATTATTGTTTTTCGGCTGATTTTTTTTATCGCTCATATAGTCTCCCTATCAGTCCAAAGGTACCGAATAGGTTACAGGAAATCGTTTTTCAAATCGTGGAGAATGGGGGTTGTGACAGGTGGTGCAGTTGAAGACAACTCGATCACCAGCCCAGTTCGAAACCCTCTTTCCGTGTGCTCCGCCAAGCCAGTCACGCTTCTGGCGAAAATGACACTGACCGCAGAGTTGATAGCTGTGGTCAAAGTCAATTTTCCTACCCTTTTTGTCTTCCAGGTAGTCCCTCTCTTCATCATGGTGGCAATCTATACAACTTAAGGCTTGTTCGCCCCCACCATGCTGTAAAGAGACATCGCCATGGGTTAACTCAAAACCTTGATTGACAGTAACCGGCTTTGTTGTGTGGCAGCTGCTGCACTTATAGCGTCCAATCATCTTTTTTCTAGCCAGTACCCTGAAGGAGCCGCCCTGATACGCATCGTTTGCCAAAACAGATTCCGCTGTGACCTGCTTGTCAAGGGTGACAGAACGATTATCAAATGTTACATCTGCTTTTTTTACTTCATCCAGAAAGGATTTCTCACTGGCATTAGTCTGGGTAACAAAGAATGCAAAACACACTGCAATCATTGTAAATAATTTGATTATTCTTGTCATAACATGACCGGTTTGTCGAGTTTTAAGCTTCTGATTATTCTGGTCTTGTAAACACGTTTAATGGTGCCGTCTGCTCCGCAGTTGCGTGGCACTGTCGGCAATCTCCTCTGGCAGCGTGAGTTATCCGTATCTCTGTCGCGGCTGCCGGACCGGTGTGACAAGCAATACAATTTTCACGTAATTGCAGGCTATGGGGTACAGGCGGCGGAGAGCTGCTTAAGAATGACTGCCCCAGGCGGGGTGGTTGTATTGACTTCCAGTCGGTCTCGACAAACGGTTCTTCGGTTGTTACTTGGGCATGGCACTGATAACAGAGACTGTTTTCAGGGTGTGGGGTTACTGGGGCAAATTTGCCAAATTCAGAGCTGAAACCACCTTTTTCGTGGCATGAGAGACAATCCGTCTCATTGCCACTAAAGCTAAGGTCAACCTCATGCGGAATTCGCGGTGGAGAGCCGGGATATTGTCTCAGGCTATAGAACCCTGCAAGGTTTCGCCCACCTGAGTCGGCAGTCAGGTTCTGATTAGGTATTTCCCGCTGGGCGGTAAAGATTTTTTTCCCCTGATTATCAAAATTGGAGGGTACCTGCGAGTCGGCTGCTGCGGTTTCGATAGAAAACAACGAGAGACCAACGCAGCCAAGGATGGCAACGCAGGTAGCTATTTTGCCTTTCCTCAATACAGGTTTCATTATGCTTTCTCCAGCCTTACGGCACATTTTTTATAGTCAGGTTGCTTAGAAATGGGGCAAAAAGCATCTAAGGTTACCTCATTTATGAGATAGCTCTCGTCAAAGAACGGTACAAACACCATGCCGCGGACGGGGACGCCTCTGCCATTGATCTGTGCTGGCATGGTTATTTCCCCACGGCGTGATATTATTTTAATGAGTTCGCCGTTGACCACCCCCAACTCGGCAGCATCTTCCGGATGAACCTCCACATAGCCCGAAGGTACCGCATTATGTAATACCGGCACTCTTCTCGTCATAGAACCGGTATGCCAGTGTTCAATGACCCTTCCTGTGTTCAGCCAGAAATTGTACTCGCTGTCCGGAAACTCTGCGGCGGGTTCATATGGTCGTGCCCATATCCAGGCACGATTGTCTTTTTTACCATAAAAATCAAAATCTTTGCCATTGGAACATGCGGGGTCATGTTGCGGATTGAACCGCCACCGGGTTTCCTTGCCATTGACAAATGGCCACTGCACACCAGAACGTTCGCTGAGTACTTTATAGGGTGCCATTTCGTGTTTTGGTCCGGCGTGGAATTTGCGGTATTCCTCCCATATCTTTTCTATGTAATCGTCCTGTCCCCAAGGGAACTGTTTTTCAAAGCCAAGGCGTCTCGCAACTTCTATAATCTGCCAGGTATCAGACATTGCCTCACCCGGAGGATCAACAATCTGGGTAAAATGCTGGGTTCGGCGCTCAGAGTTACCGTACATTCCTTCCTGCTCAATCCACATGGCTGCAGGCAAAATCACATCTGCAATATCGGTTGTCGGGGTCGGATAGACATCAGAGACAACAACAAAACGATCATCTTTAAGAGCACCGTCCCGGTAACGCTTCAGGTTTGGCATCGTTACCATGGGGTTGGTCACCTGAATCCAGATGAACTTTATATCTCCCCGGTCAAGTGCTCGAAACATCTCAACAGTATGGTAGGTCGGTTTCGGGTCAATGTTGCTAACTGGGACATCCCATATCTTGGCAGCCATCTCCCGGTCATGTTCCTTCATGACCACGCCATGGGGGAGTTTGTGTGTCAGTGTGCCAACCTCGCGAACAGTTCCACAGGCACTTGGCTGACCTGTCAGAGAAAAAGGACTGTTGCCGGGAGTGGAAATTTTGCCGACCAGCAGGTGGATATTATATACGAGATTGTTGATCCAGGTTCCCCGGGTGTGCTGATTCATCCCCATACACCAGAAGCTTGTGACTTTCTGGGTTGGATCACCATATTGCGAGGCGAGATACTTAATATCTTTTGCTGAAACACCTGAAATTTTTTCTACTTTTTCAGGTGTATAATCTTCAAGAAACAGTTTGAAGTCTTCAAAGCTGATCCCTTCGGCTTTATCTTTAAAGGCAAAATGATCTTCAGTACCGTAACCGATATTGGTTTTACCTTTATGGAACGAGACATGTTCATTGACAAAATTCCAATTAACCCAGTCATTTTTAATTATTTCATAACAGATAGCATTGGCGACGGCTAGATCCGTCTGGGGTTTGAAAATTATCGATTTGTCAGCAGCCTGGGATGTTCGGGTATAGCGTGTGGCGAAATCGACTATCCTAACGTTTGATCTTCGCTTTCGATTGGCGAGCATCCGTGAAAAGAGCACCGGATGCATTTCTGCCATATTATTTCCCCAGGTGACAAATACATTGGCGTGATCAATATCCTCATAACAGCCCATGGGCTCATCAAGGCCAAAAGATGTCATAAAACCAGTGACCGCGCTGGCCATACAGAGCCTTGCATTTGCTTCAACATTGTTGGTTCCCAGGCAGCCTTTAAATAACTTTGAGGCTACATATCCATCTGGGATAGTCCATTGACCAGATCCGTACATAGCGACAGAGTCTTTCCCATGCTTATCTTTAGTTTCCTTGAGCTTTGCCGCAATAAGATCGAGTGCCTCCTGAATTGGTACCTCAACTAAGGTTCCATTTTTACGGACCTGTGCTTTGGTCAACCTGTCTTCGCCGTAAAGTGCCTGGACGGAATGGTAACCTTTCATACAGCAAAGGCCCTTATTGACGCTGCAGTTTGGATCTCCCTTGACAGCGACAGCCCGGCCGTCACTGACCCCCACAAGGACGCCACAGCCGGTCCCGCAAAAACGGCATGGAGATTTCTGCCAGGAGATCACACCGGAGTTGTTGCTGAGTTTGCTCCAATCGCCAAAGCTGACACCTGGAAACACTGCTCCCGCGCTTGCGAATGCGCTGGTGATGGCCGCCTGCTTGATAAACTGTCTTCTGTCGAGTTTCATGATCTGTTTTTTCTCCGTTATCATTCTTTTTCGTCATAGCCAAAGGTTAGGCTCAGGGACTGTAGAGACTGCAGGTTTTTTAAGGTCGTCTGGAGTTTCTTTTCAATTGTTTCATCTGGGGTATCGGTGACGAGAACAAGGATGTCTTGATTTTCTGCCGGAATAACCTGGCAGTATTTGACAGCCGAGAGTTCTGCGCACAATGAATCCACAGCATTTTCTTTTGGTATAGCGAGATAGCTAAAAATAGGCATCAATTCTCCCTAATGATTAATGAAGTTGGACTGCTACATTGTATCACATTTATATATAATATCGCATAAAAATTAATGATGTTTGATTTAAGTCAATTTTTATGTCTCAAACTCATATCTCGCAAAAAGAGAAACAATTTGATCAAAGATTATGCTAGAGTATGACATGGTTGGGTGCGCGAGTAACTTGCAAAGTACACATTCTAAAAACTAATGGAGCGAATTTATGAATACTCGTCTACTTCCGATTTATATCTGTCTTCTGACAATATTTTTTCTTGCCAGTGGGTTAATAACTATCAGCAACGCGAAAACGGTGATGACCTGGGAAGAGACCCTGGAACAAGCAAAGGGGCAAACTGTGGACTGGTATATGTGGGGTGGTTCCACAGCTGTCAACACCTATGTGAACGGCTACCTGGCAAAAGAAGTTAAAGATCGTTTTGATATCACCTTAAGGCAGGTTCCAGTCAATGATATCGCTGAAATTGTAAGTAAATTGGTAGTTGAAAAGCAGGCCGGTAAAAATGCCAGGGGCAGTGTCGATCTGATGTGGATCAATGGGGAAAATTTCCGCACATGTAAAAGGCTTAATCTCCTCCATGGGCCCTTTGCTGATCTGCTTCCTAATCAACAATATGTGGATTGGGGCAGCGCCAGTGTCAAAAATGATTTTGGTACCCCGGTGGATGGCATGGAATCTCCCTGGGGCAGTGCGCAGATGGTGATGATCTATGATTCTGCCAGAACCCCGCAACCGCCGAAATCGATTGGTGCCTTACTCAAATGGATCAAGGATCACCCGGGAAGATTCAGTTATCCTGCACCACCGGATTTTACGGGATCTGTATTTATGCGCCACATTTTTTATCATGCGGCAGGATCAAGTGATAAATGGCAGGGAGATTATAGCGAGGCAGATTTTCAGACTGCGACACAGGCAACCTATGCCATTTTTAATGATCTTAAATCCTCACTGTGGAGAGCTGGGGCCACCTATCCTGAGTCTCCTGTCAGGATGAACACGCTTTTTGCCGATGGTGAAATTGATTTTTCCTTTTCCTATCATCAGGGAGATGCTTCTAAAAATATTCTGGATGGTCTCTTTGTTGATACGGTGAGGACCTATGTCTTTGAGGAAGGCACCATCGCCAACACCCACTTTGTTGCCATTCCTTTTAATGCAAAGGACAAATCCGCAGCAATGGTGGTAGCCGACTTTCTACTCTCGCCCGAGGCCCAGATAAAAAAAGCTTCGCCGGACGTGTGGGGAGACTTCCCGGCAATCAGTGGAGCAAAGCTGCCCAAACAGTGGCAAGAACGATTCAAATCACTCCCCAGGGGAGTGGCAACCCTTGATGACGAGGTGCTACAAAGTCACCAGCTCCCGGAGCCTCCGTCAAAGATTCTGCTCAGTCTGGAAAAAGGGTGGCAACAACACGTGTTAAAAAACAGATGATATAGGAGCTATGTTCTCTCTGCCGCTTATTTTCCAGTTTGCCGGGGTGAATCAAGTACCACTATCCAATTCAAACGTTCTATGACAGAAAAGATAAAACCAGATCCCTTTAAAGAGTATCTTGACAAGGTCAATGCATATCTTGTCGCCCAGGATTGGCAGGACGTGCCTCAAATGGCCGGGAGTCACTTTTCAGTGTCTCCACTGGCAAAGGGGGAGTACAATCTCAATTACAACCTCAAAACAGAGCATCGCCATCTGGTCTTCAGAGTGAACATGGGGAGCCAGCTTGAGCGGGATGATCAAATTCTCTATGAATTCAATACCCTCAAGCTGCTTGAAAATAGTGGGGTCACCCCTCGCGGCTACTTTGTTGATAACAGTAAAACCCTCATTGACTGCGGGATATCAATCATTGAATTTCTTGAAGGTGAACATCTTGATTACCATCAGGATATAGAAAGCGCCGCCGCAACTTTTGGCAGGATCCACAGTGTGACGGTAGCAGAAGAAAGGAATCATTTGATCCCAGAGAAACAACCGTTGAGTCTTATTTACAACGAATGTGCCCGGTTGCTTGAGACGTACTTCGACTCCCATCTCGCCGATCCTGATATCAGCGACTATCTGCACAAACTGTTATACTGGGCTGAAAGTGAAAGGAAAAAGGAGAGCTATTTTCTCCAGGAGCCATTTTTTTCCATTGTCAATACAGAGGTGAACTCGGGGAATTTTATTGTAAACCGGAAGAAGAATATTACCCATTTAATTGATTGGGAAATGCCACGGTGGGGCGATCCTTCCAGTGACCTCTGTCATTTTTGTTCCCCGCTGACAACGCTTTGGAAATCGAAGTATCGCTTCACCTCCAAAGATTACCTGCGGTTCATTGAGACTTACAAAGCACACTGCCCATCTTCTCTTCTCAAACAGACTCTTGCAGAGCGGATGCACCTTAAAAACCCATTTGTATATTTGCGGGGAATTTCCTGGTCCGCCATGGGGTGGGTTGCATACCAGACCGAGTATGAAGGTATCCGCAATGAGCAGACCTGGAAGACGCTCTGTGACTATCTTAACCTGGATTTTATTCGCTCACTTTTTGATCCGTTTCTCAAAAGATGATCAGCAAATCAACACTGGCTACTGGGGGGACTGAAGTTATAATTTTTACCAGGTTCCCTGAAGCCGGCACCACCAAAACCAGGCTTATTCCATTGCTTGGCAGTGAAAAAGCAGCACGCTTGCAAAAAGTTATGACGGAGAAGCTATTCGCTGCTGCTGAGGCCATACCCGCCACTCTCGGCTCTCGATTGACAATTTGCTTTAGTGGCGGTAGCAAGACCCTTATGGCAGCCTGGCTCGGAAATCATCGTTATCTAAAACAAAAGGGTGAGACCCTAGGTGATAAGATGGAACACGCCTTCCGCGAGGTTTTTAAAGAAGGTGCAGAACAAGCTATCCTGGTAGGCTCGGACATTCCTTCCATCGATACCCCGCTCCTTTCCAGGGCTGTTGCCCTGGTACAAGAAAACCAAGTGGTGATCGGCCCAACCTGGGATGGTGGCTACTGCCTGATCGGTTTTAACAAAACACATGCAACAGAGATCTATTCGGCAATATTTCATGACATAGCCTGGTCAAGCGAAAGCGTCTTTGAAACGACGATGCAAAAACTGACAGCGCTGAAAATAGCCCCTGTTGTCCTCCCAAGACAACATGACATAGATATCCCGGAAGACTTGCAGTTTGCAGACCAGTGGAAGCTCTTATGAAGACACTCTCCGTCATTATTCCTGCACTCAATGAAGAGAAAACCCTGGTTAAGACCTTGGATTGCCTCACAGGGCAAGGAGAAATAGTAGTCGTTGATGGGGGCAGTACAGATCGCACTGTGGAGCTTGCCACAAATTATGGAGCAACGGCGCTATCGTCATTGCCCGGTCGTGGAATCCAGATGAATGCCGGAGCATGTAACAGTTCGGGTGATAATCTCCTTTTTCTCCATGCCGACACACTGCTGCCCACCGGTTTCAGAGAACTTATTGAGAAAACTCTTGAGAGCTCAGTAGTTGCAATGGGAACATTTTCCCTTGGATTTAACACGACTGAGAAAAAGCTCCTGGCTATTGCCAAAGTTGCAAATCTTCGTTCTCAATTGCTCCATCTCCCTTACGGGGATCAGGGGTTCTTTATGACTAGGTCCAAGTTTGATGAGGTCGGAGGATTTCCGGAGATTGAAATCATGGAGGATTTTGTCTTTGTCCGGAAAATGAAAAGTCTGGGGAAAATAGTTCATCGTCCTGAATTCGTCACCACCTCTTCACGTCGTTGGCATAATCTTGGTTGTATTAAAACTACTCTGATAAACCAGTTAATTGTTGGAGGGTATCTGGTGGGCGTATCTCCTGCCAGGTTATCCCGAATGTATAAGCGTCTTCGGGGGCTTAGGCCGAATATCTCATGAAATATTGCAGCCATCCCATGGCAGGAGAAATATAATGCTTAGCAGCCTTCAAGAACAAATACAATCTTCTGCAGAAACAATCTCTCAAGTAACAGGGCTTGATGTTGAGGTGGTAGATATCGACCTTATTCGGGTTGCGGGAACAGGTGTGTATGCAGGTGGAGTAGGCAGCAACATCAAGCAGGCAGGAAATCTGTTAAAGGCTACATTAGCAGGAGAATTACCTTTATTTATAGAGAATCCGCGAGAGAATAAAATCTGCAGAGGATGCAGGAATAAGGTGAATTGCAAAGAGCTGCTATCCATTTGTGCCCCTATTACCGATGGGAACAAACTGTATGGTGCCATCGAACTCATCTGTTTTTCAGAGGCAGTGAGAGAGCGGGTGCTTGCCCAGCGGGAAATTTATATTAATTTTCTCGTCCTTTTTGCCAGTAACTTTGCCGATAGTGCACGGCAAAAGTTTGAACTACAAGACATCACCAGCTTGCTTAATGCCATGTCTGAGGTGGTAAGTACAAATGACAAAGGGACAATTATTTTTGATGCACAAGATAAGGTGGTGTATAACAACCTGCGTGCCAAAGAGATTTTAAAGAAGTCCCTGGATTCTCAGTTTGAGAATTTCAGTATTGCCAAAACTGGGGATACCTTTTCTGATCTGGATGAATATCTGGTGACGCATAATGGACGTAAGCGGCTTGTTGTGGGGAGGGAAATTAATTTAACATCTCCAACGAATCGCTTTTCTTCAGTTTTTGTCTTTGATACTATCCAGTCCATCATATCTATTTCGCAGCAAGGTCCTTCATATGAAGATAGTCCCCTCAATCATATCGTTGGTAACTCACCCCTTGTTACTACGTTAAAAGAGCAAATACGTGCAACAGCCCTTACAAATTCATCGGTGCTCATTACAGGAGAAAGCGGTACTGGCAAGGAGCTGGTAGCTAGTGCAATCCATGCTATTGGCGATAGAGCTGATGCCACTTTTGTGGCAATTAACTGTGGTGCCATTCCAGACACCTTGCTTGAAAGCGAATTGTTCGGCTATGTAGGTGGAGCCTTTACCGGTGCCTTGAGAAAAGGCCAAATCGGAAAATTCGAACTTGCTGAGGGTGGGGTGTTGTTTCTTGATGAAATATCAACGATGCCATTGTATTTGCAGGTGAAATTACTGCGTGCCCTGCAGGAGCGGACCATTACAAGACTCGGGGCAAATCGGGCTGTTTCCGTAGATATTCGCATCGTGGCGGCAACGAATGACAACCTTGAGGACTTGATGGCGCAGAACATGTTCAGGAGGGACTTGTTCTACCGCCTTAACGTTATTCCCCTCCATGTGCCGCCACTTCGTAAAAGATTGGACGATCTTGATCTGCTCGTTTCTCATTTTGCGAATAAATATTGCACGTTGTTTGAGAAAAAACCGATCTCACTGCCGTCTTCAATTGTAAATAAAATGAGATTGTACGAGTGGCCTGGTAACTGCCGCCACAGGTATGCGTATTCTAGGTGCCCCGATTAAAGGCGATCAACCTGTTACTTCGGGCGAATCAGGTGCTGCGACCATGGGCTTTCTCTATTGGCTTATGCAGGATGGCGAGGGACAAGTAGCGATAGAACGTCTTGGGCTAAACGAAGAATCTACGGTTCTTTGTATTAGTACAGAAGGTGATACCTCACCGGAATTGTACAAAGAAATCATGTGGTCCTGTAAAAACTCTTTGTAATAAGAAAAACTAACCCGACAAGTCGGAAACTTTTTTAGTATCACTGGATAAGTGCCTCGAAGCTCTCACTACGTTCACTATCTGGTGATAACTCTAAGTTTATGATTTCAAAGCGATCTCATAATTTCTTGTTTTTTATGACAGAAGTTCAGGAGTAAGGCATTAACTATTCATAGAGGAGATACGATAGTGCAAGAATATGGTTTTACGGCAGAAGAATTTGAGGCACGGACAGCCCGTTTGCAAAAAGTGATGCACCAAAAAAAAATGGATGCGGTGTTTCTTACCACAGAACCAAATGTCCGGTACTTTACAGGCTACTATACACAGTTTTGGGAAAGCCCCACACGCCCCTGGTATCTCGTTATTCCAGCAGAGGGTAAGCCCATAGCCGTTATACCTGGTATTGGTGAAAGCGGTATGCAGGAAACGTGGATCGACGAGATTCATACATGGTCCTCGCCATGCCCAGAAGATGACGGCGTGTCACTTGTTGCAGGTGTTATTAATGGTTTGCCTTCACAACATGGGCGTATCGGCGCCACCCTTGGCTTGCAGTCCTACATTCGTATGCCTTTCTCTGATTTTACCAAGCTGAACCAGATAGTGGAAAAAGACTTTGTAGATATTGCGGAAGAAATTCATCATTTGCGGTCGATCAAATCCCCGGCGGAACTCTCAAAGATTCGTACAGCCTGTGCAATTACCAATGATGGTTTTGATCTGTTGCCAAGCCACGCAAAAGTTGGCCAGACCGAGCGTGAAATATGCACTCAAATGCGTATAAACATGCTTTATAAAGGAGCAGAGTTTGTGAAATATCTTATCTCCGGCTCCGGTCCTGACGGTTATGGGAGCATAATTATGGGCCCTACCTCTCGGCAGATAGACGAAGGGGATGTGCTGATCATTGATGTTGGCGCTGTGTATGATGGATATTTCTCAGATTTTGACCGTAACTTTGCCTTTGGCCATTGCAGCGATGAAACGCAACGGGCTTACGATTGTGTGTATGCAGCAACAGAAGCTGGCCTGAAAGCAGCGCGGCCCGGTGCAACCACCACGGATCTATACAATGCCATGTGGAGTATTATGGAAGAAGGTGGTGCATTAGGTAGCGGGGTTGGGCGCATGGGGCATGGACTTGGCAGCCAGCTCACCGAATGGCCTTCCCACACAGCGACCGACAATACCACACTGGAACCGGGCATGGTAATCACTCTTGAGCCCGGCATGGTATATGCGGCTGGTAAGGAAATGGTGCACGAAGAAAATATCGTAATCACCGCAGATGGTGCTGAACTTTTGTCTCGTCGGGCAGCCGAACACATCGTTGTCATAAAATAGGAGTCGTAATGTCTGACGTTTTTGAAAATATTGCCTCCTACACACAGGATTACGCACAGGATATTTATAACTTTGCCTGTGAACTTATTAGAGTCGAAAGCCTTTCCGGCCAGGAAAGAGGTGTTGCCGCTCTTGTTGAGCATAAAATGCAGAAACTGGAATTTGATGACGTTACTGTCGATAGAATGGGAAACGTCCGTGGTTCTGTAGGTACAGGCCAAACATTGATATGCGCAGACGGGCATATGGATACTGTTGGCGGAGGCAATGAAGAGCAGTGGACCCGTCCTCCTTTCTCAGGCGAACAGGATGATGAACACCTGTATGGTCGTGGTGCCGCGGACATGAAAGCAGCCATTGCAGCCATGGTCTATGCCGGAAAAGTTGTTCAGGATTTGCAGTTGGGTGACAGGTTTACCTATATGGTATGTGCTACTGTCCAGGAAGAACCTTGCGAAGGTTTGGCCTGGGAATATCTGATTGAAAAAGAAGGACTCTATCCTGACTTTGTCATCATTGCAGAACCAAGTGATGATTTAATTTCTCTTGCTCAAAAGGGGCGCATGGAGCTTAAAATTTCCGTTACGGGAAAAAGTGCCCATGCTTCTGCACCGCATATGGGAGACAATGCCATTTATTCCATGGCAAAAATTGTTACTGAATTAGAAAGACTTAACGATAATCTGGATGTTGAAGACAAGGACTTGGGGAAAGGTTCTCTGGTTGTTTCCGAGATTGCTTCTCATGCTCCTTCGCGTTCCTCTGTTGCTGACTACTGTGAAATTTCAATTGATCGACGTCTCACCTGGGGCGAGTCTCCCCAATATGCTTTGGAGCAAGTGCAGCGTTTGCCTTCTGTTGTCGCAGCGCAGGCAACAGTGGAACTCCACACCTTTGAAGAGCCCTCCTATACTGGGCTTATTCCACAAAAGGAATGCACCTTCCCCGCCTGGAAAATTGAAAAAGATCACATTTTAACCAGCAGCACTGTGCAGGCGTATGAGAACCTCTTTAAAATCTCGCCAACCTTAACAACATGGCCGTTTTCGACAAACGGAGTAGCGATTATGGGCAAGCATAATATCCCGGTTATTGGCTATGGGCCTGGTGAACTTGCAGCTTGCCACGTGGCCAATGAGTGCGTAAAAAAAGAACAGGTTATTCGAGCCACCATGATGTACGCCGCCATGTGCGTCACTTATACAGAAGAAAAGATGGGAGAATAAAGTATGTCAATTACACGTATTGAAACAAAACAACGGATGAGCAAAATCGTTATTCATAATGATACCATTTATCTTTGTGGCCAGGTCGCAGAAGATGCGAACAAAGATATCCAGGAACAAACCAAGACAATGCTGGACAAAGTAGACGTATTATTGGATCAAGCAGGAAGTGATAGAGCACACATTCTTTCCGCAACGATCTATATCAAAAGTATGGATCTTTTTTCTCAAATGAATGAAGTCTGGGATAACTGGGTCCCAAAAGGTCATGCCCCTGCACGGGCATGTGTAGAAGCAAGTATGGCAAGAGAAGAACTGCTGGTGGAGATTTCGGTAGTTGCAGCAGTAACAAGTTAACAAGTTATCAGCCTATTAATCCAGTTAAAGTTTGACACTAACAAAATACTTGAGGAAATCATGATTGACTTAACGATAAACCAGGAAGCACTTGCAAAAAATGTTGCATATTGCAGAGAGAAAAAGATATCCCTCCCCACATTTGCCATGATGAAGGATCCTGACAAGATTCCAGAGGCTATCAAGGATCAGCTCAAAACCATCGGCCTGTGGGATCTTCACTCTGCCAACCTCTACAGAATTTCCTGGAATAATGAGCAAAAAGATGAAGGAGGTCTCTTTGGAGGCGCAAATCATTTTGTACTACCCCCAGAGCTTACCGGATGTAGGGCTAACATCATTATGATGTCAGGTCGATGGTTCCCTACTGGTGCTCATAAAGTTGGTGCGACCTTCGGCTGTCTTGCACCCGGTCTGGTCACAGGACAGTTTGATCCTCAGAAGACCAAGGCGGTCTGGCCTTCTACTGGTAATTATTGCAGAGGTGGTGCATATATTTCTGCTCTTCTCGCCAGTAATGCCATTGCCATTCTGCCCGAAGAAATGTCTAAAGAACGTTTTGAGTGGCTCAATAAAATTGCTGGCCAGGTCATTGCAACTCCTGGATGTGAATCAAACGTAAAAGAGATCTTTGATAAATGCTGGGAACTGAGAAATTCAGGCGAAGACCTGCGGATTTTCAACCAGTTTGACGAACTTGGTAATCCACTTTGGCATTACACGGTCACAGGAAGCGCTATTGAACAAGTCTTAAATCAATACCTCACAGGGGACAAAAAATTTGCTGGCTACATCTCTTCATCTGGTTCAGGTGGCACCCTGGCAGCAGGATCCTATCTTAAAAAGCAGTTTCCTGGGTCAAAAATTGCTGCGGCGGAGGCACTCCAATGTCCGACTCTTCTACAAAACGGTTTTGGCGGGCACAGGATTGAAGGAATCGGGGATAAACACGTGCCCTGGGTGCATGACTGTAAGGAGACCGATTTTGTTGTTGCAGTAGATGATGAAGTACCAATGAGACTTCTCCGGCTCTTTAACGAAGGCATCGGCCGTGAGGCTCTTGTGGCTAGCGGTGTTGATGCAGACCTCGTCGGAAAACTTGATCTTCTTGGTATCTCCGGTATCGGCAATATGATTGCTGCAATAAAATTCGCCAAATACAACGAGCTCACGGAAGATGACTACGTGGTAAGTATTGCGACAGATTCAATGCAACTCTACGGCTCAAGGCTCGAAGAGCTCACTGAGGAGAGGGGAAATTATACTGAAAGTGATACCCAGCGAGATCTTCAGCTGTTGGACTCTGTAGGCTTAGACAATATGAAAGAGCTTAACTATTATGACAAAAAAGCAATCCACAACCTCAAGTACTACACCTGGATCGAGCAGCAGGCAAAGGACGTTGAGGAACTCAATGCCCAATGGTATGATCATAACAACTATTGGACCAATACCTTTAACCAAGTGGGCCAAATTGATGAGTTGATCACAGATTTCAATAATAAGGTGGGAATTCTATAGATCCATATTGCCATGAAATTATGAGGCCGCTTTTGCTATTTTTTAGATTAAAGCGGCCATGTCACAACCCATACAGATAAACAAATATGGTAACCGTTCACCGCCCCCTTCAAAAGATTGCATAACCAGAGTCCGTAACCGTTCGTCCAGTGCTCCAGGTTCGTTCAAGCTGGGCTCCTGGCTATAGTTGGCTATGCCAGGAGGCCTGATCGGACGAAAATGGGGTGCTGGTGAACGGTTACCAAATATGTTAATCAACTCGTGATACCTGGTTCCGGTTTAATCTGGTGCACAGTCAGTTGCGGGAACGGAATCTCCCAGTCATTTATGGAGCAGCATTCAACACACCATTTCTGGATGGCTCTTTCAATACGCTTACAAATATCTGCTGCTTGTCCTTCAAAATCAGCCAACACTATCAAATCAAGTGAAGAGGCGCCTGCCTGGAAGAACTCGACCTGTAGATTCAGGCAGCTTTTATGATAACCTTCCTGTTCCATCCTTTTTGCCAGGTAGTCTTTCATAATCATAGGAACTTCAGAGGTCACAAGCCCCTGGAGGCTATAGCTGACACCAAACGGCACCCTCAGCCTGAAATTACGCGAGAGATTTACTGGACATGCCTGTAGGAAGGTTTCAGTTGGGTATGTAATCCGTTTTCCTCCCCGCTGAACAACTTCCACCTGCTCGTGGGAGAGGCTGACCACACGGGCACGTGAGGCTCCACTAACCACAACCCAATCCCCCTTCTTGCAGGGGAACCATGGCTCCGCCTGGTTGTAAGGACGTGAGGCCATACCGATCAAGTCTTCAATTGGTACCCGCAATTCCATATCGAGAGTCGGGTTGACCAGCTTGCAAAAGACATTGATGGAGCTAACATGCCAAGGCACACCGTGAAGAATAAGGCGTTCTTGTTCCCGTACAGAGCCGATATTGATCATCAGCCGGCCTTGTTGCCATAATCGTGGCAGCCCTTGACGAATTGTCCAGGTCATCCCCAAAAAGAAGATTATAGCCATACTGAGTAGAAACCAGTCCTCAGCAAGGTATAGAACAAAAAACAGGCCGATTACTGCAAAAACTATCGACAGCACCTGGAAGATGACGTGCAGCAGTCGAATGAGAAATGATCGTTGTTCCTTCTTCTTTGCCAGTCCGAAATAGATTTTGAGGATAAGACGATAGAGAAGTCTGCATGTTATCAGGATGATAATAGAGGAGCCAATGGCCATTATCAGGTACAAACCTCTATTTCTAAAGAAGTCCTTAATCGATTTGCTTGAACTTTCAACCAGAGAAACTTCTTGGGCTCGAAGATTAGCCAATTCTCTTTGGGCAAGTTCTAGTTTGTTAACAAGGCGTTCCTCAACATTCTGCCATTCGGGGAGCAGGGCTTCCACTTCTTTGTGAACATGTTTTTTCGGCTTATCTTCAATAATCTTCTGCAGATGCACAACCGCCTCATTTGCAATACCAGTAAGAAGCTCCAGTTCTGTAATTTTTTCCTTTAAACTCGATTTTGACCTTGCCCTTATGGTAAATCTCTTGAGTTCCTTAATTGCAGGCTCGAGTAAGCTCGACAGCTCATCTTTCCAACTGAATGTTTCCGGTTTCTTCTCAGCAAATAGCGCTGGTTCAATACCAGTTGCAATACGTTCAAAATCGTTGATGGTACCTGAGAGCTGCATATCAAGTTGGGATATTTCGTCTTGAAGAGTTTCTTTTTGTGCATCCGACGTACTTTTTTTAAGTTTTCTTTTTGACTGCTTGATCTGCTCTTTGAGATTTTTCTGCAAATCAAGGAGCGATGTTAACATCGTCACAGTTTCTTTTTCCTGCTGAGTCAATTGTTGCTCTGTAGCACCTGGTTGAGTGGCGAGTGTTGTATCGGCCAGAGAATAGAATTGGGAATAAAGCAAAACCAGACAGGAGATGGTTATTGTGAAAATAGTTTTCTGCATAATCCAAAATTGTTGAAAAAATTAATTTAAATAGCCGCATATAGAGCAAATACAATGACTTAGGGGTCGTTCGAGAGTGTCCTCTTGTCCAAAATCTTCGACTATGAACAAAACCCTTATTCTCTGACAAGTCCTTGGTTTTTCTTATACCATGCAACTATCATTGCTACAAATTAAGAATATCCAATGGGCTGATCTTCAGACTACTGGTTCCACCATTTCCATTTTGGATCGTTTGGCAAGATAAAGAAATATTAGAGAAATGGCGGCGCAAATTAAAATTGCCAAAGAAAGATGCAGCAGAGTGTTATCGAAAAAACGACCAACTATTATAGAAATGGGTAGTGCGACAACACTTGAGATTGCAGAGATCAGAGAGGCACCCAAACCAGCCACTTTTCCCAACGGCTGCATCGCCATTGCTGAGAGATTTGGGAAAAGCAGGCCGACGCAAAACATCAAAACATAACAACCTATTATAAAGGTGGTAAAACTGGGTCCACCATTTATAACACCAAGTAGAGAAACCATCCCTAGAACTACCAGGCCCAAGGCAGCTCCAATACATAGCTGAAACATGCCATATTTCATCACTAATTTGCTGTTCAAAAGAGTAGCGATGCCAAAACCTGTTGCCAACAGAGCCATGTAGAGGGGGAACTCTTGCGCCTTGTTATAGATCTGTTCGAAAATCGCTTGGCAAGTACTTAGATAGAGAAGTAAGACAGCAAAGGTAAGTCCTGCGGTGGTGCCATAGCTGAGTACTTGCGGATTCTTGAGAACACGCACCGTTGTTTTAAGTAAAAGACCTATCTTTATTGGCCTCCTGTCTGATGGAGCGAGGGTTTCCGGTTGCTTGAGCATAATCCAAATATAGGAGATGATGGCGATTGCTAAAAATAGAAAGAAAATCGACCTCCACCCCGCTATGAGTATAATATATTGCCCTAGAATCGGTGCTATCATCGGAATAACAATAAATACTGTCATAATAAAGGAAAATACTCGAGCCATGTGTTGTCCTTCAAATTGATCGCGAATCATTGCTCTGGATATGATCTTAGGCCCAGAGACCCCGACTCCCTGAATGATTCTGCCGATAAGTAGCATATTCAGAGTAGTTGCAGTCATGGCAACAACTGTCCCTACGCAGTAAATAATTATGCCTACAGTCAGAGCTTTTTTACGTCCCAGGCTGTCAGAGAGGGGCCCGAATAGAAGCTCACCAAAGAACATTCCTAAAAAGACCAGCGTTATAATCAGTTGAAGATTATTGCTGTTGTCAACATGCAATGACTCGCCAATTGCTGGCAGGGCAGGGAGCATGGTGTCGATACTTAACGCGGTCAGTGATGTCAACAATGAAATACGAACGATAAACCCTAACAGCGGAGATCTTGCAGTCATATAAATCCTGATTTTGAAATGTGATGGTTTAAGGCAGTATTTTGTTAAGTTATATCTTACGGGTAACAAAAATTTGATCTAAAGGCCCGTATTATATATCATATAACTCATGGACTTGTAATTGGGACGGATTTCCTGGTTGAGGAAAAAAAGAGATGATCTGAGACTCAGTACAGTACATCTTGAGGAGTGTAACATTGACTGATCAAACAGGCTGTGGGGATGCATGTTTTCTGAAACCGGTAACTTGTTGTGACTAAGGGGAAAAAATGAAAAGTCTGAGGGAAATAGAAGGCAATTCTTATCTTACGCTGGATGATCTTGTAACACTGGAAGAGGCTATTCTCGAAACTGGATTCATGACCAGAGAGAAGGCTCTGGACGAAATTGAGCGTTTTACGGTGACATGGGGAATCGATGAATACTATTTCAAAACCACACCAATCGAGGAGATGGTAAAACATCTGATTGCCACCAGTGCATCTGAACTGGTTTCAAAATATGGTGGTGTCGGCGTCGGCATTGATCTGATCAGTGAGGATTCGGATCGTGCCCTCTATATAGTTGAAGAAACGAAAATTCAGGAAATAGAAGATCGAATTGAGGATAGATATCCTGATTTTCGGGTAGAGAGTTATCGTACCCAAAGCCCGTCTAATGACCATAGCTTAAGGCTCTATATTGTCAACAAACCTATTTTCAAAAAGAGGCCGGAAAGCAAGACGGAGTGGATATTTCAAAATGTTACCTGTCAATCATTTCTTGATGACCGGGAGGCTGCAACACTGACCCGGTACGAAGAAGCATGGACCTGGATGACAAGCCGAGAAGCGCCCTACATTGCCATTACTGAGAAAAAAAACACAGGGGAATCCCGTGTAATGGTTGGAATTCATGGCCAGGGCAGTCGTCGATTTCTGGCAAAGTTTACCAGCCAGCTTCGCACTCACGGTATTTTCTCAACCCGTAAATATAAAGAAGTTTTCCTTGACGATAAATCCATATACGCTTTTTATTTTGATAAAATTGACCAGAATGTCATTGAAGATTTCTCACGGGAACTCAATACAATCGTGATGCTGCCGGAACACTCGATCACCGACCTCTTTACCAGCGGACTGTTTTCTGCACAGGCTGCCATGTATGCGATTTCGGCAGCGGCATTTGCCAATCAGTTTATATCCGTTCTTAGTGACGAGTATTCGAGCCTGAGTCTCGCCCTTCAAGATCAGCCCGAAGCCAAGGGTATTTTGGATAAAATTAAACTAAGGCTTGTTAAAGATACCTTTACTGAGTCTGCGATAACCCAGGCAGTTTCCAGCTACCCTAAGATTGTCTCCCTCATTTACCAGGACTTTGTCAGCCGCGTCCACCCAAGAAAAAGAAGCGATGAAAACACTATTTCTGAGTTAATCGATCAGATCGAAACAACAATTGAGACTAATGTCTCTTCCCCGACTGATAAGGTCGTGTTTGAATACTTTCTTATCTTCAATAAAATGATTCTGAAAACCAATTTTTTCAGAAGAGACAAAATTAGTTGTGTCTTCCGCCTTGATCCGACTTTTTTAAACGACATTGATTTTCCGGAAAAACCATACGGTGTCTTTTTCTGCGTGGGCAGGCCGTTTGTCGGATTTCACATACGCTTTCGTGACATCTCCCGAGGTGGTATTCGCATCGTTAAGTCCCGTAGCTATTCGGAATACAGACAGAATCTAGACACCACCTTTATGGAAAATTACAATCTTGCCCTGACCCAGCAGAAGAAGAACAAGGATATTCCAGAGGGGGGATCTAAGGGCATTATTTTGTTGCGGGCAAATAATCAGGATGAGGGGGACCGTGCCTTTAAAGATTACACGGATAGTATTCTGGATATCATTATTCCCCATGATGATGTGTATGATCGCTTTGGTAAAGAGGAAATCCTCTTTTTCGGCCCAGATGAGCGTACAGCCGATCTGATGAATTGGGTGCCGTTCTACGGTAAGAGGCAGGGTTACCCCTTTTGGAAAGCTTTTTCTACCGGGAAGTCTCAGGAAAACGGCGGTATTCCCCATGATATTTATGGCATGACCACGACCAGTGTACATGAGTATGCCCTGGGAGTTCTCGAAAAACTGGGAATGGACGAATCGAAGGTTACTAAGATCCAGACAGGTGGCCCCGATGGAGATCTTGGCAGCAATGAAATTATAATTTCTAAAGATAAAACTACTGCGGTGGTTGATGGGAGCGGTGTGCTCTATGACCCTCTCGGGCTGAACCGGGAAGAGCTTCTCCAGTTGGCTGTTGAGCGAAAAATGGTCGAGAATTTTGATCAATCACGACTTTCCTCCGACGGTTTTTTTGTCTCTGTCAATGATAAGCGCATTACTCTTCCAGATGGCACAGTTGTTCCAAACGGTGAAGATTTCAGGAATACCTTTCATCTAAACAAACTTGCCAGTGCAGACCTTTTCGTTCCTTGTGGTGGGAGACCAGCTGCAGTCAATATTAACAACTGGCGTGAACTATTGGATGAAACAGGTAGTCCAAAATTTAGAGTCATAGTAGAAGGTGCAAACCTTTTCATCACCGAAGAGGCACGGCTTAGATTAGAAGAGAATGGAATCATTGTCATAAAAGATGCCTCAGCAAATAAAGGCGGTGTAACATCATCTTCACTCGAAGTCTTTGCCTCACTTGCCTTGAGTGATGAAGAATTTGAGGAACACTTTCGGGTCAAGCAGGGGGCTGTGCCCGGTTTTATGGATAAGTATGTCCGGGAAGTTGTTAATATTATAAAGAAAAATGCTAGGGATGAATTTGATTTGCTCTGGCAGGAACACGAGGGGAAAAACCTGCCTTTTACCCAGTTGACAAACACAGTGAGTCGTAAAATCAATGATATCACTGATGCCATTTTCAATTCTGATCTACCTGCAAATCGACGGCTCAAAGAGAGGCTCGTTGAAGATTATGCCCCGGCGTCTCTCATTGATCTTGTTGGGCTCGATAATATTTTGTTACGGGTCCCGGAAAATTATCTCAATGCTATCGTTGCAACCAAGCTTGCAACCGGATTTGTGTACACCCACGGTCTTGACAGCAATGAAATCGATTTTTACAACTATCTGCAGACGTTTCTTCAGTGATTTCTTCTAGAAATAGCTTCTTCACGTCATTCCCGCGAAGGCGGGAATGACGGAGGCGTGTTTTGACGCCAGTTTTCTTGTTCGAGCCAGCCGTTGTCAAGTGTATAGGCAAGTTCATTTCGAAAGGGGAAATGTGGTTTGTTTTTAAGGATAAACTCGGCTCTTTGCACCTGTTTTTTTGATAAAGGTAGCAAGTGTTGCTCATGTTGTCGAAGTGTTTCGATGTCGCAGCGAAAGAGCTGTAACGGGTAAATCGAGTGTAAAATGGAGGCAATGTATAAGCCGTTAGGGTCTGTATCACCCCAATGGGAACAAGAAGCCATTTGAGGGGCCAGCAACTCGTATGTTTTGCACACCGCACTTCCGGGAAAACCACTGGTGAAAAAAATACAATCATTGGCCTTTTGGCGGATAAGCTGGCTGAAGGGCGCTTCGTTTTCACAGCAGATGAGATTGGGCGGGCGACTGCTTGGTCCTTCCCATTCAATTTTTTCAATATCTTGAAGGTTTGCCCAACTAATAGTAGCTGCTTCACCTTGTTCGTGTAGTTTTAATATCCAGTCAAATTTTTTTCCGCTCTTAGTGTAGACAATTGGGCCGAAAATCACAGCATTGACGGTGAGTCGGTCATGGTACACATGGTAGGTTGCCCAGACCTGGTCTTCGTTTTCTGTGTGATCCAGATCGGGGCAGTACGCATTGAGCCAGCGGAGGAGCAAATGTCGAATTTCACCCTGTCGCAGCAGCTTACTGTTAGAGAAAAATCGTGCGCCCAATTCTGAAATGGTGATGGGTGTTTTGTTTTTCAAAAGAAAGCGCAAAGTTTCTACTGCTTGAAAACAGGTAGTGGTTACCTTTTGTTCAGTCTCATTTTTAAACATACGTTTAAGAATGTCATGGGATGTTGAGACGTTTTCTGTAATTATTTCAAAATCAGGGAATGCCAGTTTGAGGCGGGTGATTAATGTTGTAATAGCAAGAGATTGGTCCTGTTGTACTGCAGGTTGCAATGCATATCCAAGGTGAGAACTTATTTTTTCAATCCACTCTGACTCCGGTGAGTTTTCCAGGGCGAAATTAAAATGTAGGCGAACTTCATCTTTATTGTTGATACGAATTGGAGTTATGCCGAAAAAATTATGAAGGATTTGCAACTGTTCATGCTTTATTGAAGTGGTGATCTTCATCACCCCCTTTAATTGGCCCCGCTGCTCGTAACGACGGGCGATTTTCCTTAGCACCTCCTGCAAAAATTCAGACTGGAACTGTTTCATAGCTCGTCGCCAAAGGTTATTTCAGGTTCACTGGGTGTTGGATCAAAGATACTCATCTGTCTGTTTGAAGGATTTTTCCAATGGAAGGGGAAGAGGTGTACATCGTAATTGCTGTCTTTTTTCACCAGGAGTGTTGTTGAGTTGCGGACCTCCTGGCGAACGCCATCCTGGTCGGGTGAGGCGATGAAAAGCTGTAACTCAAGATCAGTGGCAAAGCCGAGAATCTGATCTCGTCTCCCTGCATCAATACCATAAAAGGCTTCATCAAAAAGCAATGTGTGTAAACGGGTTTTTTTGCCTCTGTACATAAAATGGGCAATGGTTAAAATTAGCAGATAATTTGGCACGGCCTGTTCGCCTCCAGAACCGAGGCTCTTGTTGCGACGATCGATGACTTTACCTTCGACGCCAAGGGTTGAAACAACCATCTCATATCGGTACCAGTTTCGGTAGTCCAACTCTTCAGGGATTGTTCCGCTCTCGGTTCCAATAATTGCATCGCGATGATCTTCAAAAAAGGCCTCCAGTTCATGTTCACCTGCTGGATCGAATGGGCTGATTTTTTTAATGATGTTGATTAACCGCTTGAATTCATCGAGCGGCCTGATTTTAAAACTGTATTGCTGACCGCCAAAAGAACGGTTGCGAAGCTTGGTGTTAATTCTATGGACCATCTTCTCCATTTCACCGACATGACTCCGCAGGTACTGCATAAGGTCGGTCATAATGATTTTTTTAAATAACTCACGTGTTCGATCATTGATGACCTGCTGCTGTTCATGTAGAGCTTTAGTCTGCAGATCTAAAATTGCCTGTATGGTTTGTTGGCGATAGTCATAGAGCTGGTTCTGCTCTTCATCATATGTGAAGCGAAAGGCTCCGCCGAACTCCGGATCATTCACCTGAGCTTTGAGGTTATTAACTCCTGTTCCCAAGGCGACCCTGCAGTTTTCAATCTCTTTCTGGATAGCATCCTGGCTTCTGAACTGTTGTCCCTTTTTTGTCTTGAGAATGTAATGGACAGGATCAGTCCCAGGTTCCAGGGTTGCCTGCACCTTTAGTTCTGCAGCGTCTTTACGTTCTGTCAGTGAAATGCACTCTTTTCGAAGAGAGGTGATATTCTGCTCAAATTGTTGAATTTCACGCTCATCCCCGCCGATCCTTTTGTTAAGCGCATTACTCTCCTCCTGGATAGCAGAACACTGTTTTCCAAGTCTGATGATGCGCTTTTCAAGATTCTCAAGTCCTTCTTTGGCAATAAGTTGGCCCAGCTCGTGAAGTTTTACCCCAAGCACGGAAACTTCATTTTTCAACTTGAGCTCTGAATTATAGTGTGTGTCATACAGTTGTTGGCTGGAGGCGAGGGTGTGTGCTAATTGCTGGGAAAGTTGAATGCAGTCTCTGATTGCGGCGGATTTGCTGATGATATACTTTTTAAAGCTGTGGAGGTTGTCAAGGTTCTGCTCAACAGCGTCAAGCTCTTTGTGTAAACCATTTTTATTCTGGCCAAGTTGCTGCAGTTCTTTTTTCAGATCACGTATTTCAACAGCTAAAGCTTTCCGGCGGCTGTCACTGCCTATCAGGCGAGAGGGTGCTCCTGTCAGGCACCGTTCATGGCCACGAAAGGCAAGCAGTGGTTTGTCTGCAACCATGCGAATTTCTGGTTGCCAGCCGCTGCTTTCCATTTCCACTGCGAGGGCCAGTAAACAGTTGGGGTCTGAATTTTTGATATCAAATGCCTGACGCATCCAATCGGGTATTTCTGTAGTTTGATGTTTATCAGAACAGATTCGTAAAACAGGGTAGTTAGAACAGAGCTCTCTTGCTCTCTCGTATTCAGCCCGGCGAAGGAGCATGGTTCCCAGTATCTCTTCCCCGATACATTCTTCGATATAATCGCGTTCTTGTCGTTTTGTAGATGGAGCCCATTCGAGCCCTTGGAAAAGGGGTCGAGGAGTGAGCATCGCGTTTTTCAGATCTCTTTCGAACTGTTCATAACCTTGCAGTTGCGGTACAATTTCATTTCGTTTTTCAAGCTGTTCCACAGTTTCCTGCTTAAGAGCAAGTTGTTTAACGTATTGTTCTATCCGCTGATTAAGTAGAGTGCTTTCTTTTACCCCACTTTGGATATAGTGGTCACAATGGTCGATAAGCTGTTGTGAATTTGGCTCCGCGATACCTGAAAAGCTCTCCAGTCTGCTGAGGGTGTTGATTTCAGCTTGAAATTCTATTATGGAAAAGGGGAGCGTGGGAACGTAACGGGCAAGTTCAGGCAAGAACTTTTCCAACATCTTCTTAAAGCTCGATTCTACCTTGTCCCGTTCTTTTTCGTTTTTTTTGAGTTCTCTGCGTATTTTGCTGCTCTCTTTCTGTTCTTGCTGTAACTGCTCTTTTTTTCGGGAAATTTCCTCCTGGCAATTTTTCTCCTGCAGAACGAGGCCTGAACTGTCTTTGGCCTGAAGGTTTTGCAGCCGTTCTTCAAACTCTCTACGTTTTTGCTCGAGTTCAGTCAAGGTTGCCTGGTCATTTTGGATCTTTTTGCGTTTCTCCTCCAGGTCCGCAATGTATCTCAGTTCTTCTTCCTTTTTTTTCTGTAAGGTGAAGTGGTAGAGCAGCCATTCATAACGCAATATCCCCTGGCGCGATTCGGCAATGTCGATACGTTTACCGTTGATATCCCTGAGCCAGTTGAGCTTACGCTCAAGGTCATCGAGTAATGTTTGGGATTCATCAAGGCTGCGAAGCGACTCTATGATCTGTTCGAAAATAGAAGTACGAGGTTCCGGTAGCAGCGACTTGAAAAGCTGATGGTAGTCAGCCGCACCTGCTGAAATCTCTCTGTAGGATTTACCCATGGAGAGAAATCGGCAGATATCTCGGTAGCTTTCCTCACCGCCAAATAACCTGTTGCCAAGATCTTTGCTGTATGCTGTCTTGTTACTATAGAAACCATGGCTGGTGTCCAGCTGTTGCTTGAATTCCAGGCGGGAGGATGGCCGTATCTGATCATTCTCCCTGGTGGTAAATGGCAAATCTTCGAGTCGGCATTCCTTGATAAATCCCCAGAAGCCAACTTTTTCATCTAGGGCTGTTGCAGAGAGCCCCATGCCGATGGAAAGCAGTTTGTCGTGACGTCCGACCACCTCCAATGCCACGTAGGAGATAGCGCCTCCGGTGTTCATAATACCGGTATCAAGATTGTATCTCAGTACAATGCCCTGCACGCGACGGCCATCCCGTTTTGCACCGCTAAGCCTGGCAGCGGAGTTCCACTCCATTCCTTTGCCGGCGGTGAGTGCGTAATGAACGGCATCGAGGATTGTGGTTTTGCCGCAGCCGTTATCACCGAGTAAAAAGAGGTGAGCTCTATCTTCGAGTTCGATGGTTTCATCAACAAAATTATGAAAATTGATCAGTCTGATTCTTTTGATCGGGTATACAGTATCAGACATCGCTCACCTCGTTCATATCGTTTGGCGCGGTAAGTTCTGGGATCGTGCGGGACAGGGCAGCACCATTGTAGTGGTACAGGGCCGGCATCGCCTCGTAAATCAGATCTGCAGCTGCGGCGGGTAGATCTTCTGGAGGTTTGATCTTTGTCAATAAACGGTGTTTTTCAAGCTCGGGCATAACCGGTTTCCAGATTTTATCCCGCACCTTGTCCTGTGAATATTCTGCATTTCTTTCGGGAAACACCTCAACAAAACGCTTCTGGCTGTAATCAAGCAGATCACCGAAATGGAAGCGCAGGTTCTGTTTATCTTCAACGGTCATGCCGTTTTCTTCAAGTTGCTGTTCGAAGAATTCCAGCAATATCATAAAGGCCAGACATTCATCTCTTTTTGAAAAATTAAAGAGTGATCTGTTGGCGGGGGTGATGGCCGTATTATGCCATTCCGCTTTGTATAGTCGCGCACATTTAGAGTCTATAAGTAGAGACCAGCCATAAAATTGTTTGAAAAAATCTACAAATTCAACACGGTGTCGCCTTAGGAAAAGGAAGCTGTCGTGGTCATCTTCACTGTAGAAATAAGGGCTTTCAATCAAGATATTGAGAACTTTTTGCACCCGGTCCCCATGGCGTTTCAAAAGGTTGTTAAGAGCTATTTCCATGTTTTTTCTCTGAATGAGGGAGACGGGTAACCACCATTTCCTGGCATTGCAGGCTCTGTTCGTCAGTGGACAGCACTATACGGTGTTCTTCGGTCGTGAGAGTATAGTCCAGGCGTGCCAGTCGCTTACCACCTGTGAGCAGGCCTGCCCGGGCAAGCTCAATGACCCGCATAAAATCTTCAAAGCAGTCAAAGTTTGCCGAAGATAAAAGTCCAGCACCCGCGTTGTCATAAGGGATTTTCTTTTGAATCCACTCCTGCAGCATTTTTAGCCGCGCTTCGTCCATGGACTCGACAATTTTGCCACTCGTTTTCTTTTTTCCCAGATACTGTTTAGGAAAGTTGGTCTTTCCGGCCATGGGTTTGCGTGGTGCCGGAGGCTCAGCTTTTTCGATCTTGTCCCAGTAGTTAAAGTCGAACCTGTTCAGGGGCTGGGAAAGAAGGTCGTTCATGAATTCCAGAGCGTTGTTGTTTTCAGGGAGGGTGGCAAGTTCTTCGATGCGATAACGGATATCCTGAAGCCGGTTGTTCTTACGCTCCAGCTCCCTGAGATGGGACCGTAATTTCTGCCAGACATGCATTGAGGAATTGTTGATCCGCTGCAGCAGCCGATCCAGCCCTCCCTGTTCTTCAAAGAACAGATGCAGGTTTTCCGGGATGTTTGTAATATTGATATTTCTTCTGGACTGTAGCAGGTTAGGGGTACGGAGCCGCTCTGCCTCCATGATTTTGTGGCATGTAAGCATCTTGTCAACGTTCTGTTCTTTCTGCAGCCTTTTGAGTAACGGCACTATTTCTACCCGCAGGCTGTAGGTCTGTTTTAGAAAAGTCTCAACATACGACTCAATTTCTAAAATAAGTTTCTGCACTTCGTTGATCTGATAATGTTGCACCAGAAAAAACAGCAACCGACCATTAAATTCAGCAAGGCTGGCGCTGATTTCCTGGCACAGATCTGCAGCTTTGAAGAGCTGAAACAAAATGCGGCGGGCGCCATCTTCCTGTTCTTCTCGACCAATCTTGAACGAATGGAGAAGTCGCAGCAGTTCACCAAGACTTCCACGTGTTTCACCAAGCAGGTCGCGGGTATCATTACCCCGGCTCTGCATATCATCAAGGCAGCGTTGTTCAAGCCATTCCAAAAAGTGGATGGCCTCACTTTTAAGTCTATAGCGGAATTTACGTTTCCGGTTATCGCGATAGCCGCGGAGTCGCTGTTTTTCAATACGGGAATCGACAAGTTTCCAGTGGGATAACTGATTTATATCGGCGCGAAACTGATCCTGATTGTAATTTTGTTCGAGCGTTGACTGGGCAGTCTGCACCCCATTATAGATATCGTCGTAGAGCGGTTCCAGTTCATAATCACGCTTGAAAAGCAGCATGCGGTAAAGGATGTTCAGATAAAACGGTGCTCTTTCCGAAGTAAATAAGGAGCCAATATTAACATTTCTCCTGGCAAGAAGCGTCGTTGAACCATGTTGCTGAAAATAGTCCAAACCATTGGTGCTAAAGAGATTCTGACTATCGTATGGCGGGTCTGCTGTTTGCATAAAATAGTGCAATGGCACTTACTGCATTAGTGACAGTCCGATGTTAGGACTGTTCACATAGTGTTGTAGCAATTCTCAAGCATTTTCCCTGACAGATACCGGATAATCGATAACAGTCAGGGAAAAACGAACTGCTGTATGGCGAGTGTCCCGTAGATGTAACCGTTCACCAGCACCCCATTTCCGTCCGATCAGGCCTCCTGGCATAGCCAACTATAGCCTGGAGACCGGCTTGAACGAATCTGGAGCACTGGACGAACGGTTACTGACCTATGTTATACAATCTTTCGAAGGGGTCGGTGAACGCTTACCCGTAGATAGACCCCCTATGCGTTTCGTGCATGAAGTGGGATATAGTCATATTCCTGTTCACCGGTATACACTTGACGGGGACGACTGATTTTCCATCTCGGGTCATCTACGCTTTCTTTCCATTGGGCAATCCAGCCTGGTAGCCTGCCGAGAGCAAACATTACTGTGAACATATTGGTGGGAATACCAATAGCCCGTAACACAATTCCGCTGTAAAAATCAACGTTTGGGTAGAGATTGTGATCAATGAAGTAAGGGTCTTGCAGTGCGGTCTCTTCAAGTCCACGTGCAATATCAAGAAGCGGATCATCGATATTCAGTGAATCAAGCAATTCGTCACACATCTTTTTCATAATTTTGGCACGAGGATCATACGTTTTGTATACTCGGTGGCCAAAACCCATGAGCCGGAAAGAATCATTTTTGTCCCTGGCCCTTTCGATGGCTGACTGGTAACTACCTCCATCGTTTTGGATGTCGGTGAGCATTTCGATAACTGCCTGGTTAGCACCTCCGTGGAGTGGCCCCCACAATGCAGCAATTCCTGCAGAGATTGCTGCATACAGGTTGACCCGTGCACTGCCCACCATACGAACTGAGGATGTTGAACAATTCTGCTCGTGGTCGGCATGAAGTATCCAGAACACCCTTAAGGCATTGACTACTTCCTTTTTTATCTCATACGGCTTTACCGGTGTATCGAACATCATATTAAGAAAATTTTCACAATATGTCATATCCGGACGCGGTAGAACCAGTTCATGGCCTCTTGAGATTTTATAAGACATCGCCGCCATTGTACGTACCTTGGCGAGCAAGCGTGTCATGGTCATATTGATCTCTTCTTCAAGAGGGCCATATGTCGGGTAAAAACTTCTGAGAGCGTTGACCATGGAAGACAGGATACCCATCGGGTGTGACTGCCTGGGAAAATTCTGAAAAAATGCCTTTAAATCTGTATGTACAAGACTGTTGTCATTGAGGTTTATTGAGAATTCTGTCAATTCATCTCTGGTGGGGAGTCTGCCGTTAATGAGCAGATAAGCGGTTTCCTTGTATGTCGATTTCTCAGCCAATTGTTCAACCGGAATGCCACGGTACCTCAGAATACCATTTTCACCGTCCATAAATGTGATAGAGCTCATACAGCTGCCAGTGTTGACATAGCCAGGATCCATAGTGATAAATCCGGTGTCAGCCCTCAATCTGGATATATCTATTGCTTTTTCGCCCTCACTGCCTGTAACTACAGGTAATTTGATCTCAGTACCGTTGTAGTTAAGGGTTACAAAATCTTCCATATTACTCCTTTACAGTTACGAATATTCTTTCAACTCAGCGTCCTGTTACGCTACGACTGAGCTCTGGTAGTTGATGCAGGTAGTTCATCATAATAAAAGCTCCGTCATTCTAGCACAAAACATAGGATAGGGCATTCATCATTCATGGAAAATGGTGGAATCACAGTACTTGTACTCTGGGCGTGGAGCAGAGGGTGCGGGATCGTGAAGTGTTAAATCCTGGTCAGCCCCGGGGGGAGGCCTCAAGAAGGCGCTTTAAAGGGGGCCCAAACTCTTCGGATCGGTAGAACCTTTTAGTACCTTATAAATTATTTTCTGCGTTTTTGTGGCAGAAAATAATTTGGTGAAGGTACTTATCCAAGCATTTCAAAACGTTCCGATTTATTCGGGTTAGGGACCTTCACTGTAAGTGGAGGTTTACGTGGCCTGTAACCAATCGCCCAATGCTGAGAGATTTCAAATTCTTTGTTACCTATGGTTTCCACGTTGTAATCTTGGGCGACATCAGGTATTTCTTTACTTTTGGTCGTGCACATCGATGGAACAAAATTCCTGTTACCGGACATGCTCCTGGATTTGGGGGCGCATAAAAAATGAATTTCTAAGATACCACAGTAAATTATGAAGAGTGAAATTGAAGCTATTCAAGAACAAATAAGAAAGACTGAAGTGATAGTGACTGAGTCTCGAATAAATTTGAAAGAAAACCCAGATAGTTATAGTGCGAAGCTCCTGCTGATGAGTGTAGAAACTCATCTGGGTGACCTGCTTAAGAAGTTGGACAATGCAAAAGAGCAGGAGGATTAGGTTGAGGCTATGATTTCCCTGGATCTGGCACATAAGTATCTTAAAACAATTCACCCACCACTACCGGTTAGAACGACCCTCGATAAAGCCCTTAACCAGGTCTGTGCAGAGGATGTATACGCTGCTGCCAACTGTCCCAGTGTTGATTCCTCGTTAAAGGATGGTTTTGCTGTTGTTTCAGCTGATACCGTGGATGCAACGCAAAATAATCCTGTGACCCTTACGGTCATTGGTGTTTTGAGTGCGGGGAATGATTCCGACAATTTCCGGGTCACATCGGGAACAGCGGTTCGCATTATGACTGGTGCGCCTATTCCGAGTGGTGCAACAGCGGTGCTTGCATCAGAGTTTTCAAAGGTTAAAGGTGAACTGGTTACAATTACGGCTGATGCCCTGGAGGGGAGAAATATCCTGCGAAAAGGCCGGGATATTGTCCTGGGGCAGGAGGTGTTGCGCAAAGGGACCCTGTTGGGGGCAGCCCATCTTGGTCTGCTGGCTGCGGCGGGGTTGAATGAAGTTCCGTGCTATCCCTTGCCGAAAGTTGCAGTTGTTGCCACGGGCAGCGAATTGGTCTGGCCCGGGGACCCTGTTTTGCCAGGCAAGGTTGCAGCCAGTAATATGGTTATTGCGGCCGCAGAGCTTCAGACCTTGGGGATAAACGGTTCGACAGTTATTTTACATGACAGTCTTGATCATCTGCAAGAACAGTTTAAGCGCATCGTGGAAGAGGTTGACATCCTTATAACCTGTGGAGGGGTGCTTGACGGGGATAAAGATCTTACCATGAAGGCCATGGAGCAGATCGGCATGGAGAAGATATTTCACCGTGTTCGTATTGGACCGGGCAAAGGAGCTTGTATGGGACGGGTAGGTGAAACCGTAGTATTCAACCTGCCAGGTGGGCCACCCTCTAATCATGTAGCCCTGCAACTCCTGGCCCTTCCTGGAGTTCGTCGTTTGATGGGATGTGAGAATTATTTACCTCGAAAAGATACAGTACAGGTCGCTGGCGAGTTGTCTGGTCAGGAAAACTGGACTCAATTGGTGTACAGCAGGGTGCAATCTGAAAATGGTCTGCTTACAGCTGTTCCCTTGTCCGGTGTGGGGAGACTTGAAGCTATGGCAATTGGCAATGGTTTGATAGAGATACCTGAGGGGTGTTTGGGGATAAAGGACGGTGCTCAGGCGAATGCCTGGCTATATAATACTATTTATTCGTTTAACCTCTTGTTCGGGGTCGAGGACCAGAGCTTGCTTGATGGAGTTTGAAGATGTCATAGTGGGCCTGCCTTTATAGGTGGATGAGGGATATATTAACCCCGTAAAAAAGCAGGGAATTAATAGGATGGGAAAAAACATTACCATAAAACGGCATCATTTCATCAATTTTATGATAGGTCGATAGAGTTTCTCACCTTATGTATAGTCAGTTTTCCTTCCTCTCTGCAAGTGTATATCCTGCATCAAAAGGGTCGGGGGAGGGGGCTTTTTTTTGTGAAAAGAACAGGTTCTTTAGAGTTGCATATAATAACAAGTCTGGGGTAACCTCTCTCGTAAGGTTGGTCGCTATTGCGGTAGGGTATCAAGCTTACCCACGGTTGTGTGTTTCACAACATAGTTGTGTGGATGATAACTTTTTGTTGTTGTTAAAAATACAACGGTTCCTGTAAGGGGTTGTAATTATGTTACTAGCAAATTGGCATGCTCTTTGCTTGGTTGAAGACAAACGACAACCAGTGGTAACAGTATAATTGAGAACAGAACAGGAGAGTATTATGAAAGTGTTAAAGCTTGATGAGACCAATGAGTTTACCCCAAAAGCAATGAAACGATTTTTTCTGGTGGAAGATTCTGAAAACTTTAAAATTATCAATTTCAATCTGGACGAGGGAGTTACCTTTCCAGTGCACTCCCATGATCTTGACGGCGAGCTTTCTATTCAGGTTTTAGAGGGTGTGGGACATTTTCTTGGTGAGGGTGATGCGGAAATACCGGCACAGCAGGGCGATATTCTGATCTCTCAAATTCGTGAACCCCATGGGGTGCGGGCCACAACCAAAATGAGAATTTTGGTTACCATAGCGCCCCCTATTTGATTTTTATGCTTGAGGGGCGGTAGAGGCTTGTGTAGATGAAGCTATCGCATCCTGTTCGGCAGAGTGTATAGAAAAAGAATAAAAACAAGCTCCTAGGCTGTGTTTCCTGTGTGCTGGGGTTAGCTTCTTGTAATTTTATGCCTTCAGTTGAAAGGCATAAATACAAGAACAGGAAATACAGTCCGCATGGCTACCTGTCAGACACCACAGACAGGAAGGCTTCTACCACACGCGGGTCAAAGTGGGTGCCTGAACCTTCAATAATTAAGTTCTTTGCCTTCTCGTGGATCCATCCTTCACGGTAAGGGCGGTCTGAAACCACGGCATCCCAGACATCAGCTACAGCCATGATGCGGGCTCTTATATCAATTTCGTCGCCCTTTAGTCCATCCGGATAGCCACTGCCGTCAAATTTTTCGTGGTGGTGTCGCACCAAGGGGACAATATCTTGATAAACTTCTATGGGCTCAAGGATTTTTGCCCCAATTTCAGGGTGGTTCTGAATTTCTTTAAATTCCTCACTGGTCAATTCCTCAGGTTTATCAAGGATAGAGACCGGAATACCGATTTTACCAATGTCATGGAGTAGCCCACCTCTTGCCAGGCTCTCCACATCGTCTATCGGAAGTCCCATGACTTGTGCGATCTGCCCACTTAAGATCGCCACCCTCTCTGAATGGCCCGATGTCCATTTTGATTTTGCATCGACAGTTCTGGCCAGCGCCTCGATGGTACCCATGGCCAAGGTCTTCATGTCCAGCAGTAGATTGGCGTTTGAAAGTGCAATTGCCAGCTGGTCAGCTATTTTTCTTACTCTGCCAATATCTTCTTCTGTAAGTTCAACAGAATTTTGCCAACCTAAAAGAAGGACACGGTGTATTTTGCCTCCAACAGAGAGTGGCAGACAAAGATATTTTGAAACGGAAGGCTTGTCGACCATCTGGAGGAAATGTGGCCATTTGTCCGGGGTGTCAAGCATTGCATGCTGGGAGTCATGAAACAGCTGTTCCCGCTCGCCCTGGCCAAGGGAAAAATACTCAATACGTGCATCCTTCATTCTCTGGCCAGTCATAAAATAGACTTTAACATGATCTTTGGCGGCCACAGAATTTTTCGCAAATAATGTTATGTCACATTGAAAGAATTTTTTTATACTGAGAAGAGTTGTACTGATGATTTCCGACCTGTCTACCAAAGAGAGGATCGCTCTGTCAATTTCGGCGAGAACGGTGAGAGTGGTAAATTGCTTATCGAGCCTGCCCGCCATCATATTGAACGAATTTCCGAGGTCTTCAAATTCATCTTTGCTTTTGATATCAACCAGGGCTCCAAAATCTTGGGCCCCTATTCGTTTTGTCCCTTCCTGTAGTTTCTCCAGCGGTTCAAGGCCTTTTCGAATAAAAAATAGTGAAAGATAGAGTATCAGCAGCAGAAAAAACAAAATGATAAATGGAAAACTCTTTTTAAAGCTGTCCATGGAGGACATGATGTCGCTTTTGGTCTGGCTCAGTATTACCACCCAGCCGGTTTTCTGGAAGTGTGCTTCAAGGAATAAGTTGGCAATAGAAGCAAAATAGATGTTTCCGTTGAGTTCGTATTGAAAAACTTTTTGGTTCCGGGTGTTTTTTCTACCGCTCAAATTTCCATATTTGTCGGGAGTCGCATTGCTGCTAGCTACGATTTTTTCACCTTTTTTGTCATAGACACTGAGTTCAGTCATCGGTGGGAGGATTGGTGACGGACCAACACCCCAGAGAAATGTCGGCTCTATTTCTCCTACGATAATCAAACTGGTTTTACCCGGGGGGTTCAGGTTTACACCTATAAATATCTTATGTTCATGGGCCGAGGCCCGAACGGAAAAGAGAAAAGGTTTTTGGGGGCTAGTTCTTTCAGGGGTCAACCAGGGACTCACAGATTCTAAATCAATTTTTCCGAGAATTGGGGTCAGCTGGGTTGTACCATCGAAAACAGCTATTGCTCTAAACTGGTGGGAGTGGTCGGAGAAATCATTGAGCTGAGGCTGGCGGTATATGAGGGTGAAATCTTCAATTGTTGATTTAGAGGTTGCGAGCTTATTAAACACAAATACTCTTCCCACATTGAACAGGTCATTTTCTACCCGTTTCAAGCGGTCATATAAGGCAATACTGTAGCTTTTTGTGTCTCTTTTTAGGCGCTGATAACCCTGCTCTTCAAGCTGTGTGGCCACTTTATAGTAGGAGAGTACCATAAGAACAAGAGTGGGGATGAATGCCCCCAAGATAAAGAACAAACAGAAGCGCCTGGCGATTTTACTATTTAAAAAGGATATTCCTGCTTTCATGGTATGACTTAGTAATCGGATACACGGCCCAAAAAACCGCCATCGTTTGCGCGAATAATATCGTCACGACTTGCATTTGCGGTAAAGGGAGCTTTGGAATCTCCGTCCGGTCCCTTGGAGAATAAATCGTAATCTGTATTTACTGGATGAAGGGAGTGGTCTTTACGCCATTTGACGGCTCCTTTGCCTTTTTTTTTCACCACCTGTGTGGTCAGTGTAGACATAAGGATTGTCCCAGGGATCTAATAAATTATCAAGGCCTACCTCCATAAGGTCGGTGGGGAGGCATCCATTCTTAATCTTAAATATGGTTATCTCCTTTTCGATGATCTGGATATTTAAGATAGTGACTTTATATGCAGCTTCAGCAATATACCCCTGGTAGTACGGTATAGCTATCGCTGAGAGAACCCCTATGATGGCAACGACTATCATCAGCTCTAAGAGAGTCAGGCCTTTCTGGTTCTTGACTTGAAGAACAGTAGCCCGGAAGGGTCTATAAATATCTTTTAACGTAATTTTTGTCATCAATGCAATAAAAGCCTGTTCGAAAACATGAACAGTACTGTTCATGTTTCTCATCGTTTCATTGTAAACTCGTGTTAGCATTAGTTTAGCATGAACTGTGCCAAAGATATCAAATGTATTAATATGTATTACAGCAGAAGTATAGGTGTGGGGGGTGTTCTAGAGCAAGAAAAAACGATCAAGTTTTCCTGCAAGAGAGGAAATTCTCCTATTTTGCAGGAATCTTTTACTTCGCCTTGGCAATTATTTTGAAACATTATCTAACGATTTGAGATATCGTTCAATTGTTTCTTTGCTGTGTTCCTGGAGATCTATCAGCTCAATGCCGATCCGTATCTCGGCATTACTCTTTTTAGAATTTTTTACAATACCCACAAGTTCCTGTTTCTCTTTTGCGCCTGGCAAGAGGCAGTAGAGAAAGATCTTGCTGCCAATATCAAGATTGGGTAATGCCTTGTTCTTGTTGGCTCTTATCTGGCATAAACACCCCTTGTTGCTCAAGTCCAGCAGCACGCTGTTGTATTTGGGGCCGTTGGGCAGCTGGAGAGTACTGGGGATGAAGATTGCGGATCGTTTTGCCCCCCGAAGTTCGTGGTAGTGAATGACCAGTGGGTAGTCAAGGAACAGGAGTTTGTCTGGTTCATCAAGAGAGGTCATAACCTCGGTTTTAAACATACAGAGGCGGCCCATTTGAAGATATTTTGAGACGATTCGCATATCTATACTTGAGCCGGAGTTGACCAGGTCGAAACCTTGTGGTTTTGTGACAATGAGATATTTATCTGGAACCATACCAACGAAGTTGCAGGTCAGGGGCTGGCTGTCTCCGTTGAGCTCCATTTTAATCTTTAACCCGGTTTCAAGGGAAAGTCGTCTGCCCGCTGTTGAAAAATGTTTGAGCGCCATTCTCGGTTTGTTCTGAGATTCCTGCTTTGCCGCGAGACTTTCTTTTTCGTCTTTAAGCCGAAAGCCTTCCATAATCAAGGACATCAAGGTCTTTGTGATCTCTGTTTCACGTTGGGAATTATAAAATTTTATTTCAGCCACCGCATTTTCCCAGGCTATGATAGTGTATACGGCGTCTTCGTTTTTCTGCTCGCAGGTCTCGGCGGCTACTACCATTCCTTTCTCGAGAAAAATAAGACCGGAGCTATTTGCCCCGGACACCTTCAGGGTACATGTCTTGCCTTCGCCTTCAAGCATCTGCAGCAGACTGTGGACGGGTAAGCCTTTTACCGTGCCGCTGGTTGCTATGTCGAGCAGCTCAGTGGTCCAGCGATAGAGTTCCTCATTTTTGAATGGATGTTCAAGGCAGGTGCTCACACCTATTTGCAGTATATCTTCAGCGGCATGTCCCACCGGATTAATGATAGTGATGCAGGGGATATATGGAAAGGTGTAGGTCAACGTGCGGAGGTCCCTGGTACGGGCTCCTGGCCTGGATGCCATATCACAAATGATAAGATCAACTTCATTGTCCTTTACTAATTCTACTGCCTCGGCTTCATTGTTTGCGGGAATGATGGAATAATTTTCCTGCCACTCACGACAGTCGTTCAACACTGATTTGTCAGTGTGCCCTGCCGTTGTAATAACTATGATTGTCTTCATATGAGAATGTAGATGTTCTTTGTTGAAACGCGTAATAAAAACAATGGGCTCAATTTTATAATGAGCTAATGCTTAGTATGCAGAATTTAGGGTAAAAATGCAAAACAAACCGACATACTTGAGTTGTAGTGTGAAAAAATGAGCAGTGTAGACTTGCGATGATCTATGCAAAATGCTAATTCATTATTCTCATAAAAATCGGAGACCGGTGGAGTGACAATACAACAGAGTGACAACGAGGTAATAAAACATGAGCAGCAGATGGGACGAATCGGTAGTCGTCCCTATTGGGTGCTTAATGTGTCTATTGGTATGAGAGCAATCCACCAACTGGGTGCTGCAGTCTTTTTGACCTCCTTTTTACTCGATGAAATTGTCGAAATCGCACCATTGTATTTGGCCTTGGTGATGGTAAGTGGGGCTGCCCTGATTTTCACAGAATTTTTACGGCATCGCCAGATTTTCAGAGAACTCTCAGGGATGATTACCCTGACGAAATTGCTCCTGATTGGTGCTGCTTTCCACGGTTTTCTACCAACAACTCCCACTGTGGTCCTGGCCTTTCTGCTTGCCTCTGCGGGGGCCCACGCACCAAAATTAATTCGACACCGGTTGATGTTTTAGTATTGATACTAACTACATTTATATAATGGGAGAATTAATAGCAATTGCCACGGTCCTCTGCTGGACCGTAAGCGTACAGTTTTTTGAAGTCGCTGCTAAACGTGTTGGCTCCGTTCCGGTAAATATCATCAGAATTGGTTCGGCGCTGGTCTACTTTTCTATTTTACTTTATTGCCGCGAAGGTGTGCTGATACCTGTCAATTTTCCTTTGCACGCCTGGATATATCTTGGTGTGTCGGGAGTTGTTGGTTTTTTTATCGGAGATATATTCCTTTTTAAGGCTCTGGTTGAGCTCGGTCCCCGTATTACCATGTTGGTACAAAGTCTTGCGGCACCCACCGCCGCTGTAATTGGTTGGGTGTTTTTACAGGAGACTTACCTGTTGTATCAGTGGTTTGGCATGTTTGTCACCCTGGCCGGAGTGTCTCTTGTTGTATTGGAGAAAAACAAGGGGAAAACGTCGACACAAAAACTCCATGTACGTCGGATTTCCTTACGGGGAGTTATTTTTGCCGTCTCTGCAATGGTGGGGCAGGCTGGCGGGATAGTGATCAGTAAGCTGGGCATGCAGACGGAAAATGGTTATCTTGACCCCTTTGCGTCCACGCAAATACGGGCATTAGCCGCATTCGTCTGTTTTGTTATGCTTTTGAGTGCAACGAATAAATGGGGCGGGGTGGCCAGCGCAATCCGTGATAGAAAAGCTGTTTCATGTACAGTGACGGGAGCGGCAATTGGTCCATTTATTGGCGTTTCCCTTTCGCTGTGGACCTTGCAGTTCCTCTCTGCAGGTGTTGCCTCAACTTTCTTTTCTCTTATCCCCATTTGTATTATCCCTTTTTCTGTCTATCTGCATAAAGAGCATGTCTCGGTCAGGGCCATTTTGGGGGCTGTTATAGCCGTTTTAGGCGTCTATATGTTGATGCCCTGAGTGAGTTGGAAGTGAGATCTTGGGCCAGGGAGTTTTAGACGTTGCTATCTTTTAATCTTTTTCAGCGATTCGTATAGCTCTTTTTGTTTAGCTAGAAATTGAATACCTACTTTGAAAACAACTCTGCTGTCATGGGGGTTACTGTCCATCCAGATTGATTTGGCATAAATTGGAAACTCCAGCTCAAGTTCCGCTTCTCGGCTGGCCTCAAGTACCAGGGTGTGTGTGGTATGCGCATCGCTTCTCAGGGTGCTGAAAAACAGGTGGGTTCTGTCGATGAGGATTTGGGGTAGAACCAGACAGGCTCCGCCTTTTGAGATGTTGATTACGGTGGCTGAAACTTCCCCTTTAAGAATTTTATCCTGACTATTCTCTTTTAATCGTACCTTAAGTTCGAGATCTGTGTTAATTCGATTTTGTCTAAGCGGGAAGGCTGCCATGTGTCTAATGCCTACTCCTGAAGCTTACCCGGGAGGTGTTAACGGTCCCTAAGTGTTGTTATGGGTTATATGTCATGTCACGGTATTGTAGTACAAAGCCTGGAAGTTGTCAAAATCCATGTGAACACAAAGGGATATAGTGCCAAGAGTTTAAAAAATAATGATGTTTGAAATCGTGGCTTTTTTTATATAAGACTGTTCTTATTGTTTAATGCCAAAATAGCTGTCAGCAAGGAAAATTTGGTGAAGGTACCTATAAGGCATTCTCAGAAAATTCCGATTTATTCTGGTCAGGAAAAATATAATGAATATAGACGTTGTTGAGAGATTGATAGAGATAGTCGGCAAGGAACATGTGTCCACAGCAGCGACTGATATGATTACCCACTCCTATGATGCAACCCAGGAAAAACATCTACCTGATGTTGTTGTGTATGCACGTACAACAGAGGAGGTGAGCCGGGTTGTAAAGCTGGCAAACGAGCTGGAAATTCCTGTTCTTCCCCGGGGGGCTGGCAGCGGCTTTACCGGTGGTTCTCTCCCTGTCAAGGGAGGCATTGTTCTGGTGTTGACTCGTATGGATACAATTATAGATATCGATACAGACAATCTCACAGCAGAGGTGGAACCGGGCGTTGTGACAGCTGAGTTGCAGCGAAAAGTAGAGAAATTGGGCCTTTTTTATCCCCCGGATCCTGCATCTAAAGAATTTAGTACCTTGGGAGGTAATGTTGCTGAATGTGCAGGTGGTCCCCGCTGTGTGAAATACGGTGTGACCAAAGATTATATTCTGGGGCTTGAGGTTGTGACGCCTACTGGGGATATCATCAGAACCGGCGGCAAAACCTTGAAAAATGTGGTGGGATACGATCTCACCAAATTGTTTGTCGGTTCAGAGGGAACACTCGGCATAGTTACCGAGATTATCTTGAAACTCTTGCCAAAGCCAGCTGGAAAAAAAACCATGCTGGTGCAGTTTGAGACTATTGATGGGGCTGCTCAGTCGGTTTCTGCAATCATCGGCGCGAAGATTATTCCGACAACCCTGGAATTTATGGACGCGGCGACCATTAATTGTATTCGGGGTAAAAGTGATATTGCTCTACTTGACGACTGTCGGGCGATTCTGATCATAGAGGTTGACGGTGACCTTGAACTGCTTGATACACAGACAGAACGGATACTTAATATTGTTAAACCCCATGGTATTCTTGATACCAGGATAGCTGCAACAGATGCGGAGTCAGAAGAAATCTGGCAGGTGCGTCGCATTGTTTCTCCGAGTCTACGCCAGGTGAACCCTGATAAATTTAATGAAGACATTGTTGTCCCTCGCTCCAAGGTGCCTGATATGATTAGGGCACTTGAGCAGATTTCGTCTGAGTATGGGGTTCCTATTGTTAATTTTGGTCACGCCGGGGATGGAAACATTCATGTTAATGTCATGGTAGATCTGAAAGAACAGGGGATGGAGGAAAAGATCGAAGAAGTTATGGATAGGGTCTTTAGTGCCGCTGTTGAATTGCGCGGTTCTATTTCAGGTGAACATGGGATTGGTACATCAAAGGCCAGGTATATGAATATGGAGTTGGATATCGCAACAATTGAGTATATGCAGAGGATCAAAGTGGCACTCGATCCGCAAAATATCCTCAATCCTGGGAAAATATTTCTGGAAAACTATCCGCAGCCTGAAAATAAGTGAGTTATAGCGTCTTATGAGTGCAAATAAAAATGTAAAGGATTTTGAGAAGGTAATTCACGAGTGCGTCAAGTGCGGAGTTTGTCAGGCACATTGCCCTGCGTATCTGGTGGGGAAAAAAGAGGGTGCTGTTGCACGGGGAAAGATTGCACTGGCGGCGGCCTTTCTTGATGGCGAAGCTGGCCTTGAAGAGCGGCTGCAGCAGGATATCAGTATGTGTCTGATGTGCGGATCCTGTGTTAATAAATGTCCTAATAAGGTACCAACAAATGAGATCGTAGGGGCACTCCGCCGGGAGATTACCGGTGACCAGGGGTTGTCTCTTGTTGGTAAAGGTATCTCCACGCTTCTTGGCTCTAAACCCCTGATGAATACACTCTCCAAGAGTGGTGCGCTTCTGTCACCTCTTTTGCTTAAAAAAGTTCCTGAATCATGCGGTTTGCGTCTGCGTTTTCCGGCTCCGTTGATGAAGGATCGCACCATGCCGAAGATAGCCTTCAAAAACCTCTTTGACCGGGTTCCGGAATATATTGAAGGTAGGCCGAGTAAACCGGTTGTCGGCTTTTTTGCTGGTTGTTCCATTACCTATGCGTATCCGGAGATTGGAGAGCAGATGGTGTCTATTCTTAAAGGGATGGGGTTTTCCATTTATACGCCGCGGGCGCAAAAATGTTGTGGTATTCCCGCTTTATCTTCAGGGAATGGCAAGCTTGTGGAGGAGTTGGCCGTGACCAACAGTACAGCATTTGCTGCTAGAGAGCTGGATTATATCGTCACCGCATGTGCCTCCTGCAATGGCGGTATAGGCGAATATTACCAGACGATGAAGGTTGATTACGATGACTTTACTGAAAAAGTTATAGACTTCAGTGTGTTGTTGGAGAAAGAAGGGCTGTTTGGAAAACTGGCGGAAATGGAGAAGTGGTCGAATCCTGTGGCAGTTACCTACCATGATCCCTGTCACCTTAAAACCCAGGGGATTACAAAAGAACCAAGACGGCTGCTGGAGTCATTGCCGAATGTGGAGTTTATAGAGATGGAAAATGCGGCAGCCTGCTGCGGTTTGGGTGGAACATTCTCAGTATATCACTATGAAGAGAGTAAAGCGGTCGGTGCAAGAAAAATGGAAGGTTTACAAGAGAGTGGGGCAGAGTTGATCGCAACTGCATGTCCCGGATGTATCATGCAACTCCAGGATACCATCAATCATGCCGGCTTGAAGGTGAGGGCTGTGCATCTTCTCGAACTCTTATCCGCTGCGATGGGTAAGGGTGAGTGATGTTTTGTAACTCATTGGTATCAGAGGGGCTACGGCTGAAATCATGAGTAGTCAACAGATACCGTGGATACACGGATATGATTGGCTGCAAGTGACCTCTTCAATTGTCAGGACAGTTTCCATTATGGGAGCGGAAGTGCAAACTCTTAAAGGATTGGCGTTGGACATATCTTTGGAGTATCAGGGGATCGATAGCCAGATGGAGGAGCTTTGTAAAAAAAGCTGTATTTCCTGCACGGATATTTGCTGTGTGAGGGCTACGGTCTGGTACGATTTGAAGGATCTTCTCGTTATCTATCTTTCAACAGGTGGACTTCCTGGGAGGCAGATATATAGAGATGAGGCGAAAGCTTGTTGCCATCTCACAGCCTCCGGCTGTCGACTTCCAAGATCAGAGCGGCCGTTTATCTGTACCTGGTATATCTGTGCGGAGCAAAAAAAACTGCTGTCTCCAAGTTCTGTTCCTGGACCGAGTTTGTCAGGTGAAATTGAAAAAATCAAAGGGCTCAGGAATAACCTGGAAACCAGGTATATAGCTTTCTCATCATAAAAAAAAGGTGCATAGTAATGAAAATTTCAAAGGTCAGGTCAATATATTTTTCTCCAACAGGTACTTCTAAAAAAATTGTTGAAGCAATAGCCGTTGGCTGTCAGGAGGGGGCGGTAGCTGAACAGAGCAATCTCACCTACCCGACTAGTTTTGACACCCTGGAATGTAAGGCTGATGAGCTGGTGATTATCGGTGTGCCGGTTTACGCTGGCAGGGTTGCCCCTCTTGCTGTTGAGCGATTACAAACAATAAAGGGCAATGGAGCAGCAGCTGTTCTTGTGGTCTTGTATGGAAATCGTGAGTTTGAAGATGCCCTTGTCGAGTTACAGGATTTGGCTAAAGAGATCGGTTTTCAACCTGTCGCTGGCAGCGCTTTTATTGGTGAGCATTCTTTCTCAACCATGAATCTGCCTATTGCTGACGGACGCCCCGATGACGATGATTTGAGAATGGCCAAAGCATTTGGTGCAAAAATAGCGGGCCACCTGACAGGCATGACGGGGGACAGTTTTGAGCCTCTGGCTGTACCCGGAAATGTACCCTATAAAGATGGTATGGGAGCCTTGCCTTTTAGCCCATCCTTTAACGTTGGTATGTGTACCGGCTGTGGCTTCTGTATTGAAACCTGTCCTTCTGGGGCGATCAGTCTGGAAGGGGAGCTGCAGGTAGATACGGAGTTATGTATATTTTGCTGTGCCTGCGTAAAGAGTTGCCCCGAGGGGGCGGTTACAGTTGAAGCCCCACCGCTAAAGGAAAAAATGGTGTGGCTCCATGAAAACTGTAACAAGAGAAAAGAGCCACAACTGTTTTTTTAGTGGTCCATGTCCTTTCCTGGCAGTACCTTTCTATTCCGGTGCTGCCCATTTCCTGCCTGCCACCATATACAAAATAACAGAACCGAGAATCAGTAGACCGAACATCTGTACATTTTTGGTCTTAAAGAGGAAGGCTATGGTGACAATGATAGCTGAACTTATTGTGAAAAACAGCGGTTTCGGGGTTTTTTTAAGGATGATACGGCCAAAATGAGCAAAGCGTATGTGGCTGACCATAAAAGCTGTCGAGATGAGTGAAACAGCAGCAAGCATGTTTGGCGGACAGAGGAGGGCCGCTCCTAAAACCAACAGGGCACCAGCGGGACTGGGCAGGCCGTTGAAGATACCATCTGGAAGATCTGTACGTTTTTTATCGGTTGTAACAAAGCGTATGAGTCGATAGGCGACGGCGAGGATAAAAATTGAGGCGAACAGCCATGAATAACTTCCGCCGGAATTTACGATGACGTACGCCGGTGCCAGACCGAAACTGACAAAATCGGCTATATCATCAAGGTAAGGGCCATATACGGTTCCACCATGCTTTTCCGCCATCCTGCCGTCGAAGAGATCAAATAACTGGCCCACGATTATAATGCAGATGGCCAGGGCAAATTTATGATGATGTGTCAGGTAGAGGCTTGTCAAACCGCAGAAAAAGTTCAGTGTTGAAAGGATATCCGCATATAGTCTGTTGGGAATAAATTTGAAGACAATGGATGCACCCGAAAGCACAATACAGGCAAGAAGAACCTCGTCGCCTATATCTATAATGGACGGATTTTTTGACAGCAAGGCACAAAAAATAACAAGTCCGAAACAGATTATTGCCTTAATCTTACCAAAATTGTTTGCTGCTCCCGAAGAATTAAGGAAATCGAGTATTTTCCTGGCGAAAAACTGTCCCAGCAGTTCTATGGTCACTAGAATCCAGACCAGTTTGATTGAAAGTAGTCCGGCGTAGGCAAAACCAATCATTGGTGGCAGGTAGGTTAGTTTATCGCATAGCGGATCGAGACTCTCTCCCCATCTGGTGACCAGGTCGCAATTCCTGGCAACAACCCCATCTACCCCATCCAGGATTGCGGCAAAGGTGAAAATGAGGATGGCAATATCTTCAAAGCCAAAATAGAAGTAGAGCGGCAAGGCAATGAGTGCCATTGCTGCACGCCAGTAACAAATGGCATTTGGGTGACAAAACCAAAGATGCGACATGATATAGTCGCGTGCGGATTGCTTGTGAATTATTCGTGAGACCCAGAAATAAAAGGCGGTGCCGATGAGGGCGGCGACACTGATAACAAAAAATCTATACATATTTTATCCTATAATGTCCTATGGACTACACGGACCAATGGCTTCTGAGCGGCAGAGAGGTTTTGTGGCTTTTGTAAGCTGCTCAGGGTTAATAAATTGAGAGAATTGTACCTAAGCGTTCCTGGTCGGCAGGGGAGGTGTCGGTGAACTGAATTCCTACACCATTTTTATCTGTTCTTGCAATAACTCCAGTAAAATACATAGTTTCTGTCTTGAGCCCTTCTCCGACTGTTAATTTTAATTTACACTTTTCACCAATCGTTAAAGTACCATCAAATGGGAAATAACACCCTCCAAGGCTAAGGTCAAGGATTGACCCGGAATGGTTCATCTCAGCTTCGAATAAATATAGGCTTGCGGGCAATTCAAGCTGGATACGGGCAAAAGCTCTTCTTTCTCTTCTCAATTGTTGACCTCTATTTCACAGTGGATCAAGTTAGTTGTCACCGGTAAGCGAACTTCTAATGGAGTTGCTCAAATTGGAAATTGTGATTGGTTTTTCAAGAAAAAACGACACTCCCAGAGCTCTGGTCTTTTCAATCTCATCTCTTTTGGCGTAGCCGCTGATTATGATTGTCTTCTGCTTGGGGTTATCTTCCCGTATGACCTCCAGGGTTTCTCTGCCGTTGAGGCCATCGCCCATAATCATATCAAGCAGGATTAGATCCACCGGCTGGGATTTTAAAAACTCCAGCCCCTTCTCCCCACTTGTAACGGAATGGGTTTGGTATCCCAGCTTCGACAGTGATTCTTCGAGGATCTGGTTCTGTTCAGCCTGATCATCAATGATAAGAATTGTTTCACCGTCTCCCTTTTTCAGAGTCTTTTGGGGGCTGGTGGTAATGGCGCATGTTTCATCTTTTGTTGCGGGCAGGTAAATTTCGAACACAGCACCAGGTTTATTATCTTTAAGCTCGACCCAGCCGTTATGTTCCTGAACTATATTCCAGACGATAGATAATCCTAAACCACTGCCACTTTTGCCCATCATTTTAGTGGTGTAAAACGGGTCAAAAATATGTTCTGCATCGGTGTGATTGATCCCGGGGCCATTATCTGAGACCACGAGTTTTACATGATCGGTACCCACTTCATTATCACTATTTGACTGGAGGGGATGGGAGAAAAGACAATTTTCCGTACAGACATTGATGGTACCGCCTTCCTGGATCGCTTCGAGGGCATTGCCGATGAGGTTGAGAAGTAGCTTGTGTATATGTGGTGGTGAACAGCAGGTGTGAAGGATATTTTTTTCCAGCCTTGTTTGAACGGTAACGTTGGAGTAGGTTGCCAGTCTTTCACAGTGCTCAAGTGAATTGAGGTATCTGAGTACTATTTCATTGGGGTTTTCAGCGGTCTTTGGTTGCTCTTTTCCTCTAGTGATGGTGACAAGGTCCGATACCACGGCGGCTGCTCGTTTGCCAGCTTCCTGAATCTTCTGTATTTGTCGATAGTATTTATCCGATTTGCTCATCTGCAGGAGTAGCAGGTCCGGGTAACTGACAATGCCCGAGAGGATGTTGTTCAAATCATGGGCGATTGATCCTGCCATTAAACCCAGGGCATTTAATTTACTTGCGGAGGCCAGTTTATTCTGTAAAGCAAGCTTTTCTTCTTCCGCTATTACTCTTTCTGAAATGTCTCTGATAACACAAACTCTACGTTTTTTATCAAGGTAGGTAATGGAGCGAGATTTAGCTTCAATGGGTATCTCTGTCCCATCTTTTTTTATAGCATATGCTGTGCAACTCCCCTCAATACCGCACATAATGAGTTTGCTGGCCTCGTCCGAGGTGGAGTCTGCAATAATTTGCTCAAGGGTTACACCGCGTGCCAGGTCCTCTGAGGTGTATCCCAGAATTTTTTCCAACTGCTTGTTGGCTTCTATAATTTTGCCATTGCGATGGATAACAATGCATTCCCAGGCAACATTGGAGAGGACCTGAAATCTCTGTTCACTTGTCTGCAGGTCTTGTTTCAGTCTGGAGTGGCGCTCAGCTTTTTCGAGGGTTTTTAGCAGGAGTTCATGATCAAGGGGCTTACTGAGGAAATCATAAGCCCCATGCTTCATCGCCTTCACCGCAGTTTCCACGGTGTTATTACCTGTCAGCATAATAACTGTGGTGGCGGAATATTTGGTGTTAATTACTTTTACAATGTCACAGCCGGACATGTCCGGCAGGCCAACGTCGATTAAGGCTATTTCAAAAGTGTGTTTGTCCAGCATTTCAAGCGCATCTGCCCCGTTGTATGCCTTCAGACAGGTGTAATTGAAATGGTTGAGAATGCTTTCCAGGCTGTCGATAAAACGGGGTTCATCGTCCACTAGAAGTAATTTGCATTTTTTAATTTTCATGTCAGGTCGCTTAGGGGTGTGTCGCCCTTTGTGATCGGAAGGATTATTGTGAAGGTTGTTCCTTTTGTTTTCGTACTGTTGCAAGATAGTTCTCCTCCAATATCGCTGACAATTTTATTGATTATAGAGAGTCCAAGCCCTGAGTGTCCATTTTGTTTCGTTGTGATAAACGGTTTATAAAGATTGTTTTTAACAGCATCAGGAAGCCCTGGACCTGTGTCAGAAATAATGATTTCAACACCACTATTACCTCCTGGCTCATCCTCTGAGTGTTTTTTTGTTCTCACCATAACTCTACCTCCGTCTTCCATAGCTTCCGCCGCATTTTTCAGCAAGTTGATCAAAACCTGCTTTATGGCGTCTCTGGATGTTGTTATCAGAGGAACATCTGAGCCGGGGATGAAAGATAGGGAAAGATCGGGGCGTGCAAACAGGGAGGACTTTACAAGCTGGATCAGGGTTGATATGAGCTTGTTTATATCAATCTGTTCAAATTTTGAGAAAGGGGCCTGGGAAAACATCTGCATCTGACTGACCATGCCTGAGATACGTTTGATCTCTTCGTCTATGATGCCGATGTCACCAAGGATCTCATGTTCCTCTGGCAATTTGAACCTCATGCCAACCAGGTAGTTGCTAATAATGCCCAACGGGTTGTTTATTTCGTGGGCGAATTTCCTGGCTGTCATGGAAATGGCATCCATTCTTTCTGTGTGTAGTTCTTTGGCTCTTTTTCTCTTTTCGAATTCTAAGTGCAGGCAGAGTGCTAACTGCTGAACCAGACTACCTAAAAGATTGGTGACATGGTCGGGAAGGGGGCACGACTCCTGTGGTAAGCCAAGCAGTACAACCCCAACTGCTTTGCCCTTTATCGATAAACGAAGTGGAAGCGCCGCGCTGCTTTTGAAGATGGAAAGAATCTGCTGGTCGGCAAGGTTGCTGTCTTTTCCTGCCTGTATTAGATGCTCCTTTGGGTGGGGATTAAAATATGTTTTTGCTATCTGGCTGGAACTTTTCTCCAGGGGCAGGGTGAGGCCGCTACACGTACTGTGTAGCGGGTTTTGACTGGATGTCTGTCCGTTGAAAAATAAATTTTTTTCGTCGGGCAAAAAAAAGAGCACCTTGTCAAAGTTGCATAGGATATTGATTGATCTTTCAAAGGCTGAAAACATTTCATCAACACTGTTTGCCTGGACAAGTTCTGTCAAAAATGAAGTCAATAATGAAATGTTTTGAACACGGCTTATAATTGTTTTTTCTGCTGTTTGTGTCGTGTCTTTTTCTGTTTCCCTGTGCTCTTTTTTGTTAAATCCTGTAGATACGACGATCCCCATGCTCGCTGCCATCGCATCAACTTCTTCACTGCCATTTTCGACTATTTCATCAAGGTCATTTTGGCCCATTCTGAAAAGGTCACTACATGCATCGCAGGTGTAGTTAAGCTCCATATAATTTTGGGTTAACTGATTGGCGGCATAGATGATTTTAACCAGTGGGAACGCTTCCTTAATCAGTGTAATAGGGGCATGATGGTACTGGATGGCATCGGCAATTAGAGGGTTGAGATTCCATGTCCGAACGAGCCAGGCTCCTGCCTCACTATGGTTAATACCAAAGTACTGTTCCTCCAGTGCTAAAAGATCTACACCGAGCTGCTTTTGTGCTGTTATTGCACCATATTCCTCTCTAAAAGTGGAGGCTAAAATGAGTTGACCTATATTGTGCAACAGGCCTCCAAGATATGCCTCGTCACTTTTTGTAGCCCCGGTCTTTTCCGCAATATGTTTAGCTGTTGAAGCACACATAAGTGATTGCCACCAGAAGAGGGCAGGTCGGAGGTTTCCTGCACTTTGTTGCCGCTTTGAACTAAAAACCTGATGGACCGACATTGTTACAGCAAGGTTTTTAATTGTATTTGCACCGAGATATATTACAGCCTGATCTATGGAGGAGAATGAGTGACGAAAACCGTAATATGCAGAGTTCACCAGCTGTAAGATTTTAGCACTAAGGGCCGGGTCGTGGCTGACAATCTCAGAAATTTCGGACAGCGGTGTATCTTCGTTGTCGCAGGCGGACAACAATTTCAGCAGAACTTCGGGAAGAGTCGGAATATTTCCGGCATCTTTAATTTTGGAATAAACAATATCCTTACTGATCATTTCTCCGGGTTGATCCTTTATGGTGGTGTAATTGTAAGGGGTACGTTAATAAAACGAACAACAGCACAGAAAAACATGTGGATGTTTATTGTATGGAAATGACAACAGTCTCCGTTTCTATAAACTACTAGCCGTTTGATACCATTATTCCGAAAATTTTCAATCGTTATTTACTGTTTTGATGGAATTGACAACTTATATTTATATCCCTGACTTGTGAGTGTATCTTGTTGGGTTTTGGGAATAACTCTTGGAATAAGGAAGGGGAAAAATGGCAGACTCTATTGTTGGATTAGGTTAAGGGCAGGGCAGTGGCTACCTGGGCAGCAAAATGGAGTAGCCGCTGCCTTACTGATTCAACTCCTGCAACTTCATCTTCTCCAACACCTGCTACGATTACGCCTCTGGATTTATCTGTACAGCGAAGAGGTATAGAGACGAGCAATTCAGACTCAAGAACGTTCAGCAGCTGCTGGTCGACGAGAACTTTGATCTCTTCATGGCGGGCTATATTTATAGTACCGTTGTAGAAGGTTTGAGTAATCACACTGTTATCGTAGCATAGGGGAATTTGAAGATCAGCTGTTAAAGCAGGGTGAAGAGTTGGAGGATTACCGGTACCAATTAAGCGGTCGTTCTGCTGTGGATCCGGCAGGAGGCAGATCGTCTTCCTTAGTCCAAAAAGTAGATCTAAGCCACGATATATATGTTGGGTCAGATCATCTGGTAGCGTTGCAGGGATGTTCGCCTGGATCATTATCAGCTCAGCTGCAGAGGATTTTAACAGATTTATAGCCGCAAGGGCCATGTCGCTATTGTTTGTCTCTCCTGAAGGGATATTAAAAAGTTCAGTTGTGCTGTCTACCTTCTTTTTCACCTCTTTTTGTCGTTGCAAAATTTCAAGGGCGGGTATTCCTGTAAGAGACTCGCCATATTGTGCGATTTCAGATGTTTCCCGGGAAGATGCGCTGCATAGCTGATTTGCCAGGTACACCAGTCTGGTTGAGGGGAGAGCGGTTTCAATTACTTTTCTGTCAACCAGGTGATAGCGGGACCCATCAACAGTATAGCTGTTGAAATTATATTTTTGCAGGATTTTTGCGCCTTGTTCCGCATGGTCTCTGGCAAAGAAATTAAGCTCAGCTTCAGGGAGTTCTTCATCTTCCCGGGGGAAGTCCGGAAAGAGCACATAAAATCCCGGGGCAATGGATTGGAGAGCTAACCTGCCGATATTGTGAAGTAAGGCAGAAAGAAACACTTCTTCGAGGGCAGGGTAGTTGATATTTTCCGCTAAGGATTTGGCGAGTAGTGCACATGAATAACTATGGTGCCAGAGTTTTACTAAGAAGATATTTGATTCTGCATCCTGTGTTGATAATGCCGCCTGAGTAGCACTCGTCTGGAGCCATTTTGAAACAATGTCCACCCCAAGAATATCGATGATATGGCCGATATCGACAGGGGCAACCTGTTTGTCTGGGTGTGTGGCGTGAAACAATTGTTTGACTTTAATTGTTAACACCGGGTCACATGAGATGATTTTTAGCATTTCTCCATGGCATAATTGTCCTTTGGAGAGCTGGTGCAGAGTGTGGCAAAAGAGCTGGCAAGGAGAAGATAGGGCAGCAAACTCCATTGAGTCTAATGCTGTCAGGATCTCCTCGCTGGCGGAGATTAGTTGGGGCGAGTTGCCAGTGGATGTCTTTTCGGCTTTTACTCCAACGGGCAATGGTTCCCTTTCCTGGTTGGCTGAAGTGCTACTCGTAACTGGTTGATCTGCGCTGATATGCTTAAAATAACGTGTCCAGAAGTCGTTAAAATTTTTCTCATCTTCCGTGTCGGTTTCATTGCCAATGAGATTGATGACCATGGCCCTGATGCATTGTGAAGCAATGGTCTCAGGGTAGAGGGTGAGGACTGGTTTTTGCTTTGCCACCGCCTTTTCAATGTTTGGGTCATGGAGTACTGCTCCTATGGGAGTTAAATGAACAGCAAGATGCTTGTCCGCGACTGATTTGAAATGGAGGTATGTCTCCCGCGACTTGGGGATAGTGGTGCACTTGTTGACTACGATCCGTACTGATCCTTTATATTTGTTGAGTGCTAACACTTTAAGCAGTCCATAAGCGTCTGTTAGAGAGGTTGCTTCGGAGGTAATGATCAGAACGGTTTCCTCAGCGGCGAGACATAAAGAAATGACATTTTTGGAGATACCGGAGGAGGTGTCTATGAGAAAGTGGTCGTACCCGGTCAGGCTGTTAAAACCCTTTACAAGGTGTGCTATCCGTACGGCACCCAGATTAGCCATTTCCTCGATCCCTGAACTTCCGGGGATAATATCAAAGCCAAATTCTGTTGAAACTATAATATCTTCCAGCTTTTCGCCTTTGAAAACAAAGTCGTCGAGACTCTTTTCCGGGTGGATTCCAAGGAGAATATTGGCATTTGCAAGTCCAAGGTCTGCGTCGAAGAGACAGGTCCTGTAGCCTCGTCTGGCCAGTTCTACGGCGGTATTTACGCTGATGTTGGTTTTTCCAACACCGCCTTTCCCGCTTGTAATGACGATAACTTTTGTCATCTTTAAATCTATTTTCCGTTGAGACACGACTACAGGGGGATTTTATTACACCTGAACTATGCCTTGATTTTTCAACAATTATCCTCAGAAGTAAAGCCTTATATTTATTCATATAAAAAGCCTCCACTAAAAGTGGAGGTCCCTTAAAGGTTCTACCGATCCAAGGTGGGGTGAATTAAGTCAAATGTTCAGAAGATAGCCTAGCCTCAAGGTAAGTCTGGATTCCCGCTAAAAACATGCGGGAATGACAGCAGGGATGGCCGGCTTCGTCATACCCGAGGTAGTTATCGGCAGATAAGCGCAGCCTTCGATCCAGAAAATACCACCTGTTATTGAGGATGAATTCCCTGGCGGGAATATTCTCATTTAATCACTCTCTTTAATTGGGCTTCTTGGGGCTTCCCGCTCAGCGGGAGGAGCTTCACTTCAAAACAATAAAATATTATTCACCACCTATGGAATCGGTACAGGTATAGAGGTTGGTTGAAAAAACTTGATCAAACTGTCGGTCCAAGTTAGGATTTTGTTAGAAGCAACTGCATAAAAGATAATCAGTAGTTTTCCTGTACGCTACAGTAAACAGACAAGGGAGAATTATGAATATAGTCGCCAAAGACATAATGAACACTCGGTTTCATACCTTGGCCCCTGAAACTCCTGTGAATATGGCTGTAATGAAATTTAAGGAGGCAAGCCGGGAAGAAGGGCGGAAGGTTTTTGGTATGATGGTGTTGGACGAGGCTGGAAATCTTGTTGGCATGCTCTCTATGTACGATATTCTTCTCTTTATGCGACCGAAGCATATTCATATCTGGGGAAGGATGGATGATATTGATATAGCGGGTCTAGTTGATATGGCATGTGAAAAGACAGAGTCAATTCTTGTCGGTGATATCATGAGCCCTGAGGTCATCACAATAACCCCGGATACACATAAATTCACGATCCTCGATATAATGATTAAAAAACATGTTCGAAGGATTCCGGTTGTCGAGGATGGCAAGTTACTTGGGATCGTCTATATTTCTGATCTGTTTTATGATGTTTTAGATCGGTTTGCTGGTTGAGAGGGCATCGTGAATAAATATGAGAAAAACACCTTAAGCGGCATCCTTGTCAGTCGGGCCATGCGCCGGCAGATTAATTGTGTCTCTACACAGACCTCGATATCAAATGCTATAAATATTCTTATTAAATTTAAAGTAAGTGGTCTTCTGGCAGTAGACAGCCATGGTCGTTCCATTGGTGTGTTGTCCAAAACTGATGTGATGGGTGCTTATTATGCCGGATTACCCAAGGAGTCATCAGTAGAAGATGTGATGTCCTGCCCGCCTCTATTGTGCAGTACAGATGCCCCTCTGGAAAAGGCTCTTCAGCAGATGTGTGACAGTGGGGTGTATCGTCTCTATGTTGTTGATGCTTCAATGTGTAATGGTGCTGGTGTCCCGGAGGATGGGGCCATTGCTGTGGGAGCTCTCGCCTATCCTGATATAGTTGGTATACTTTATAAACACTGTTTTGAATGTGAACATAGTCATTTTAGGCAGCAGAAAGATGTAGCGGATGACTCTGTGAATAGGCAGTTGGTGGCGGATGTAATGACTGCGGGTGTCGAGGGTGTGTGTGTGGATGACTCGCTCTCCCATGTGATGGAGCAGCTTTCAATGTACCGCTTTGGAGCAATTCTGGTAAGAGACTTGGTCGATAGACCGGTTGGGGTTATCTCAAAAACAGATCTGGTGCTTGCCTATAAGCATGGAGTTGATCCCGCAGAGCGAGCAGAGAAAGTCATGTCCCAACCAGTTAAGCATTGCCTGGAAGGGGATCTTCTTGAGGAGGCGATCAGAAAAATGATCTTTTCTGATGTACACCGACTCTTTGTAAAAGGCAAAAATGAAGAAATAGTTGGCGTATTTTCCCTCACCGATGCGGCAAGGAACCGCTCAGGCTCCTGTAATGCCTGCATAAGCAGCAGGATCAAAATGGAAGTGTAGTGTG
>JAAELB010000426.1 GCA_024227155.1 Desulfobulbaceae bacterium
AACAGCAAAGTTTAATCGATCAGCATGGTAATATTCAAGCATCTTGCGGGTGCGCTGTTTAAAATTGGTTGCTGCAACAATTTCTAAATAAGCCTTAAGGGGAAGCTTTTTTTTGATCACTTCATTGTCAGGGTTTTGAACTACAATAGAAAACATGCTGAACCCTTTATTTTCCATTATATCTGAGATAACTATCTTGGACTTCCAGCCAGTTCCATATTCAGGAATAATGGATTTCACAGCCGCATCATACTTTTTGTAACAACCAAATGCTTCAAGGATACCGGATATATCTTCGTGAATAGTCTGAATGTCAAGATGCTTTGCCACCATACTGCTCAAAGAGAGAGTATCTGGTGCAGAATGTAGTTCCGGCATTTCAAGCCCAAAAACCTTGGAAGAACCAAGTGCCTTTACAGCGAGGGCAGCAGTTACACTGCTGTCAATACCGCCAGACAGGGCAACAATCAATCCTCTGCGTTTGAGCTTATTTCTCATGATGCTTCGTATGCTCTCAGAACA
>JAAELB010000427.1 GCA_024227155.1 Desulfobulbaceae bacterium
CCGCCACGATTGGTAAAGCCGACTTTCTCAAGGTCTTTTATTAACTGACGAATTTTCCTAGGCATATTTAAATAGTACTACTTTGGTACCATTATGTCAAAAATAATTTTGAGATTAACGTTGAAGGAGTTCTGGGGGGGGGTAACGTTTCGATAACCTGCCGCAAAAGAGCGGAAGATTAAAGCTCAATGTATTAATTACTTTATGCGTACCGAAAAACAGCTATAGCCGAGATGTTTTGCGGTCAGAGTTTATTGGCTTGTTATATTTCTCTTTAGTCCCACCAGAAGAACCAATACTTGTGATTTATAAGAGCTGAGCCAAGGTTGGAAACCGTCTCTACACCTTGGTCAACAATGTCAGTACAGAAGACGTATTGTTGCCATGCCAGATCCATTGCCTCTTGTTGAGTTGTTGGAGGATTCTGAATGATTGCTTCAATCACGTCTCCACTAACGCCTATGATTCTTGCACCATATTTCATCTCCCAGTATTTCCATACTGCGCATTGGACTTCAGGCTCTGGGCATTCATTCCAGCCACCATATTTGAATATAGCAGGAATCTGCCATGATTCATTTACATCTACCTTTGCACCAAGAAGCTCCTGGAGTGGCTTGCCAGATAGAGTGTCACTTGTTAGTGTGAACGGTTGCTTATTTGGGTTTTCACCAAGCCATTCACCTTCATTTTCTGCTAAATCAATTTCCCAGTCCTCTTCTATCTCATTTCTTCTTTCTATAAACCATTCTTCAGCATTGATTGATTGGGAAGTCTCAATTATCTTATTTGGAGGGGTGCCGTTGGATTCAATTGATTCCTCCAAAAACTCTCTGTTTTCAGTTGCCCCACAAATGACCAGCTTGGGAGTAACTGTAGATGCAATAACAGCTTTCTCTAAGGCATTAATTGACGTTAGTTTGATAAATTCCATTTCTTCTCTATTCCTCAATATAACGTTTAGCTCACTTGACACTGGCACAGAAGAACTTGGCAAGTGAGAAGAAAGATTTGTAAACCACTAAACTTTGCAAAAACAACAGTCGAGCCGTGCCAGAGGTCAAGTGGAGCGCCTTGTTAGCAGTTTTTTTCTGCTGTTTTTTCAGTTATATGGATCAAAATAGGATCAATAAATTTCTTTTTCCAGTCTGGTTGAATATCTTCCAGTTTATTTAATATTTCAATACAGTCGTCATATTTATTTTCGTATAAACATACCCTTGCAAGGTAATAATTTGCGTAAGAATGGTTAGGGTGTGTTTCTAATTTTTTTTCTAGGATTTCCCTGGCTTTCTTAAGCTCATTTTTCTCGATTAGTTCGTTTGTACTATCTCTGAACTTGTTGCTGTTTATTCCTTGAAGCTCTTTCTTTAAGTACATAAAGCTACGGACTATATTTGATGTTGCTATGATTCCTAACAAAACAAATAGCCCTATGGTGGCGTATTTGATCGCTGCAAGATGGTTTATTATTAAAGCGATATCGGTTGAGTTTGCATTCATATTATTTCTGCTAACGGTTGAGCTAAGGGGCCGGGCGTATAACCAATCCCTGCCTCAAAGCTATTTAATTTGTATTTTAGACAACCTTCTTAAAAGCGCCGCCGTTTGCCCGGTCCCTCTTCAGCGATGGGTGTGTGCCGGGCACGGCACGTGTTCTTAAAAGTGAGCTAAGTGTAATGTGTTTTCAGGCACTTGGCAAGTCTTAGACCCAGCCAGATGGAGGCGAAGGGTGTAGCGGTAGGCAGGTAAGC
>JAAELB010000428.1 GCA_024227155.1 Desulfobulbaceae bacterium
CAGTGAATGTTTGACAGAGTCAGTTTTGAGGGGCATTTTGGTTTTCCCTGTTTCAGATTTAGCTTGATGACAAGACGTACAAGCTGGTATCCAATATGCTACATTATTGACCATATTACCAATAGAATTTCTATGCAATCAGGGCATAGACTCTGTCTAATCCAAAAATGTGAGCATTCTATGGAGTGTACACATTTGAATATGTGGATTTGCAAAACAGATTGAATCAACCTCTAGTATAGAACTTCCTGTTCAATACCAAAGTCCCTCCTGACTAAGCTCTTCCACAGGGGTATCTTGTCCCTTTCTCAACAAGGTAATAACTCAGTGCAATGTCACTTCTCTTTCTTGTTTTATGCACTCATCTACAGAGAGATCAATCCCAATATCTTCTCTGATCTGGGTCCAACTCCTCCAGCTTTCTCTGTTTCGGTCTGAGAAAGCTCATATAAGCGAGCATCACATTGGATTTCCTCCATGCTGCCTTTCTTCGTCCTTCACCTTCACCAATTTACTCCTAGGTACCTCACCATCTACCTGTGCACCAGAATTAGGTTTAGAACAACCGAGTTGCTCATCCTTGTTCTGGTCTTAGGCTTTCCTTTCTTTACCAATAAGTCCACCCTCTCTCCATATTGCCACGTCTGACTCAGGAGACTGTACGTCTTTACGATCAGTTTCACTGATCACCTTCTTTTCCCTTTTATCTAGACCTTTTACTGATCACTCTTCAAAGGGTACCATCGATATCTCTCCTTTATGCACTCAAGGTCTAAGATTATACCTACGTTCAGGAGAAGTATTTTGGACTGAGTGTTCAGTATCCATGCAGGGATTCTCCTAGACTTGTTCCATCTGAGCAGTATCCAAGGACTCAAGACACAATGTGCTCAGATCATTCCCAAGCTCACATGGCTGTGAGGACATTGTGTCCTTCTAACAGTTCAAATGTATGTTATTCTGACGTTCAGTTGGATATTGAGAATTAGATAATCCTCATCCTCTCACATACATTAACCTGTCTAAACTGTAGTCATCTTGATCTGGGTTGTAATCTCCATTAGGATCTTTTCCAGTGCCATTTGAATCAACTTTTACATTGCAAACAGTCCTCAAATCTACAATCCCTATCGCTATCACCAAACACAGTGTCCA
>JAAELB010000429.1 GCA_024227155.1 Desulfobulbaceae bacterium
GACGTCGGAAGGTAATATGATACGTGATAACCTTCATCAACCAACAGTTTCGGTGCCACCGAACGATCGCCTGTTTCTACAATGGTGCGGTGTTTAATATTATATTTTGCATCTAGTTCATTGAGCTTACTTACTATTTCATTCACATTCTCTGGCTTTACATTATTAACATCTAACCAAATCTTTTCAAAACTTCCAGGTATCTCGGCTAAAAACTCTTCTAACCGCATTCCTGACATAGACCCTTCATCATGGCCAACTTTAAAAAATGTCTCTGAACCTGCAGCCGTATAACGTATGTCAATTTCAAACGAACTCATTCCGGCCCTGACAATATCCCGCATTTTTCCTACTGTATTTACTCGATGCGATAACAGGCGGCCTGATTGGCCATTTTCTGAAATAGTTTTCCCGTTAATTTTATGCCATAAACTTCGATTTTTTGGTGAATATATTTTCTCCCGACCATGCAAAGTCACAGGTATCGCTGGTACACGATAGTTTGAATTACTAAGGTCTTTGGTCAAATCGTGTGCTTTTCCATCAAACCCCATAAGCCCAAGCGCAGTTTCAAATACCAGGTCACTAGTAAACACCTCTTCCCGGTTTAAGATCAGCTGGTCCCATAGTGGCAAATTTTCTTGTTTCCATTGTTCTGTCGCCCAAATTAAAGAAGGAATTTCCGTCATAGTGAAATCAAAATCCTCCTGGCTATGAGCTTTACCACCAAAAACATCCTCTGAATGATCCGCAAAGTAGAATACTGATGCAGATATAGCTGATTTCTCCAGAAGTGAAAAGATACTATCCAATATATAGTCGTTATAGGCAATACCGTTGTCGTAGCAATTGATAGTGTTTATATTGGTATTGGCGGTTTGACTCAATTGGCCAAACCGCTGTGTTTCCAATTTTTGCGAGAATATCTCCCAATTCTCTGGATAACGCATGCAATATTTGTCGTGATTGCCCATCAGATGTAAAACAATAAGCTTTTCACCTGGGGTTTGTATACTCTTTTGAAGAGGGTCAAGCAATACCTCGTCATACTTGTCTCCCTGTTTATAACTCCCGGCATTATCGTTCATCTCAACGACCTGATCTGCTTCCCGGGCAATGAGGCTAACTTGATTATTCCAGGTAGCTGATATCGGTTGGTTAGTGAGCCAATAAGTCTGTATATCAGATTGTTTTGCTAGTTCGAGAATTGACGGAGACTGAATCCAGCCAGCTGAATTGTATTGATTGGCCCGGGTGAGTGCCTGGGTTAGAGCTGGCGTCTTATTTGTATGATTAGAGTACACATTTTGCAAAACAATCAAGTTGTCATTGTTTGCTCGTTTTTCAAGCGCAGGTGTTGTTGGCCTGGGATAACCGTATAACGACATATGGTTTTTATTGTGCGATTCGCCGATAACTAGAACCGTTACCCTGGGAGCTCCTACCCTGGTCAATTCATAATTCCAGGGCACTTTTTTACGTTGCTCTGCGAGCTTATCAAAAGCACTTAGTTCCCTAAAATATGAAAAGGCACCGCTCGTCCAAACATTCAAAGTGACTATTTTTTCACTGAATTGAGGAATAAAGATCACCGATAAGGCGAAAAATGATGCGCCCAGACCACTCATGGCCAATGCTGCATGCGACTTTCTCAAGGCCCTGATACCGAATACGGCCAATGCCAAAAGTGATAGACCACCGAGAAATAGTTTCAACCCGGAGAAATGGCCACCTAAAAACTGCGCCAGCCCGGAAGCACTAGCTCCCAGGATGGCGTGGATAGAATTTGTATCTATTGTGCTGTTAAACGCCCAGTAGTTGCCCATATTTAGTAGTGGAAGGCCGAGAATAAAAATCGAGGCAAGGATAAAAAGGGCAAATGCAACAGGCTTCAGGGGGCGTGCAAACAGGGGGATTAAAACCAGGCCAACGGCAAGCAATGCGATCAGGGTGCTTAACCCCATATGCGTTTGTATGGCTTGATCGTAATAAGTTTCGCTGACCATATATGAGGCTTGAATCCCAGCACCCCATGCGGCCAGGAAGCCTAAATTGAACCTTATCAGAAGAACGAGAACACCAAGCCAGATTATAGGAAAAGCTAAAATATATTGAACAAAATGTGTGTCCTGACTTAGCCATATCATGGCTCTTCCACAATTCGCTTCAGCGGTGTTGGTTATATGAATGCCAACTTTATCCTTTGCGAGCACAGGCAAAATCACCTCGCCCTGTCTATCATCGAGCAATTTCGAGTATTGCTCTACGGGTGTGGAGAAAACTATTGTCGCTTTCCCAATACCGTTTTCAGAACATTGTTTGCCAGGGTAAATACTTTTAATTCGAACACGAATATCTCCTTTCGAACTAAAAGATAGTGCGGTTCCAACAGTTTTTGGTGCACCTGCCGCAAACAGAAATTGCCCCTTATCTTTTTGAATAGCGAATTGCTGTTGTTCGTCTTTATCCTGAGTAACAAAAACGAGTTGAGCCTGATCGTAAATAGTTATTGGCTGGTAATGATTGTTAGAAACAAAATACGTAGATAACGTTATACAAATAATTACAGCCGCATAGATAGCAGCAACAAAAGCTTTCTTTGGTTCGGAAAATGTTAATGGCGGGCTTCGCATAGTCACCGTTTCTCTGCTGCTTTGTGTGGAGACTCAATTTTCCGAGCAACACGTATAAAAACACCCACACAAAGGCTTTTTTCAGTCTGATTCAGTGGCATATACTCCATTTAAAACTCTTCTTTTGGGTAGATGATCTTATCAAATCGCAATTTTCTTTTCTTAACCACAAATCATGGCGTTTTCAGGTAGATCGTCAGGCCATACTTAATGTTGTGGCTCATCGCAGTCTGGATGAGGAATGGGTTAGAGCAACAAAAACAGGTTTCAAACAGATGACACGTCCCGACTTGTCGAAAAAAACACCCATTTGTTGATCACAAAAGAAAATACGGTCGTGATTGCCATCGCTATCGCCCCATTTAAATAACTGTTAGATGAATGCAGGCTATAGAGTATTGTCTGAATACCAATATTCATCA
>JAAELB010000430.1 GCA_024227155.1 Desulfobulbaceae bacterium
CCTACTTATGTCTCCTTCGATATCGACAGTCTTGACCCAGCCTTTGCCCCAGGCACTGGAACGCCGGAAATAGGAGGCTTGACACCTATCCAGGCCCAGGCTCTAATCCGAGGCTTGGCCGGCCTTAATTTGATCGGCGGGGACGTGGTTGAAGTCTCACCACCTTTTGACCCCACTGGGAATACTGCTCTTGTTGGGGCCACAATGCTGTATGAGATTGCGTGTGTTTTAGCGGATGCGATTAATCGAGAAAAGAACTTGTGAAAATCACCTAACAATTCGACTCTCTCCGGAAGAGGACGTTGTCACCGCGAAGAAGAACGGCATGTATGACACAATTTTCGAGAAATATGGTACCATTCTAAAATTAAAAACCTCTGATTGATATAAGTCAAGGAACTCCTTTCGTAAAATGATTATAGTGCTGTAATGCACGAAAATGAGAAAATCGTCAACTCAATAAAAAGGTGCCTGATGAGACTCAAATACGAGGAAATGAAACGTGTTCAAACCGATGTTCGCAGTCACTCAGACGTGAATTACAATTTCTGTTTCCAGTGTAGAACCTGCGCTAACGCCTGTCCTTTTCTCGATGCCATGGATATACATCCAAACGTGATCCTGCGAATGCTTCAGCTGGGTATGGATCAACCTGCTATGGAATCCTCCACCATCTGGGTTTGTGTCGGCTGTAATACCTGTTGTGACAGCTGTCCCATGGCCGTTGATATTCCTTCTGTCATGGATGCCCTGCGTCAACTGGCAATGGAGAAGGGTTGTGATATAAAAGAACCTGATATACTCAATTTTCATCAACAAGTTAATGATTCGATCAAAAAGTACGGTCGAACTCACAAGCTTGAAATAATGATGCGCTACAAATTGAAAAAAAAGGACTATCTCCAGGATATCGGTTTGGGTTTAACTATGCTAAAAAAGCGTAAACTGGATCTTATGCCTAAAAAAGTAAAGGATATCAAAGCAATTGAAGACATCTTCAAAAAATAAACAGGCTACGTATGCTTATTTTCCAGGTTGTTCTCTCGCTACGTCGGGCCATGAAAACAATAGTTCCATTTACAAATTCTGTGAAAAGGTAGGGATCCACCTGGAGGAATTGGAGGACTGGAACTGCTGCGGGTCTTCCTCCGCCCACAGTATTAACTCCAAGGCGGGGACCCTGCTTCCGCAGCGGAATCTTTCTCTAGCAGAAAAAGGCGTGCCTCTTATGGTAGCCTGTCCTAGCTGTTACCTCAAGATGCGATCAGCCCATAAAGGAATAAAAAATGACGCTGAGGCCAAGGTCGTGTATGAAGCACAGATGGGAAAAGACTTTGATCCAGATCTTGAAATAGTACACTTCTTTGATCTATTAACAAAGCTGGATAAGGATGTTTTTGAAAAAAACGTCGTGACCTCTTTGAACGGCATCCGTTTTGCTTCGTATTACGGTTGTATGTTGGCAAAACCACCGCTGTTGAGAAAGGATACGAGACATAATGGTATCCTGGAAAATACGTTGCAAAAGCTGGGAGCCGTTCCTGTTTCTTGGCCCAGCTATGCCCAATGCTGCGGCACCTACCTGTCGGTTGCAAAGCCCCAGGTTGCGACCAAGGTAGTGGACACAATCATGGAAAACGCAATAGCAGCAGGTGCCGAATGTCTGGTTACAGCTTGCGCCATGTGTCACCTGAACCTTGAAATTCGCTGTTCCTTAGAACAACAAATTCCTACATTCCATTTCTCTGAACTGCTTTGTATGGCTTTTGGGGTAGATGATCATAAAAAATGGTTTAAACGCCATATTGTGGATCCAGTACCTTTGTTAAAGCAGAAGAATTTGGTCGATAGTGGTCCCAAATGACAATCTTTTGAAAGATCATTGGTCTCTTTCTCACCCCTTCTTTTACTTTTAAATAGTAGTAAATAGTAGTAAATAGGGGACAGACCACGTTTGTTTGTGATTTTAACCGCTATCCTTTTTTCTTGGACGTCCCGCTTTACCAGGTATAACACGACGCCCGAGCATTTCGCCTATTTCCTCCGAAAATCTACTTGAACCTAAAGCGAAATTTCCATTGGTTGCTTTTCTGATTTTATCAATTTCACCTGGGGGTAGCTCATGGCGAAAGAGTGCCCTGTACGCAAGTAGCCTTTCCTCATGAGCTTCTGCAAGTTTTAGGTAAAACTCATGGGGGTCATTTACCTCAAACCTTTCACCCTGGCCATTTTGTCGGTAGCTTGACCAGCGATACTGGCTAGGATGGTCGACCATTCCAGCACGGACTGGGTTCAGTTCTATATATCGTTGGCAGAGGAGAAGGTAACTTTCCTGCTCTATAACAGAGGAACGAAAGCGGCCCTCCCAGAGAGTACCAGTTCGTTTATAGGTTCTGTTGATGAACTGTACATAGCGCTGCCCTAACCGCTTCATTAAGGTTCCAGCACTTTCGTTTCTTTGGGGAGTAAGAAGGAGGTGGACGTTGTTTGTCATTAAAACGAAAGCGTGAATTGAACAACCAGCACTTTGTGGATATTCTTTCAGCCATTCAATATAATGCTGGTAATCTTCATCTGCAAAAAAACATGGTTGCCGATTGTTTCCTCGTTGAATGATATGCAGAGGAACACCGGGCACTATGATGCGGGATCGTCTTGGCATAGTTATGATGATAACAGGTGAAGTTCAAAAATTGAACAATTAAACGTGGTCTGTCCCCGGTTGTTTTGGAAAGTGGTCTGTCCCCCTGTTTTGTGTGTGCTCTGACTAATTCCTATGTTTTTTGTTAATTTTAATCTTACCCTGTCTGATTAATATA
>JAAELB010000431.1 GCA_024227155.1 Desulfobulbaceae bacterium
TAATGAGCAAATTAATATTGCCCAGAAATGTACCGGCTGCAGCCATCTTCTCGACAACGATGAAGAGTGGACAGTACCCCGTTGCGTCGATCAGTGCCCCACCGAGGCGTTACAATTTGGTGAGGAGGCGGATTTTGCAGATTTCATCAAAGATGCTGAACTGCTGAACCCGGATGCGGGTACCAAGTCAAGGGTATACTACAAAGGCTTGCCGAAAAAATTCGTTGCCGGAACTCTTTATGATCCTTCAGAAAAAGAAGTTATCATCGGTGCGACCTGTACCATGAAAGATGAGGAGTCTGGAGAAGAATTCAGCGATACTACAACCAATTTTGGCGATTTCTGGTTCAAAGAATTAAAAGATGACCGCAGTTATTCTCTGAGCTTTGAAAAAGATGGTATTACCATGACCATGGAAGGTATCAAGACCGATATTGACCGGGGCCTTGGGGATATCGCTATGGATATGGCGAAATAAATGTAGCAGCTGCTTTTTATATAGCTCGCGACAAAAAGGGCCTGGCCGAACTGTTCTCCCGGCTGGGTCCTTTTTTTATCTATTGTGATGGACGAAAATCACTTTCCGATCATAGGTAAAGTGTTTAATTTAACGGTGTTATTTTGACGATGATCAGAGTAATGTCGTCTTCCCTGGGGACGCCCGTTGTAAATCTGAAATGATCTTCTAAAATTTGTTCCAGGATAACCTCGGCTGTTTTACTACTATTTCTTCGCACAATATCTTTTAGACGTTCTTTTCCGAACATCTCACCTTTCTGGTTCGATGCCTCATAAATTCCATCCGTTGATAATATCAGAATTTGGTTCTGCTTAAGCCCATCCATCCTCTGGAGCTGATAGGATTGGTCTTTATCAAAGCCTAACGCCACGCCTGGTCCTTTTAACTCCACAAACGTATCGGTGTATGGATCATACAGCAGCGCGGGATCGTGTCCTCCGCGTACCCAGTTAATTCTGTTTTTATGCCGTTCAATCAACAGATAAAAGAGAGTCATGAATCGACCAGTCTTTTCCATATCCTCAGTTAATTGCCGATTCAAGGCCATGACAATATTTTCAACAGACCCGGAGAGCGAAGCTCTCATCCGGAGAAATGCCCTTGCGCTGGCCATAAGAAGTGCTGCATCAACACCATGCCCCGAGATATCACCAATAATTATAGATATGGTATCAGTTCGTCCCCTCGAATCAGGCAAAAAATCAAAATAATCTCCTCCTACTTCATCGCATGGTAGTGTTTTCCCCGCGATATCAAGCCCATCTACGCCGGGATCTCTTTCAGGAAGTAAACTTTTTTGTACCTCAGCTGCGAGCTGAAGAGCTTTTTTCTTCTCGTGAATATCAATCACAATGCCCTGATGATAGCACAATCCTGTCGATGTATCCTCGTAGATCGATGTTTGATCCTCAACCCAACGAATCTCGCCATCTCCTGTGATAATCCGATAGGTCGTGGTATAATTTTCAACCCCCTGCTCAACAAAATTGGCTATCTCATCGAGTGTTCTCTCTGAATCACCGGGGTAGACAATATCCCGAAACATAATTTTCCCACCCAGAAAATCTTCTGGGCTATATCCAAAAATTGATATGTTTGGAGATACATATACCATCTTGCGTTTATTAGGATCAACTGAAGCCAGACGTCGAAAAAGGACAGCGGGACTGTTTGCCAGGATTAGTTCAGTCAGGGGTAATATATCAAAACCTCCCGTTTTCAAATCTCTTTCCTCAAGAAGGCGGCTCAGTTCATCAACTTTTTTCTGGAGCTTTTGATTTATCTCTTCCAGTCTACTTCTATCTGTATGTGGTTTTATAACCTTGCTCATGTGGCTCGATGGCTGGCTGGTGAATGAAGTCCTCCCGTAAAGCGGGAGGACTCAAGAAGCCCCCTTAAAGCGAGGCGTTTACATGAGAAGATTCCTGCCAGAAAATTCATCCTCAATAACAGATGGTATTTTTTGGATCGAAGTCTAGGCTGGCTTCGGAGATTATCCAACGATGACTCCACCAGATGGTTCTTTTTGCACTATACCCCACGATACGGTTATATCACAGATACCCTTCATCAATTTTCAACAGATATCTATACCCTTAATGTTTGTTAACATTGTTATTAGTAAGAGAAAGTCAATATAGCCCTGACCAGAATAATATTCTTGTAAAGAGTTTACTTTTCATGTAATATTTCATACACTAATTCATGTAAACTTACATACAAACAAAACAAAAACTACAACACAAGCTTTAACCACCTAATACAAATACTTTTTTTAAGCATTAATCACCAACACAGGAAGTTTTTTTATAGAAATTCAAGGTTTCTAGAAAATCAGAAACAAATTCATCTAAAGGAGGTTCTCCCCCATGAAGAAATTATCTGTAATCTTGTTAATGCTCTCGCTCTGTTTACCGCCACTCGCCTTGGCTGGACAAAAGAAAAATCCGCTGGAGGCATGGAAACCCAAATTTGATCCAAGCGGGGCTAAATACACCTATCTGTTGTCTACTGTGGCCCATCCTGTCATTGAGGGTGCTGCGGTTGGATATCGCATCCGCGATAAGGTCTGGGAAAAATCTGGTGGCCAGTTGTACGTTGACTTTCGTCCTCTGGGACAGATGGGTGGTGAAAAAGACGTCATCAGTAAACTGAAAATGGGGGCAATTCAGGGGATGCTCAGTTCTTCAGTTGCTGCCGCCAATATTTCTGATGTGCTTGGGGTTGTCAATCTTCCTTTTGTTATAGACACATTTGACAAACTGGACAGCTTCAGAGCCACTCCCGAGATATGGGAACCCTTTGCCAATGGTGCTCAAAAGCAGGGAATTTTAGTTGCTGACTTCACTGGCTATGGACCTTATGGTTGGGCAACCACCAGTCCTGTTGCTAACTTAAAAGACGCTAAAAGCACAAATTTTCGAATTGCCCAAGCTCCTGTTAACACAGACGTTTACAAAGAGTGGAAACTTAAATTTACCGTTATGCCATGGCCGGATGTACCCCAGGCCCTGCAAACTGGTGTAATTTCTGGACTCGACCATACAGCAATCGTCTGCAACATCTCTAAAAAGTTCACCATTGCCAAATACTTCACAGAGCTCAATTATACCCAAGGCTTGTATGTTCATCTGATCAATAGACGCTGGCTGAAAAAGCTGCCTAAGGATCTACAGGAAGTTTTAATCTCCGTTATTGAAGAAGAGAGCGCAAAAACCCGTAAATTGACTCGCAAGCAATACGAAGAGGAAGTTGCAAATGCAAAAGAGTCCGGCGTTACATTTTTAAAACTATCCGACGAAGATACGGCAGAACTCAAGAAAGGAACAGAACAGGTATTGGACAAGTGGGGTAAAAAAATCGGTCCCGATTACCTCAAGGCAGTACAGGACAATTTAAAATCGTAGCCTTTCGGCAGGGAATTTCTTTCCTACAACTATGATTAAAAGAGGTTGGAACATACACCTGTTCCAACCTCTTTCATGTATTCAATATCTCAAATGATTAAAAATACTTTCAAAAAAATTGACAGGGCCTTCAAGGAGATTGAAGAATGGTCTCTCTTTATTGCTGTCTGCGTTGCTCTTCTTACAGCTATGGCAAATGTCATCTTGCGTAAAAGCACCAATGATTTAAATCTCTACTGGTCGGACGAAGTTGTGCGAAAAGTTATCTTTTTTTCCACATATATTGGAAGTGTCGCTGCAATACGCAGTGGTTCTCTTATTCGTATCGATGCGCTGCCCCAGATGGTGCCTCTGTTACGAAAACCACTGGCATTGATTTCCCACTGCGCCACCCTCATCTTCTCAGTAATTATGATATATTTTGGCACACAGCTGACTGTCACGATGTACAATGACGAATATGCCCGTACAACCACTCTTGAAATTCCCGAATTTTTTTTCTATGTGATCCTGCCGATAACGGGGGTAATGATGTTTTTGCGCACCCTTATTGCCATGTGGGAAGACTGGACGGGTGAAAAAGATATTACAGGAGGGAACTAATCAATGGAAAACAGTTACCTTCTTATTTTTGCATTATTGCTCGGTTGCCTTGCCTCGACAATTCCTGTTTTTATGGCTCTTTTTTTCACAGGTACTGTTGGCTTGGTTTATATTGTTGGCTTAGATCCACAGATTGTAATTGAAGTTCTTTACCGCAGTATGGACAAATTTGCCCTCGTTGTTGTGATGTTTTTTGTACTCTGCGGCAACATAATGACCACAGGCTCCATTGTTGAAAAACTGATCAAAACGGCCAACATTATGGTTGGTTTCCTCCCTGGCGGCCTCGCCATGGCGGGTGTTCTTGCCTGTGGCTTCTTTGGTGCTATCTCTGGATCCACAGTAGCAACAGTGGTCGCCATAGGCGGATTTATGATCCCTGCGCTCATCGAAAACGGCTATGACGAAAAGTTTTCTGTCGGCATCATGACCACTGCCCCTGTATTGGGCGTCATTATTCCGCCCTCGATCGCCATGATTCTTTACGCCATGGTTACCAACGATCAACTTGAAGCTCTTTTTCTAACAGGTTTTATCCCTGGAGCCCTGATAATGTTCTGCATGAGTTTGTATGCCTTTTTTTTCTGCAAGAAAATGGGCATGAAACAAAGAGAAAGGCCCACTTTTAGTGAAGTGCTGGCAGTTATGAAAGAGAGCATCTGGGCGCTCTTATTACCTGTCCTGATATTTGGCGGAATCTACTCTGGCCTTTTTACCGCCAATGAGGCGGCTGTTGTTGCATGCTTTTACGCTTTTTTTGTCGAAATAGTCCTCCATCGCGATATGAAGATGGTAGACATCAAAAAAGTTGTGGTCACTTCAGCAATAACTTCGGCTACACTGTTGATTATTGTCGCTGGTGCATCCATCTTCGGGGAATACCTCACTTTTGAACAGATTCCGGGAAAAATTGCCAATATTGTAGTTGACAATATCGCATCTCCCTGGGTCTTCCTGCTATCTGTAAACATTCTATTGATCTTCATAGGTATGTTTATGGACATCATTTCAGCAACTCTAATCCTCACTCCTATTTTTCTGCCCCTGCTCAGTAAATTTGGAGTCGACACCATGCATTTTGGCCTGATAATGACCATCAACCTTGGTATCGGCTATTGTACGCCCCCACTAGGAGTAAGCCTTTATATCTCCGGTGCGACAGTGGATCGAGATCTTGTCTATGTAACTCGAGCTGTTTTACCTTTTCTGATAATTCAGATCTCAATCCTGCTTCTTCTGACTTTCTGGCCAGACCTCGTATTATTGCTGCCTCGGCTTGTATATGGTTAAAACCTGAGATTCAACTTGTGCACCTAAATCTTGCATACGCAAAATACAGAAAAAATGAATTATCACTGCAAATTTAGGTTAAAACGCGGATAGATTGCGTAACCATTTGAGGTTATCGTGTCCCTAACTTACTTATAATTCCAAAAAGAAAGGATATCAGAAAGTGAAAATTCTACTTTATTGTAAAAACTCTGAGGAAAACGAAAAGGCCGTTCAAATAGCTCTGGAACAAGCCAAAGCCTTTGATGTTTCGGTTCTGTTGGTGAGCTGCATCCAAGGAAAGCAAGGTGTTCCGACTGAAATAACTGAAAAAACAGCAGCGAAAATAGAAGCTAAGATGCAAGATTATATCGATAACACATTTGCTCCTGCAGGCATTTCCTGTAGCTCAGAAGTTATTGTTACATCCGGCCCACTTGGTGAAAAGGTTGTCAGCCTCGCGAAAGACAACAAAGTCGATACAATCGTGATGAGCATCCAGAAAAGATCTAAAATTGGCAAAATGGTTTTTGGATCAAACTCACAGTTCGTTATCCTTGAAGCACCCTGTAAGGTTATAACGATAAACTAACCCTCACATCAATAAGACCACTGGTGATGGTGACACCAGTGGTCTTATTCTTCCCGAATTTATCCTTTTTTCTGCCAGAACCTTTCAACTGCCTATCTTTAATTTGGTAGTTTCTGACATATCTTCTGCTCGTAAAAAAAACAACAAAACAAAAATGTCTGAATCAAATTTGCCATAGATTATTTACGCAGTAAAGGACATACCTTCGAAATCGTTCAAATTGACCTCTTTTCGAGCTTCCCAAAGATTGTAATTGTCTTGCATCAATAACCAGCTTTCGGGGGATCGCCCCAGGACAACAGAAAGTTTAAGAGCCATCGCCGGGGATACATAAGTTTAACCATTAAGCCAGTAGGGTGCGCAATGCGCACCCTACTGGCTATGATCAGGCAGGCAACTTAATTCCTGAACACCCTCCAGCCAAGTGTCCGGAACTTGCGGGGGGGGGGGGCCATCTAGGATAGTGCTTATTTCAGAGGTGCAACAGGAATTATGCGTAACCTGGCTGACCTTGCTACCGCTTATTATTGGCAATGCGAATCTCGAATCTGAAATTAAACGAGATTCAGTTAGTATCGAGCAGACTGCCTGACAAACTTTTCCACATAAAAACAAACGAATCGGTGACAAAGTTGGAGTTCACTTCCGGTTCATAGATACAAGAACAAGGTTCTTTTCATACATCGTTGATGGAGAAGGGAAGCCAGGGAGCCACTACCCAATCCATGCAATTGTTATAACATGATGATACTGGGGAAGAAATCAGAAAGAGTATAGCAAATCCAGTCTTAGTAGGGGTGCTGTCAGCGGCAATTGTGCACCTAAGTCTTCAAGCGGGTCGAAAAACTAAACTAACACCCCACAAGGGGGTATAAGTGCCTCGAAGGTCTCACTTCGTTCGCTATCTGTGGGTAAAAGTAACTTCACGATTTCATAAAGAGTTCCTGAGTTTCTTGTTTTTTATGACAGAAGTTCAGGAGTAAGGCACTAATAAGTGATTGACATTTACCTTTATTTAGGCGAATAGTTATAGGCATATGCTCTAAATAACAAATAAAGGAGGTGGTATAAACAGTTCAAAGTTCTCCAGATAAACTGAGCTTGATTGCTAGGCAGGCCTGATTGATCAAACATCCATAGTCTTATTAAAAGGAGGAAAACTATGAAGTTACGAGTGCTGCTCATGGCCCTAATGGTGTCAATTGGAGTAACAACGGTTTCAATGGCTGCAAAAGTACCTGCACCTGCACAGGGAGGAGACAGTTTTATGGCTGTCACCCTTTCAGAGGCAAAGCGGTTACATGAAGACGGAGCGACCTTTGTAGCCTGTCACAGTCATACTACGGATTTTATGAAGGGACACCCTACTGGTACTGTCCACATCACTTGTTTGGTTCCAAAGGATCACAAACGCACAGATATGGCCCTTGAAAATGTCATTTTCGACGTTGCAGCGCTACCGAGTGACAAAACGGCTACTATAGTTATGTACTGCGCCTCATCTAGCTGATGGAAATCTTACCATGCTGCCAGGTTGGCAGTAAAAAACGGCTTCACTAATGTTAAGTGGATGAGAGATGGTATTAGCGGCTGGAAAAAAAACGGTTACGAAACCGTAAGCAAGGTCGAGTTGTTAAACGACTTGATCAATGTCAACAAAATCGATTTTGCTGCACACTGTGTCGACCAACCAACCGCTGCAAAACTTCCGAATGCTACATTTGTAGACTTCAGGGATAAAGAGAAGTATGACCAAGGGCATCTGGCTGAGGGAAATCACGTAGATTATTCTGATATGTTTAGCAAACCTATGATGGAGGAATTGAATAAAAGCAACAGCCTCATCATTATTCATGATGTTCCTGAGGTTGCCGGTGTTATAGCCGCTACGCTTAAACTCATGGAGTATCCTGATGTCTATATCCTGAAACAGTAACCGTTCCACCTGTAACCAGCTTCAGACGTCCAGGCCTCTTCATATCCAACTGGAGTGAAGAGGCCTAGGAGCTTGTCCGAGAATAGGAATTTTCAAAGAAAATTGGCTCTCCTGCTTTCTTAAAATTACTAACCAGGAGATGGGTGGATAGTTGCACCCAAAAAACAGATAATAACGTCGTTTTCAGCTCAGTGTGGCCAATGACAAGGAACTTTTTAGTTCACTTTCGAGGAAACTTGCGCAAAGTAACAATTGGAGACAATTATTTAATAATTTGTTCTACTTCGGGAATAGCTGGTAGTAGCTCGTGTGGACAGACATGCGAGTGATTAATATTTCCACTGGCTATTTACCGTGATAATTGTTCAGCTACTTAACACCTCCTTAACCACACTACCAAGCTGAACTATTGAATAAGGCTTTTTAATAAATCCACCAGCTCCGAGTCGGAGAGCTTCTTTGACATCATCACTCTCTGAAAAACCACTGGCAATAATGGCTTTTTGATTAGGATAGAGCTTCAGAATTTCTTTGTATGTTTGGTAGCCATTCATACCTGGTTCCATCAGCATGTCCAGCACTATTAAGTCTACAGGATTATCCTTTACAAATTTAATGGCTAATTCACCGGAACAGACAGAATCAACTCTGTACCCTATGGCTAGCAGTATTTGACTTGCAATATCCCGTAGTTGAACCTCATCATCTACGACTAGAACATGCTCATAGCTACCTGTGAGTTTTTTGGTTTGATCGTCTTCGGTCCGCTCAATGACTTCATCTTCAGTTACTGGCTTGCCGGAAATGCAGCACTTTAAATTATTGATCGATCTAATAGATTTTATCAATTGTTGCGACCTGAACAGACCTCAACAGTAGATCGAAGCACAAACTTCTGCACTCTCACTTTCGGTCAGATTAACAGATTGCAATTATTGATAAAAGCCGAAGAACTGAAGTGCGGAGCATCCCGGAACTTCAAATTTTCTTCTATGGGAATTTAATGAATGGCCGTGAGGGGGCGACAGTCTCCACAAGGAGTGTTTTTCGAAAGAAAAGGACTCAGAGAAGCTGAATTCTTTAGCCATTTTATGAAATTTGGAGAAAGTTTTCAAGTTTTTGTTGTCGTACCGTTAAACAGGCCGTTTATGCATAGGGTTGCTTTTTCCGCGTAGCGGTTCAGTTCTTCCACTATACCATAACTGAAGAAAGGATCACTGGCCGAAAAAAAGTTCTTCTGGCCTATCTTTGGGACGGACACCTTCTCCAAGGTGCTTTCCTACAGGAGGAGATGCACATTTATGAAATTCTTTATGGCTAAATGCCAGCGTCCATGACAAGACCCATACAAGTAGGTAGAAACCTAGGAGTTATAACCGTTCAAAGCCACGTTCCAGAGTTAGTTTTATGATCTGGAAGATCATTTGAACACAAAATGCTCCATGAGAAATACGGAATCGGATATCACGTAAGAGAATAATCCGATAACTCAGCATTTCTTTTAGTCGGATCCAACAATTAAATCACTTATCAACACCATCGGTTAAGCTGGGACTAAAAAGCTTTACAAGCTCAAGAGATGAAACAATTCCAGTGGCTTCGCCTCCCGCCCCCGAGACGAGCAGGTGGTGTACCCCTGCTTCATACATGACTTTGATTGCTGACAAGGCATCTTCATCTTCATCGAGTTGGATACAGGGGTTTCTCGTCTCATGAGAGACATCGAACTCACACTTTGTCATAAAGCTTGAGATCTTGGTACTCTTGATGTCATCCCCATTGGCAAGACTGAACATTACGTCTGATACTGTAATTAAACCAACGAGTTCCTCTCCTATTTTTCCAGCGAGTACAGATACATTGGCTTCAGTCATCATTTTAAGAGCAGTCTCAAGATTGTCGTCGATATCGATTTCTGGAAATTTTCTTTTGATTGCTTGATTGATTGTTATTCTCTCTGCCATAGAATCCTCCATTCGAGTGATGAATACCTGTTTGCCTATTATTGATAAAAGAAGCGGCTTTATATTTAGTTTATCGTTTATACATAGTTTTTAAAATTAAAATTTTCAACAATGGGAATTTATTAATTGACATCCACAACATCACTTGATGATATGAGTCCAACGATATCTGAATCCGAAAAAATCGAAACAAACGGAGGGGTAAAACATGGTCATTGCTGCATGAAAAAGGCGACATCTTTCTTGACAACTACCGCAGTTAAGGAACCAAGTTCCATCCCAAGCTCAAAGGCATCTGTGGACAGTTTTGAGTCTCCCGATTTCGGATCACTGCGCTGACTGGCTGCGCCATGGATGTACAGCAGGGTCTTCTGTCCCGCAACCAACCTTACAACAAGCGACCGAATCTCTTTACATCTGAGTACAGCGTCAGGTTATTTTTTATCTCGAAACATGAGGGCCATTTGTTCATCAAATTCAGTCGTTGACAATCTAATAACTCTCTTTTCATGATTGTTAAGTAAAATATTCATATTCTCTCACATCAGGATTTCCTCTTCAGCGATCCGGTCGTAAAACGAGCAGATCACCTTCGTTCTCACAGGTGCCTGAAAGCGTCTCTCCATGTGGATTAGTAAATTCAGCTGTATCACCTGCACTTTTTCCTTCACACGCAGTGTAGGCTTCTGGTGGTGGACCTTGACGTTTACCACCACCGCGATCTTTGGGGTGGTCTGGGCGCAAAACCAAACTATCACCTTCCTGTTCACAGGTACCTGATACAACCTGACCTCTTGGGCTAGTAAATTGCGCAGTGTCTCCTACAGTTTTTTCTTCACACGCGGTATAGGCCTCGGGCGGTGGACCTTGACGCCTACCACGATCTCCCTGGACCGCAACCTCTGCTCCAATGGCATTCAAGGAGTAGAAAGTGGAAAAAACAATAATGAGTAATACTTTTCTTTTAATGATCATTGTTCAATATCCTTTTATACAGTTGTTTTATCAGCTACCATATCAGTACCTTAGAAATTATTTTCTGCGTTTTTGTGGCAGAGATAAGCGTAGACTTCGAAATTAATTTCGTGAAGGCACTTATCCAAGCATTTTTAAAATTCCGATTTATTCGGGTTACGTCTTTGTCAGGAGGCCTGATCGGACGAAAATGGGGCGTTGGTGAACGGTTACCCTGGGAGAATATTTATGATAACCGGAATTCAATCACGAACCATCCAGCACTTTTCGGATCAACTTAGCAATATCCTTCTTAACAAGTGGTTTGTATGCAAATTCTTTTATACCCATAGATTTAGCTTTTTCCTCCGTAATAATAGTAGAGTAACCAGTGCATAGGATAATGGGGATATCAGGACGAATTTGCAGCATTCTCCTGCTCAGATCGCTACCCGTCATACCAGGCATAGTCTGATCAGTTATCACAACATCAAACTGATCAGGTTGGTTCTGAAACGTTTCTAACGCCTCAAGACTGCTATCTCTTACGGTTACATGGTAACCAAGTCTTTCGAGCATGGTTTTACCCATCTGGGCAAGTATTTCTTCATCGTCAACAAAAAGAATCCTTTCTTTGCCAATTGGAATCTGGTCAATAATTTCATCCTTTTCACATGGCTCCTTTTCTACGGTAGGTAAATACACATGAAAAACAGTTCCTTCACCAAGTTCACTATAATATGAGATGAAGCCGCCATAGTTCTTCACTATTCCATGGGCCATTGAAAGGCCCATCCCGGTACCCTTGCCCGTCTCTTTTGTTGTAAAATATGGGTCAAAGATCTTATCTCTGACGGTTGGTGCTATCCCCGTACCCGAATCACCAATTGATAATTGAATAAACGTTCCATCTCTTACATCGGGTTCGTTCACAAGATCATCATTGCATAGGGTCACCTCTTTTAATGAAATATCGAGTCTCCCTCCAGTATCTTCCATGGCATGGAAGGCATTGGTGCAGAGGTTCATCAATATTTGATTGAGTTGAGTTGGGTCAACAAAAACAAGACCAGTTACGGCATCAATATCTTGATTAATCTCAATGGTTGTTGGTAATGACGGGCGCAGCATTGTTATCGCTTCCTTTACAATACTGGCTGGTTGTACAATCACACGCTCCGTATCATCTTGGCGACTAAAAGCAAGTATCTGGTGAACAAGACTCTTGGCACGATTACCTGCCTCTAACACCTCATTTAAATCTCTGTAAATGGTTGAGCTGGGATGGCAGTCATCCCTTGCCATCTCCGCATACCCCAAAATTGCCGCCAAAATATTGTTGAAATCATGGGCAATACCACCAGCAAGAGTGCCGATTGCTTCCATTTTCTGGGCCTGCCGCAGTTGAGATTCAAGTTTGTTCTGTTCATTCTCAGCATTCCTTTTGGCTGTTATATCAACAAGTGTAACCAAAACCTTGTCAAGTGTCTCCTCATGCCCAGGGGCAACTCTGTAACTCATTGTCACATAGCGCAAACTGTCGTCAAGAGTCCGGATAGTAGCATCATAAGTAGTCTGTGGTTTCTTATTCCAGATATCTACCATCTCCTTTTCGAAAACTTCATAGGATTCCTGTGTAAAAGTCTTCCCCAGATCATCCAATAGCTCTTCTTTGCTCTTTGCCTTATGAAGGTCTAGAGTTGCCTGGTTCAAATCCTTAATTGTGATAAGCTGGGCACATCTGGTAACTGCTTCGGGGTGGTCACGGAAATATACCTTAATATCAGAGACCCCCGTCTCTTTCAGGTTATCAAAATATTGCTTTACACCTGAATAATCCTCAAGCCAGCAGGAAACCGGATTGTTTTCAAAAAGGGCTCGAAAATCTTCTTCACTCTCTTTCAGCGCCTTTTCTTTTTGTATTCTTTCAGAAACTTCAAAATGTAATTTTCTTAAATAAAACAAGACAAAAAACACAGTAGAGAGGGCGATCAACCCCAGGAAAATATAAAACCAGAGTGTCCGCCAGAAAGGCGAAACCACGCGAACCGTTATTGCGGTTCCTTCTTCATTCCAGACATCGTCATTGTTCGAACCTTGTATTTTAAGGGTATATGTCCCCCCCGGCAATCCAGAGTAGCGGCCATGCCTAATGGTACCGGCATTATACCAATCTTTATCCAACCCTTCGAGAATGTATCGATATCTGTTTTTTTCTGGATGGGTATAATTCAGTGCAACATATTCAAACTCAAAGTAGTTGTTCTGCCAGTCCAGTTCAATCTCCCTTACCTTCTCAAAAGCCTTACCGAGCCTCATCCCCTGCCCACCCTGACTCAAGGAGGTAAGGTGAACCGGTGGGATAAATTCATTGTCTTTAATTTTATCCGGATGAAATCTGACAACGCCTTGGGGACCGCCAAACCACAGTTCTCCATCAACACTTTCTAATTTGGCAAATTGCAGAAAAGAACCACTGAGCAGTCCATCGCTTTCGTTATACAGCCTATTTTTTCCGGTTTTAGGATTGAATCTCACCAGCCCTATATTTGTTCCCAGCCAAAGACTGCCATTGTCATCTTCGAGAATGGTCAGAACATTATCAGAAGGAAAGCCGTTTTGGGTTGTATATCTGACAAATGTTCCGCTAGTTTTATCAAACAGGTTTAATCCACCATCAGATGTTGCTATCCAGAAATCCCCCCTGATATCTACATAAATATCCCATATTGCGTTTGAACTCAGACTCTTCGGATTGTCAGGCTCATGTTTATAATGGGTGAATGTCTCCGTACTCTTGTCAAACCTGTCAAGCCCGCCTCCGAGTGTGCCGATCCATAGAATTTTAGGATCATCCCTATCTTCATGCAGCGCAATTGGGATGTTATTAGACAGACTGAGGGAGGTATCCGGTTCATTGAGATATTGGACAAAGGTGTTGCTGTCTCTGAAATATTTATACAAACCGTATTTAAATGTACCGAGCCAGAGAATATTAGGATCATCCCTGTCTTCAAGTATCTCATACACGCATTTAACATCGGTATGCAGACTGCAATATCCTTTTTCCCTGTCAAAGATGCTCAGGTTTTCAAAGGTGCTGACCCAGAATGAACCGCTACTGTCTTCAAAAGTAGTTACATTGTAGGGATTACGTATGGTTTTCGGATCATTCGGGTTATGCTCGAAATGTTCGAAAGTTTCTGTATTTCTGTCAAATTTATTCAGTCCGCCAGTGAAAGTGCCAACCCATACTGTCCTCTCGGTGTCTTCATACAAGTTTATGACTGCATTTCCCTTCAGACTGGAGTTATCGTTTGGAATATTGGCGTAGGTCTTGAATTTTCGGCTTTTCATGTCATATCTGTCTATCGCTCCCATATGATTTAACGCCCATACGACCCCCTGAGAGTCCTCATAAAATTTAACGACTGCATCGCTGCTCAGAGTTCCTGGATTTGTAGAATTCTTCTTATAATGTGTGAAGGTTTCACTCTGTTTGTCAAAGACAGCGTAGCCCACAGGATTATGTGCTGAAGTGAGAAAAAGTCTGCCGTTTGTATCCTCATATATAGAATAAATCCTCATGTTTCCAGGGAGGCTGAGAGGATCGACCGGATCGTGCCCGTAATTTGTAAAGGTGTCTGTGGTCGGATCATATTTATCAAGCTGAACAGCCTCTGTGCCAACCCAGAGAAAGCCATCCCTGTCTTCATAAACAGTTCTGATATTATTATTTCCCAGGCTGTTTTTGTTCGGGTCATGTTTGTATCTGGTAAAGGTCCTGGTCTTTTTGTCAAATCTGTTGAGCCCGTTAGCTGTGCCGACCCAGATAAAGCCATTCCTGTCTTCAGTAATTGCAAAAATACTGTTGTTGCTCAGACTTTTCGGATTATCCGGATCATGTTTATATCTGGTAAAGGTCTTGGTCTTTTTGTCAAATTTGTTGAGTCCGTCAGCTGTGCCGATCCAGATGAATTCTTCACTGTCTTCCAATATCAGTCCGTCAATCCAGTTATATGAATTGCTACTGATGGTTTTGGGATTAGCAGTGTCATGTTTATAGTACGTGAACGTATCTGTTAGTTTATCGTAGCTGTTCAGACCGTTGCCAAGTGTCGCAAGCCAGAGAATACCGTTACTGTCTTCAAAAATCTGTACGATATTATTATCTGATACCGAACCCGGTCCGGCTTTGAAATATTCTACACTGATTCCATCAAATCGCAGCAGCCCCGAAGTTGCAGAACCCATCCAGAAAAAACCGTCCCGATCCTGCATAAAAGTAAACGTAAGTTCTTTACCGATATCCAGTGCCTGCTCAAATTTCATTTGACCTTCATGGGCGCTGATATCATGGCTTGAATAGAACATGGCCAGCAAACTTGCAGTTACGATTACTATGACCTTAAAGTGTGTCGCTCTTTTCATTATATTATTATTTGGATAGAGGATAATCCCGGGCCTTTGCAGAAACAATCATCCCTTAGGAGACAAAGAGTAGCAAGCGAGGTTAAACCACTCAGACGCCCTGTAAATTATGGGCAAATGGCAGAGGAAAGTCAATAGCATGAATTCTTGAATAATCTCAATTTAGTTCATCATGGCTTTTTGAAGTGATTAAAGACTGCCACCACAAACATTTACCGTAGCCGTTCACCGCCCCCTTCAAAAGACTGCATAACCAGAGTCCGTCACCGTCCGTCCAGTGCTCCTAGGTTCGTTCAAGCTGGTCTCCTGGCTATAGTTGGCTATGCCAGGAGACCTGATCGGACGAAAATGGGGTGCTGGTGAACGGTTACTTTTTTATTACAGCTTCTATGGAGTAAGGCACTAACCTGGACTGTTTGACAAAAGTTTCTGTTCTATCGTAAAATAGAAGTAGGATATATGCAAAATTTTCAAGATACCTTTGAACCCATAACATTGAGCTGCTATCCGGTTCTGTATGATTGTTAATAGCCGTATAGTTCTGGTAATATTGATATATTCCATAGTGAATACACAAATAGCCAGAGATGTGTATTCAGGTACCAGGCAACTGGTTTCTTTTGAAGAAGGGAGGTAATGTTATGGAAAGTTACAAAAAAATTCTCTTACCCGTCGATGGTTCAACAAGTTCAAGTCTTGCAAAGCAAAGAGCCGCAGGTCTGGCTCAAATTTTGAAATCTGAAATTTTACTGGCTTATATTACCGGTCAGATTCCTGCAATCATCAAAGGTCAGGCAAAAGAAGAGGCGATAAAGGCCCAAAAGGCCGAAGCCGAACTAGTACTGGCTCCCTTCCGCCAATATCTCCAGGGGCAGGAAGTTAAACATAGCGAAGTCGTGGTACCAGGAACAAATCCGGGAGACGAAATCTGTAAGATTGCTGAATATGAAGGTTGTGATCTGATTGTTATGGGGTCAAGGGGGATGGGGGACCTCAAGGGGTTCCTTCTTGGCAGTGTGACCCACCGTGTCCTGTCGCATTGCAATCTTCCGGTATTTGTTGTTCGCTAAGATTACTCGATACATGGGGATGGGGTGCTAACTAGGAGGCCGTCCGAGAATGGCTTTCGAAGTCTACGCTATCTGCCCAAACTCTTCGGATTTTCCGCAAAATAATGCTCGCAGGTAAGCGAAGACTCCGATATTAACTGTATGGCTGTGCTTTTTTTCCCGACATGCCTAGATCTGCGGCGAAATTCCTGTTCTCAAACAGGCCCGGTTAATTTTTTTTTCTTACCGGGCTTTTTTGTTATTGGCAGAAACACTACCTTTATCTTCTCGTTTCAAGCACTTAATTCCTTCTACCTGTTCCATTTTCGTTTATGGTGTTTTTTTCCCATATCCACTTAACAACCACATGCTGAAAGCTTATAATGTTAATAGAGGTAAGGAAGTAGACAGCATAGGAGGTACATCATGAAAACGATGACAGTAAGAGAAAGAAGCTGCGGCAAGAAAACAAAGATAAACGCCAAGAAAACATACCGAGAAGCCTCTGGTCAGTGGGTGGCCGTTGTAGACATAAATGAATTCCGGCAAGCTTGTTCTTATGTGTGCAAAGGGGTTAAAGACTGTGTCTGGGGAAATTTGCACGTACAGGCGGACCTTGACGATGATGGAAAAGAATACAAGGTGTTGACTCATTAACCACTGTGATGAGAATTAAAGTGCAGCCAAACTATCAATCCTTCTTTTTTCAACATCTTCAGCACATGAGCGCGGAAATATTCGGTTACCGGCTGGAGGTTGACCTTCGGCAACAAGAACAGGAACACTGATGATGCCAGTGTTCCTGTTCGTCCTACATACGCGCTTTTGCAGCAACTTTGCTTATGCACTTATTTCGGCTGGTACTGAAAGCGAGAGTTCATTCGCACCACAAAAGATAGAGCCCTCCAGAAAATTCACAATAGATTCCATTTCTTGAGCAGGGCCATTACTCAAAAACTCTCGGGACAATCCTCCCCCATAAAACAAGATAATAATATTTTGTTTTTGTCTGCTTGCCGAAATTGTAAGCTTTCCTCCTGCTGGCATTTCATCAATGAGAGAAACAACAGTCAAATAAAGTAGAGACTCAAAGACAAGAAGATAAGTGCTAATCTCTATCCCTGCTCCACATGAGAGTTCTATTAAGATGTCCTTCATAACCACCTGACGATCAGTTAAGGCCGCAACAAGAGTGAGAACTTCATAAAGGTTTGCTTGTCCCAAAATTGTGTCTCCACTGTGGGCAAAGACATTAAGGTTCTTAATGATAGTATTACTTCTGGAAACTTGTTTGGTGATGGTTGAGGTGGCGGCTTGAATGTGTTCTTTGCCAATTTTTTCTTCATCCCCTGCCATTAACAGCAAATCATCAAGGAGACCTGCATTTTCATTAATAATTGCCAAGGCGTTTTTCAGTTCATGGGAAATTGAAGCTGATACCCGCGAGAAAACTTCTACACAAATTTTATCAACTGAGGTTTTATCTTCCATTTTATGTCCTTTCTCTTTTCTGATATGCCTCGATGATTTTTTCAACGAGTTGTCCCAGGTCAACTGGTTTCATAATGTAATCAAAAGCTCCAAGCTCCATGCCTTCACGGCCAGCCTCAAAAGAACCATGTCCAGTAAGCATTATCACCTCAATCTTTGGGTAATTCTCTTTCACCTCAGCCAGAACTTCAAGTCCATCAAGATCCGGCATTTTCAGATCAAGCACCAGGACATCCGGTTGATCCTCATCTATGATAGAGAGGGCTGTGGTTCCTGAATTACAGGTGGTGGTATGAAATTTTCTTAACTTCAAACGGGTTGATAGCGTAGAAGCGAACTCTTCTTCGTCATCCGCTATCATAACTTTGATATTATCCATTTTAGTTTCCATCTCTTATTTTCTCTCGTACTCTTTTGTTGGTAATGTGATGGTAAAAGCTGTACCTTCACCAAGGGTTGATCGTACGGTAATATCACCACCTAATTTTTTAATAAGACCATAACTTATAGATAAACCGAGACCGGTTCCCTTACCTGTTTCTTTGGTTGTGTAGAATGGTTCAAAAATGTGTGAAAGCATCTGGGAGTCTATACCGGAACCATCATCTTGAATTACTACCCGTACTTCACCAGCAACCAGGTAGGATAAGATACTGATGCTGCCATTTTTGCCAATGGCATCAATTGCGTTGTTTATAATATTAAGAAAAACCTGCTGCAATTGCAGGTGGTCGCTGATAACTTCTGGCAAATTATCTGCAAGTTCCAGTTTCGCCAAAATTCTGTTATGGATCATTGAATTATCCAGAAATGCCAACACCTCTTTGATGATATCGTTTGCCTGCACCAGAGACATAGAGACATCTCCTCGCCTGGCAAAACCGAGCAGCCGATGGGTTATAGCCCTACACCTGTCAACACTCTTGCTGACACCGTGAAGGCTATCAATAATAGTCGACTTATGTTCAAAATCATGGGTAAACTCAAGAAGATCACTCACAAGGCCAGCCTTCTCATTGATTATGGCTAGAGGGTTATTGATTTCATGTCCCACGCCAGCCGCTAACCGACCAATTGACGTAAGTCTGTCGGTGTGTTCTGCTTTTTGAAGCATTTTCAATTGCATCTCATCCGACTTCCGAATGAGTTTAATCAACCCTTTTGTCAGTAAGTAACTTACGATAGAAACAACAACTAAAGAGGCAAAAATAATAATAATCAGACGATCACGAAAACTCTTCCACAAATCCAAATGCACATATGTTTTATCTATGAGAACGAGTGACCATGGTGTTTTTTTGACGTCCCCCATAACATGGAAGAAAATATTTTCCTCAGAATTAAGATGAAGTTTTCCTGGCAGATATTGTGACAGAGGGTTGCCAAAGAGGGCTGAGGAGGTTTGCAATACATTCTTGCCATCAACCAGGAAGAGATCATCCGTATCATTTGTTTTAATTGAATTAATATACTGTTGCAAAGTAGCAGCATCAATTGTTGCTCTGAGAATCCACTGTTCGTTGGTTTCCTTATCATGATTTGTAACTGCAATTGCGAAATGCGGAACCTGGCGGTGACCTAAATAAACACCGCTTAAATAAACACCTGTTGCTTTCACTTCATTTATCCACAATTCACCGGAGTAATCTGTCCCTATAAGATCATAAGCACCGTAGTAGGCCTGCTGGATGCCCCTCTGGTCAATGACGCCTAGATCTGCAAAAAATGGATATTGCTGTTTTATGCTCAGATACAACATTTCAAGATTATCCCCGTTACTCAAATCTGTATATACACTGTTACGGCCAGCATAGAGAGTGACTGAGATAAGGTTTTCCACCATTGCAGCAATAGAACGTGTTGCCCCTTCTAACCTCCACTCAAGCTGTGCGTGCTCCTCTTTTTGTAGAAGATCATTGTAGTTAGAGTAACTAAGGCCAGCAGTTATTAACATTGGGCCCATGCCTATGGCAAACAACGTCATTAACAGGATAGCCTGGAGTTTTTCATAGTTCCTATTACTGTGGCCATCACTAAGAACATCTCGCAGGCTAATGGGAAGCCACTTATAAACAAATGATGGTTGACTGTTCACAGTATTAATCGCTCCTCATGTTTAGAGACCAGGATCATCCCTCGCTTTAGTGTCCCAGCGATCATTGTATCGATTGCCTCCTGCCAGCCACCAATAATAGAATCCAGAACTGTCACCTTTTTCCATATCAGGAAATTATAGTGTGGCTCCTCTATTCCTCCGCAAACGACGTCGGTGATGTTTTCTTCAACAATCATCTGACAAAGCTCCTCATCAGAGGCCTTATTCATGATGATTGTTTTAGGTGCTCCAACAATGGTATTTTTATCGTAGGTGACAATTATTATTTCTCTTGCGAGATCAAACCGTTGTGCTACAAAATCACCTTGAATTGGGATGAGTAATTTACGCATAATTACAATACCTTTCTACAAGAGTCCGTAGCTTTTCATTTTTCGCCACAATTTCATTCGCCCCCAACCAAGAGAAGCCGCCGTTTTCAACCTGCTACCTCCATGCTCCAGAAGCATATCTACAATCATCTCACGCTCGATGCTCTCCCAAGACTGGTTGTCGGTGAGACCTGTGATACCTTGCATCTTAGTGTTGACAGATTGGCTGGAGGCGGATTCAGTATTTTCAGCAAAGGGAGGCTGAGCTTCAAATAAGTATGGAGGGAGAACCTCTCTGCCAATGTTTTGTGACTTGCATATATTAACTGAGTATTCAACAATATTTTTTAGCTCTCTTATATTCCCCGGGTACTGATACGTTAACAACAGTTCCATGGCACCCGAAGCAAAGCTAGCTTGGGGCTTGGATAAAGCCTTGGAAAAATGCCCAAGGAAATGATCCAGGAGATAACGAATGTCCTCTTCCCTTTCTCTGAGCGGTGGAAGGTGTGCATGTAAGACATGTAGTCGATAGAAAAGATCCTCTCTAAATTCATTATTCTGAATCTGCTCCCTGAGAGGCCGGTGGGTTGCAGCGATTATTCGTACATCAACGCTTATTTTTTGTTCCCCTCCGACAGGGGTAAAGGTCTTGTCATCAAGAACAGTGAGCAATTTAACCTGCAGAGGTAATTCCATATCCCCAATTTCAGTGAGAAACAGCGTTCCTTTGTGAGCCAACTTAAACATGCCTGCTTTGTTGCGGGTAGCACCTGTAAAGGCTCCTTTAACATGGCCAAAAAGTTCTGACTCAAGTAACCCTGAAGGTAAAGCTCCACAGTTAACCTTCACAAAAGGAAAGCGTGCACGCGATGATTTGCGGTGTATTATTTCTGCAATTTTATCTTTACCCGTACCTGTCTCCCCTGTGATCATTACAGATGCATCGGTTTGAGATATGAGAGGGATAAGTTCGAAAACCTTTTGCATTTTAGGGCTATAGCCAATCAAGTCCTTGGAGGTTGACTCAAGGCTACTGTCCTGGTCGGTCTTGTTGTAGGACGAAATATCCTCTGCCAATACCAGTAGCCCACAACGATCACCCTCTTGATTCGTGAGGGCAGAAACCGTGTATTGCACAGGAACTTTCAAACGATTACCATTAAGAACATCGCCTCTTATGGTGACAGCTTCCCCACTTTGCATACATTCAGAATAGAGCTGCCCCCGAACATTCCCCGTGTTTGAACGAACTACAAGCTCCCCATGAACCCCAGCAACGTCTTTGGTGCTACGCCCCGTCATTGCTTCCATTAATCGATTCATACTGACAATATGAAATCTCTGATCAAGAATCATCGCCGCATGGGGAATTCCTTCCAGTAACTGGGGTATGTTGAGGTCTGGGGTTTTATGCATAATCTTCAAAAAACACTATTTTAAACGGTAGGTTCACTATCCTGTGAGATACTATCATGCTTTTATCTTAGAATATAAAAAAATGAGCCGCCACTGTTTTCCCCCCTTCCCTCTTGTGTGTAACCCATGGGAGAAGGGAGGAAGGATACCTCAAAATTTATCTGCGTTAATAAGCAGATGGGCATAAATACTCGCACCATAACCAAGTGCAATGGCCCAACTCCATTTCAAATGCCCGAAAAAGGTGTAGTAACCACGGGCTTGCCCCATGAGAGCGACTCCTGCAGCGGAACCGATTGACAACATGGATCCACCAACCCCGGCAGTGAGTGTTACCAGCAACCACTGCCCATGTGACATCTCAGGCAACATTGTGAGCACAGCAAACATAACCGGAATATTATCCACAATTGCCGACAGAAATCCTACCATCACATTTGCAAATGTTGGGCCCATGTCGATATACATAAATTGTGAAACTAAGGCCAGGTAGCCCATAAAGCCAAGGCCTCCGACGCAAAGGATAATTCCGTAGAAGAACATCAAGGTGTCCCATTCTGCCCTTGCCACATTTTTGAAGATATCAAAAGGCATAATTTGCCCTATCCGCTCTTTGGCCTTCTCGGGGTCGTATCCATTATGTTTGCTATGGGTTTTGCTCAAGTAAAAGCCGAAGAATTTAAGCAGAGATAAACCGGCCATCATGCCTACCATTGGTGGGAGATGTAGAAAATTATGAAAACTTACAGCTGTGGCGATGGTCCAGAGGAAGAGAGCAACAACAATGAAAGCACCTCGCTTAAGTTTGATATCTTCTGCACTTGCCTCAGGCATATCCTTTGGAACCGCAAAATGCATTATTGCAGCCGGTACTATCCAGTTAATGACTGAAGGAACAAAAAGAACCAGGAACTCCTGAAACTGGACTATACCCTTTTGCCAAACCATAAGAGTTGTGATGTCGCCGAAAGGACTGAAAGCGCCACCAGCATTGGCTGCCACGACGATATTAATACATGCAAGGCTGATAAATTTCCTATTGTCTTTACCTATTGCGACTACGACCGCGCACATCAGCAGGGCTGTGGTCAAGTTGTCGGCGATCGGTGAGATAAAAAATGCGAGCACACCAGTTATCCAAAAGATTTTCCTTAAAGAAAACCCGGCATTTACCAGTTTGACACGGAGAACCTCGAAGATTAACCGTTCCTCCATGGCATTAATAAAGGTCATCGCCACCAGCAGGAAAAGAAAAAGCTCCGCATACTCAAGAATGTTGTGGCGTATAGCCTGTTCTGCGACATGGTCAATACCATTCATCGCGTAGACCAGACCAATTAAGCCCCAGATCACTGCGGCAGCAAACATAACGGGTTTTGACTTACGCATATGGGTAACTTCTTCCAGCATTACTGCAGCATACGCTACAACAAACACAATAATTGCTATATACCCTATAGCGTGGGTGGTCAGATCCATCGCTTCTCCAGCTGCAGCAGCGAAGGCCAGAGACGTGCTACCCAATACAATTATAGCTGTAGCGAATAAAATGTTTAATAAAAAGCTCATAATTTTCAGTACTCCTCAAAGAAAAAAAAGATGTAAACTCAGCAGAAGCCTACTTTGTAACCGGAACATAAATTTCCATTCCCATAACTGGCCAGACGAACTGCACTGCAAGCCAGACAACCACCATCAACAAAACACTAGCAGGAATTCCATAGAGGAAAAATTCGCCTGTCGTGAACTGCTTTGAGCTATAAGCTATTGCGTTAGGTGCAGCACCGACCAGAAAAAGAAAGGGCATCCCCGCAACCACCAGGGCGGAAAACAGAATCACTTCTCCGGCCACACCAAGGTAAGGGGCAATGACGAGAGCTACTGGGAGCGAGATAGCAATAGCCGCAACATTCATGATAAAATTGGTCATCATCATGACAAAAAAGGCCATGCCAAGAATGAAAACAATTGGAGCAGCATCTGCAAATAACTGGAGCCAGTTCACGGCAAGCCATTTAGCAGCTCCTGTGTCCCAGAGACAAAACCCAAGGGACATGGCTCCAGCAAAGAGGAGGATAATATTCCAGGGAATCTCCTCCAGATCTCTCACATCAAGGACGTTAAGCAGAAAAAAAGCTATGGTGGACAGAAGTAAAATGCCCGTTTTGTCGAGGTTTTCAAGAGCTGGCACAAAATTTTTCAGAGCTATCGTCAGGATTGCAGAAAAAACAATTACAACTGTAAGGATTTCCCGACCAGTCCAGCGCCCAAGTTCTTTATACATTTTTTTGGAGCGTTCCTGCAGGCCATCGACCTTGTCTTTTTCCGGTTTGCAACACACCATGAAAAATCCCCATAGAAGAAAGACCATCAGCCAACCAATGGGAAACATGTACATTGAGAGCTCGAAAAAGGATATGTCAACATCCATGATATCCTTGTAAAAGCCCAGGGCAACAGCACCTCGGGCAGCTCCCAGCAGAGTAACAATACTCCCTGCACCAGCAACAAAAGCCATACCCATGAATAAGCCTTTACCAAAACGCGAGGGCTTATTCTCATCGGAGTAGAGGGTATTGATCGTCATTAACAGAGGAAACATCGTCGCTGCTACTGCAGTATGAGCCATAACATGGGCCAGAGCAGCTGTCATAACAAAACACCCCAGATAAATCATGGATGTACGATCGCCGATTACTGAAAGCATTTTATAGGCAAGCCGTTTTGTCAGACCCGTCTTGGTAAAAACCATACCTATGACGATGGATCCAAAAATGAACAAAACCGAAGGGTCCATGAAATCCCTAAAGGCGGTCTTGGGGTCACGGATTAAGAAAAGAGCCTGCAGGGCACCAATCGTTAAACTGGTTACTCCTATGGGTATCACCTCAAAAACCCACCAAACAGCTGCCAGGCAAAAAAGCGCAATGGCTCCTTTGGCTTGCTGATTTAGCTCAAAACTAACCCCTAGTGGGTCAATAGCAACCGGCCAGGAGGGTGAATAATATACACCCAGAAAAAGGCCTACTCCAAGAAGAGTAAAAAAAATCCTCTTCCAGTTAAATTTCTTGGTTCGCAGCTTTCCAAAATCAGTCTTCGCTGGCACTATGGCTACTGCATTTCTTTCTCTAACACTATTTATTTGTTCCATTACAATTCACCGTTGTTGCGCACTCCACCGATCATCAAAAACTCAATAGAAGACACAATTCCACACGATTTTTGACGCACCACACCTGTCAGCACTCTGAAATAATGCTCGCAGATAGCGTAGACTTCGATATCACACAGGGAGAGCAGTGCGCTTGTCAGTTAGGCATCCAGGATGATTACCAGGCCTTATTTTGCAGGATATCTTCTATCTGCTCTTGAGCCCGCTTTTGGAGAACCAAAATACGCTTGTCCTTTGCTTCGCAGATTTTGTCGAGTAACTCTTGAATATCTACAGGTTTTTCCAGGAAATCTTCTGCTCCCAATTTTATGGCTTCGGTACTTGACTTCACTGTTCCATGGCCACTCAGCATAACAATTTCGACATCTGGATCTTTTGCTTTGATTTTTTTAAGAGTTTCAAGACCATCCATACCTGGCATGGAAAGATCTAAAACCACGATATCAAAGTTTTTCTGCCTGGTTAAATTCAAAGCATCTTCGCCACGGGTGGCACTACTCACTGTTAATCCACGAACCTCAAGTCGTTTGGTAAGGGTCTGGATAAAATCTTTTTCATCATCAACTAAGAGGACCCTGGCTTTAAATGGTTTTTTCGGCTCCATACATTTCCTCTCAAAAAATTAAGATGCTCTTTTTAACGCAGGGAACTTCTCGTGTGCTTTGTCATTGGCGGCTTTTATTGTTTCTGAGAGCTGCTCTATATCTACTGGTTTGTTCAGATAGGCAAATGCCCCCAGTTCCATACACTCTTTTTCATCCTGCATGGAACCATGGCCGGTAAGAATTATCACCTCTATTTCAGGTGCCAGTTCTTTTGTCCGGCGCAAAACCTCTGTGCCTTGAAGGCCAATCATCTTTAAATCGAGTACCATCACATCCGGTTTATCTTCAGGAATGAGGGTAAGTGCTTCTTCCCCACTGTAAACGCCATAAGTTCCGACATTTCTACTGTTTAATCTGTTGGAAACAGTTTGGACAAATTCGCGCTCATCATCAACGAACAAAACTTTGGATGGCAATTCAAACTTTTGCTGACGATAGACAGAATCCTCATAGGTTTTGACCCTATTAACGTCTACGCTGACAACCCCATTAATTTCCATTGCCTGCCTGATCAATGACGCAGCAAGGCCGTTAAAATTAAAGACGCTATCTTTAACCGTTAGAGCAACCTTGCCATCAACAACGTCAATACCAACTTTATGACCATCTTTGAGGAGCTGATTTTCGACTTCCGCGGCTACACTCATGTCTTTTACACGTCTTTGTGATTCCAGAGTTCTGAGAACAGATGTTTTCTGGTAATACTTCACAATTTTTTCTACCAGCTCAGATTTAGCAGATCGATTTACAAGAAGGACCAGATCGTACAAAGAGGAATCATATGCTTCTTTAGCAAACAAGAAATCTGTCCACTCAAAGGCCGAGATATCATGTTGCTTTATCTGTCTCTTGACTTCACTTTTTGAGATTCTTTCGCCGATACCACGGTCCATCCGCCCTTCTTTACTATCAACAACGATGACTCTCAGCACTTCTGAAACGGACTCAGGAATGAGCATTGAGTGTAAGCCATAAAACAGATACCTGTCGCCGCTGAGTAGTTTTTCAGCTAACACTGTTCGAAACATATTGATACTTTTTTCTTTCTCCAAGGTGAACTGGTTGAATACAGAAGTCTTGCTATACATCATTTTTTTAAGCTTTTCTTTGTCACCGCCAAAGCGTTCAGTAACATCTTCGAATAACTCCTTATCGGTATATATAGACAAATCCAATCGGTGTGAGAGTTCAGCTATAAATCCTGAATTCACTGAAAATTTACAGGGGAAAAGTGATATTGATGACATGTTGTACCTCCAAAAAATTTGTTATTAATTGTGCCAATTCTTTTCTCATAGAGTTGCACGTGTTGTGCCTGGAGGTTGTTTTTATGCAATATTTCTTAAAATACAGATAGTTAGGGACGGGAATAATATTATTTAACGCAAAAAGTAACATAACGTATCAAAACAGAAGTAACATTATGTATCATTTTGTAACAAAAGGAAGAGTAAGAAGAAAATTTGAAGTAATACAATCAGTCGAGACAGAGTCCTGCACACCCTCATCTCGTACAAATCCAGTGGTGATGGACGAGGTGAGGATATGCAAATATGATAAAACTTTTAGAGTTCACTATTAACTTTGATCACAAGTTTGCCAAAGTTTTTACCCTCAAGCATACCGATAAATGCTTCCGGCCCACTCTCTAACTCTTCCAACATCTGCTCCTTGTAGTGTATCTTCCCACTCTTCAGCATCTCGTTCATATCCTGAACAAACTCATCATACCGATGTCCATAATCATCAAAGATAATAAACCCTTGGACTTTGATACGTTTAACGAGAACCGTAGCCATAAGGACCGACATACGATCAGGACCATCAGGGAGTTTTGTTGCATTATACCGTGAAACAAGACCACATACCGGAATCCTTGCTCCGACGTTCAATAATGGCAATACAGCATCAAAGACTTTTCCACCTACATTCTCATAGTAAATATCAATACCCTCAGAACAAACTTCCCTCAATTTAGCTTTAAATTCATCATCTTTATGGTCCAAGCACTCATCGAAACCAAGAGTTTCTTTTGCATAGCAACATTTTTCCTCCCCACCGGCAACACCAATAACACGACAACCTTTTATTTTACCAATTTGTCCAACAGTAGCACCGACCGGACCTGTTGCCGCAGCTACAACCAGTGTATCACCCGGTTGTGGCTTACCAATGTCCAGCAACCCCATATAGGCTGTAAAGCCTGGCATCCCCAAAATCCCGAGGGCAAATGACGGTTTTTCTGGATTCAGACCTAAGCTGGTCAGATCAGCACCATCAGAGAGGCAATAAAGCTGCCAGCCGCTATACGCCAGGACCCATTCACCAATTGCAAAATCAGAATTACGAGACTCTTCGACCTGGCATACTGTTGCCCCCACCATAACATCATCGATCTCCACCGGAGGAGCATAGGAAGGCATATCACTCATGCGTCCACGCATATATGGGTCAAGGGATAAGTAAATGCTCCGCAAAAGGACCTCCCCTTCCCCTGGGGCTGGCACTGACACTTCTTCTAAACGAAAATTGTCTTTAGTCGGAGCACCCTCTGGCCGGGAAGCAAGTACAATACGGTGATTTACATTCTTTATTTGTGTCAAAATATTTTCTCCTCTTTGTGAATTGTATTGTTTGAAATTATTAACGTCTTTTATTGTTGGATGTTAATAATAGCCGACCACAACATGCCTGCAACTCGTACATGCTATACCTCCTGTAAATTTTTCTCTTCTTGAGATTCTATTGCACTGCAAAAAAATTTCTTTTTACTTTAAGAGCGCGGGACAACCCTGTATATATTGTAGTCATACATCATGTTAGAAGGAAATAGGGTTAGGGATACTTTAACGAGGCTCCACTCTATAACAATGGGGGGGTAAACAATGAACGAGAAAAGTGAAAAAACTGAGGAACAGAGTGCGCCATTCAACGATTGGGAAAAGATAGCGCAAGATTTTTTTAATCCGTTTGCAAAACAGTGGACTGATTTATTTCAACAGCCCGGAAATCAGCAAGAATCGATACCCAAAGGGCGGGTAGCTGAAACATTGCAGTCAAATCTTAAGATGTGGCAGACCATGTTAGGCGCCATGAGCGGACCAGATGCTATGGCACGTTTTCAAAAAGCTACAGAGATGACACCAGATTTAGCTCTCGGCTTTGCACAAACGTGTTTACAAAGTTTAAGTGGCCTGCAGACCAATGCCATGGAATGGCTTCAGAAGCGTGGAGATTCGCTTTCCGATGCGGATGTCCAGGAACTCGACAAGGAGCTGTTGAAAAACTGGAGCGACACTTACGAACAGGAATTTAGCCGCTATCTTAAAATTCCGCAGATAGGATTGGGCAGATTGCATCAGGAGAAGGGACTAAATGCAGTAGATAAAATGAACTCTTTCCACCTTGAACTGTCGGGGTTTCTTCATATGCTGTACAGACCCATTGAAAAATCCCTCAAGAGTCTCCAGGAAGAGATGACCACAATGGCAGAAGCGGGAACCATAGATGAGAATTCCAAAACATATTACAATTTCTGGATAAAATCTATGGAAGGTCATTATATGGAGCTCTTCCAGAAAGAGGAATATAGTGAGGCCATGCATAAAACTCTTTTCGCCTTACATGAATTTTCAGATGCCAAAAATGAGATAACAAATGATGCACTTAAGCAACTGAACGTTCCTACAAATACGGATTTCGATGAATTAAGTAAAGAAATCTACCTTTTGAAAAAACGTGTGCGAGCACTCGAGAGAAAATAAGAACCTTTTCTTGAAGTGAGATTACAACACCGTGCAATAGCATGTAAAGGGGAAAAATATGGCGAATACCAATATACCCGTTGACCTGATCTTAAAAAATATGGCTGAGGCGACGGATTCCGCCCAAAAAAGAATGGGTAAAGCTGCAGATGTTCTGCTGGGAGATATCGAAGCCGATATTGCCACCACACCATACGATGTGGTCTTTGAGGTGGATCGGGTCCAATTAAAGCATTACAAGCCGGTGACAGAGCAAAAAATAAAAACACCGTTGTTGGTTGTATATGCCCTTATCAACAGGGAGACCATGCTTGATCTTCAGCAGGGTAAAAGCGTTGTTGAGAACTTTTTAAAACAGGGTGTGGATGTATATATGATTGACTGGGGCTATCCCTCCCGCAAAGACAAATATCTTGGGATAGATGACCATGTCAATGTATATATGGATGATATTGTAGAGTTTATTCGGCAAGAGAACAAAGTGCAAAAAATAAACATTATGGGGATTTGCATGGGGGGGACCTTCAGTGTTATTTACTCTAGCCTCCATCCTGAAAAGGTGCTGAACCTTGTGACCACGGTAACCCCGACATCTTTTGATATTGATACCGGTCTGCTCAATATCTGGATGCGCAAGATGCCAGTTGATCAAATTACAAATACATTCGGCAACATTCCCGGTGATTTTTTAAATTTCGGTTTTTTGCTGCTCAACCCTGCCCGCTTGATGCTTGATAAATATGTCAGCTTCTTTGAACATCTGGATGACAAGAAGTTTGTTGAAGGTTTTGTCCGTATGGAAAAATGGATTTTTGACAGCCCTGATATTCCTGGAGAGACCTTTAGGGAATTCATAAAGGATTGTTTCCAGGAGAACCTACTCATCCAGAACAAAATGGTTGTGGGGGGCCAACGGGTAAATTTGAAAAAATTGACCATGCCACTCCTGAATTTCTATGGTAAATTCGATCATCTCGTACCCCCTGAGGCGTGTGAAAAACTGACAAGTGCTGTGGGAAGTAAAGATACAGAAGATATCTGCCTGGGAACGGGGCATATTGGTATTTATGTGAGCTCAAAATGTCAGTTGGAGTTCACTCCCAAAATTGTCCAGTGGCTAAGTGATCGAGATAAACAGCCGGTGCAGAGGAAAAGAGCTGCTGCAACCGCTAAAAAGCCAACACCTCGAAGCTCGGGCAGAAAAAGTAAAACCAGCGCGAGCTAATCTGAGCTTGAGGAAACATGAAAACAGAAATTGTAGCAAAACTATCTGTATGTGCAGAAATGAGTTCAATTTCATAAAAATGGAAAAGGGAGTGGGGCTATGACCAGGAAAAAAAATAATTATTTCCAAACGTTTTGCAACCTCAGTGAAGCGTTCGGGACAGCGGCCACTGTAGAAGATCTCTTACAGCTAATTGTCAAATACGCTGTACAAACCATGGACGGAAAAGCGGCCTGTCTGTTTCTACAAGACAAAAAACAGGATATATTTGTGCCCAAAGCGAAGGCGGGGCTGTCGGATACGTATATGCATGCCAATCCGCTGAAAGCACAAAGGTTGTCCAAGGCTCTGGAGCAGACAGGTCATCTTCTATTTGAAGACGCCGCCAACGATGAAAGGCTCGAAAACCGTGATGCAAAAGTAGCAGAAGGGATAGCCTCCCTGATGACGGTAGGGGTTATGGTAGATGGACGTATGATTGGTGTTCTTTCTCTCTACACCTCTGATAAGCGAAAATTTACAGATGACGAAATCGTTTTCCTCAAAGCACTTGCCGCCAACGGCGGGATTGCTTTAAAAAAAGCCCGTTTGCTTGAGCGTATCGAGCAGAATACTCTTCTCTTTTTGGATCTGGCTTCTGCTATAAATTCCAGTATAGATATAAAAGATATTCTATACAACATGACGGAAAAAACTAGCAAAGCTATGGGCATGAAGGGTGCCACCATTCGGCTTCTGGACCAGGATAGCAACACCTTGAATTTGGTTGCCAGTTACGGCCTGAGTGACAAATTCCTCGGTAGAGGCAAGCTTGCAGTAGATAAGGGCCTTTCAGAAGCTCTCAAGGGAAAAACAATTGTAATTGAAGACCTGAGCAAATCTAAAGACCTCCAGTATCCCAGGGAAACTGAAAAGGAAGGGCTTCACAGCCTGGTAACTGTTCCGATTCAGTCTAAAGAAGAAACCATCGGTGTTATGCGCCTATACAGCGATAGTGTACGAAAATATCCACAAGGATTTATTATGCTTATCCAGGCCCTGGCCCACACCGGAGCACTGGCCATTCAAAATGCGTCAATGTATCTGGCCCTCAAAGAGGACAAGAAAAGTCTGGAAGAAGATATATGGAGCCATCGACTCTATTTTTAACGTAACTATTCAGCGCGTACCTGAATAGTCACTTTTTAACAAATGTCCGCTGGGGTGGACCGTGCCGTGGTTTATTCACCAGGGTGATAACCTTCCTGTAACATTAAAGGTGGTCTTTGGTCCTCCCGTTAAAGACAACCACAAACCTAAGTGAGGTGTTTTATGGATAAGACTCAAACTCTCAAGCAGATGATGCAGACGAATAAGATGGCCTTTGATTACAACTTCAGCATGATGATGGCAACGTATGAGCAAAATAAGCTCCTGCTCCATACTTTCCTCAGTCAAAGCGATGAAATTCCCCAAGAAGTAGTGAGTTCCGTTGAAACCTGGCTGCAGGCCTACCGTAAAGGATGTGAAGACCTGAAGAAATTGACGGATGAAGGCTATCAAAGTGTAGAAAAACATATGTCCTCTTCCGACAAATAGTTGGTAACACTGGATGCTGTTTCTTCTGCCAGGATGCAACAATAAATTATTGGAAACTAACAAATACTATCTCATCACCTTCATATCAATCTGTTATCATACATTAAAATACCCATTTTTTGTTTTCAGAGTGTCCCAAATTCCCATTGTGCACTGCAGCAATTTTTTACTTGACAATGTCGGATTGCTTGCTATATTTAGCGTGAATAATGCAAAAGACTTGTAGTTCAAATAAAAATAAAAAGGAGATAACAATGGACCTTACACAAATGGCAAAACAAACTCTAAGCTTTCAAAAAACAATCTTTACCAATAGCTTTAACGCAATGGTTCTTGCCCAGGAGCAAACCGAGAAAATGTTAAACAGCTATATTGAGCAGCTCCCCGGTACCACCGAAGAAAACAAAAAGTCTTTGGAAGCATCTGTCGAAATGGGTAAGAAGGCACGGGATGACTTCAAGAAGGCTGTTGATGAAGGTTATGCTAAGTTTGAGGATATGCTGGAAAAGAAGTAAGCTGGCCCATATGTAGTAATCACGCGTGCCCTCGGAGTTCTCTGTCGGGTAACCGTTCACCAGCACCCCATTTTCGTCCGATCAGGCCTCCTGGCATAGCCAACTATAGCCAGGAGACCAGCTTGAACGAACCTGGAGCACTGGACGAACAGTTACGGACTCTGGTTGTGCAGTCTTTTGAAGGGGGCGATGAACGGTTACTCTGTCGGCACGTAATTTTTTTTCTGGGGAACGTAAATGGGAAATAAAGAGGAAATGCTCGACTTGATTTTTTTTAATCCGCTCAATAGCTGGAATCAGACCGCAATGGCTCAAGCTGTTGCCGCTTTTTACTATATTGAGGGGATGAATAATTATAGTGGAGACTTTATTAAGCCATTGCTTATGGCGACTGATAATTTTTCTAAGGTGGAAGCAACCAGGTTCCAGGAGCGAAATCCGCAGGAAAATTTCAAGGCCTACAACGAGATGTTTCTGATGAACTGGGATCTACTTGCAAGATACAACCAAGGTGTCCTTGAGACCCTGGGATCTTATAGCAATCAGCAGCTCGAACGTTTTCTATCAGCATGCCACGCAACCCTTTTTAGTTCCGAAGCGGAAAAACTCGATGAATATTTTTTACATCATGAAGGAACCCTGCGCAAAGTTTTGGAGGCATATCCGGAGGCAATTACCAAGATAGAACCGGAGTTTGGTTTTCATTTTGAGCGTTACCCTGAAAGCCTGATTGCAGAGTCCGATAGATTCTACCTCCGTCAGGTAAACCCCACCGAAGAAGGGGTAGAGACCGACGATTCAATGAAGCCGATACTTATTATTCCACCCGCTGTTCTTGGTGCAAATATTTTAGCCTTTTTGCCAAAGCAGAAGAAAAGTTATGCTCACTCTTTTGCCAACAAGGGTATCCCGACCTACATCAGGATCACGAAAGATATTGATTCTAACCAGGCGGTCCAGACCATGAGTCTTGAAGATGATGCCCTGGACACAAAGTTTTTTTGTGAAGAGATAATGGCCAAACATGGTCAAAAAATCACTCTGAATGGATATTGCCAGGGTGGCTTTACCACCGTGTGTAATGTTCTCACCGGCAAGCTCGACCCCCTTGTTGATGCACTTATTACCTGTGTCGCACCCATGGACGGAACAAGGAGTGATGGGTTGGGGAAATTTCTTAAGGCACTGCCTGCCCAGTTTAACGATCTTGTCTATGGGAGCAAGACACTAGCCAGCGGCAACAAGGTAGCCAACGGGGATCTTATGGGCTGGGTGTACAAGCTGAAAAGTATGGAAAACTCGGGTCCTATTGTTGCCTTTATTAGAGATATCATGATGTTGAATGGGAATTCCAGCCCTGAAACCCCTATTAATAAAACTGTTGCAGCCATTAACTACTGGCTGCAAAATGAGCGTTCAGACCTGCCGCTTTCAGTTACGGAGATGAGTTTCTCGTCATTCAATACTTCCGTAAAAAAGGATGGCACCCTGCCAATAACGATGTTCGGCAAGAAACTGAATTTCAAGGCAATGAATGAAAAAGATATTCAGTGGCTGATCTGCTATGGAGAAAAGGATGACCTGGTGGAAAAAGAAGTCGCCCTTGCACCTCTCGATTTTGTCGATGCCGAGGTTACCCCTTTCCCTAAAGGGCATGTAGCCATCGCGACGTCCTGGTCTCACCCGGAATCAAGCTGCGCCCTTGATTCCGTTTTCGGCAAAGAAAAATATCGTGGACCGGTTCGCTTCCATCTGGATATGCAAAAGAAACCTGAAAAAGAGACCGCTCCTAAAAGTTGATCCAGGAGCTTGTCTGAGAGTTACTTCAACTGCTGTTTCAGGCCAGCGGCCCCTGAAACAGCTACTTTTTAGTGTTGTAATGCTTGAAGGTTTCGGCAAAGACATTCATCGATTCCATATCTTTAATGGTCTTTTCCGCAAGAGTGGAAAAGTCCATACCGAGATCAAGATAGGTGGAAACCTGGTTGTCCATCGTCTTCCTGTAAAGCAGGTAGTTTTCCATGGTTTTTTCCAGATATTTATCAAAGAATTCATGTAGCAGGTTCTCACCATATTGAATGGCAAGGTGCAGCAGAGACACAGGGAGGAGGTCCTGATTTTTCTTTGCTTTATTCATTATGATCTGTGTGAGCACTAACGCTGTAACATCGTCATCACTGGTTGCGTCCCGCACCTCGACACGACTCCCCTCTTGGATCAGTTCCGCAACATCATGGATGGTGATGTAACTGCTTGACTCCGTATTATACAACCTGCGGTTTGGGTATTTTTTTATTAAAATAGTATTTTCCACGTTTTTCTTTATTGTTGATATTGAATTTCAGGGAGACTGGTGAGGGGTTAATTGCAAGTCAGTCTCTTAGTTGACTGTCTACACAATATGTTACATTGCAACATAGCTACTGTCAACATACCAACCTGTGAATTCTTCCACGGAAAATATGGCGAACCTTTTCGGTTGCTGCGCTGCAACTTGTGGCTACAGGCAGCTTTTTTGAAAACAGGTCATAAAAGAGAAAACTGCGAGGAAGGTGTCAAGTTCAAATCGGGATATTGTCATTTCCGGTTTTATCTGATTTTCTACGCTGCTTTTCACGTCTGCATATCCACCCTACTGTGTGCATATAGAGATATCCCTGACTGTTGGAAATACGTCTGTTTCTTCTCTTTCTCTGGATTTGAAGTTTCTCGTCACCAGATGTAGAGGCATGATTGTTATTTTGCTGTGAAATCATTACTGCCTCCTTCGTTTGTTCCCTACAAGATCTCTGTTTTAAGGATCTTTTTGATGCATGGCATATATTTCTCATGATTTCAATTCGTTCTGCCTTGAGCGACAGAACAGCGACATGGATCAAGCCAAAAATTTGCATATTTCTAGAACATACTATCCACAAATTATATAACAGATAGATATCAAAATCAATTTTTTGATTGCTATTTGTTAGATTGTATACCGGAAGGGCACACCACATCAGTGCCTAAGACATAATAAATCCTTTTTCTACTTTTATTGCTCGATATCTTTGGATAAATTACATATTCCATACTGATAAGATCTGTTTGACAAAGTTGCTTAAACTATGTGTGTTACAATGCAACATTGTCCTGTCATGACATGGAGTTCCTGATGTTAAAATGGCCCCTTCCTAAAGACTACAGGGAGGTGTGGCATATGTACCATAATAAAAAAAAATGATGCAGTGCACAATTACTAACTTGACAAATACTCCCCTGATATTGTTTAATGGCACACAATACTTTTGACATTTGGCTTGGTGTAATGGAAATCCATGGAAAAGTATTGTTAAAATTTCAAAATTAATACCTTTTTTAAGAGGGGGAGAACAGATGGAAATGACCGGATTTACAAAGCAAATTATCGATTTTCAAAAAACGTCTTTTAATCAAACTTACGCAGGCGTTACCGCGCTGCAGGATTACTCCGAAACTGTAATGGACACTATTGTAAGTCAAACTCCTTGGATTAATGAAGAGTCGATGAAACCAGTTAACGACTCAATAAAAATTATGAAAAGCGCGAGAGAGGAATACAAAAAAGCTGTTGATCAAGGTTTTATCGAGTTGGAAAAACTCGTTGTAAGCAGCAACAGCTGAATAGAGTAAAAGTGCAACGGTAATGGAGTAAAGACAATGGAAAATACAGCTTTTATATCAGAAGCAATACGGTATCAAAAAACCGCTTCGGACCAAATATTTGAGATACTGGCATTATACCAGAGTAATTCCGAGGCGCTGGTTCAACAGACACTTGATCAATGTGACTGGGTACCTGATATCAGCAAGGAAAGCTATCTTAGCTGGAGTGAGAATTATCAAAAAACAACTACATACCTGAAGACCATAGTTGATACAGGGTTCGAACAAGCTGAGCTTGCTTTTACTCCTCCCGTGGTGGAAGAAAGAAGCAAGAATAAGCCTCAGCCGGCAACAAAAGCAAAAACGGCTGCAGCATCGAAGGTTCGCAGTAAGAAGGCTTCGGCTGATACCGGCAAGGCAGCAGCAGCTCCAGCCAAGACTGCGGCAGTAAAAGCGAGTCCACAAAAAACGTCCCGAGCAAAACAGAATGCAGGCAACCCCATTAAAGCTTCTGCGGCTAAAGTAAACGGACAAAAGACAGCTTCGCCGAAACCGAAGGCGGTTGCTCCTTCTAAAACTTCGGCAGTGAATAAGGCTCCACAGAAAGCCACCCCGTCTGAAAAGAGCGCCACAGCGACTGCCAAACCTTCTGTTGCAGCAAAAACTGAGACGAAGCCAGCTCAACCGACTAAAAAAGGCGATGTCCCAAATCAAATGAAACAAAATACAGGCAACAATCAGACCAAATCCACCCCACAGAAGGTACGGGAAGCCTCTGCTGCTACTGCTCTAAACCCAGCGAAAATTACCCCTACGCCTACTGGATCTGAGAATTCCTGAGATTAAAATATTCTCGACAACGATTGGCAAAAATAAAATGGCTGAGGCTTGACTGATTCAAGCCTCAGCCTTTTATTGGGGTTTTTCTGGAGTAAGGCACTAAACAAGAACCGGCTTTACAGCTATCCTTTTTTTGGGGGACTTACAGTGGCCTGACCATCCAGCAACAACACTCCCTCTTGGTTTGTACAGGTTGTCTCTAAGGTGACCCTGTTTTTCTCCACAATAATCTCTTTCACTATGACTTTTGCTGTTACGGTGTCACCTATTCGTGCCGGTGCACGAAATTTCAGATCCTGCCCGATATAAATTGACCCGGGACCGGGAAGCTGACAGCCGATAACCGTCGAAATAAAACCGGCGAGCAGCATCCCATGGGCTATTCTGCCTTTAAAAAAGGTGTTCCGGGCATATTCTTCATTGATATGGGCAGGGTTTAGATCACCGGTAACTCCCGCAAAAAGATAAATGTCCGATTCGGCAATGGTTTTGCTGAATTCCGCATTGTCGCCGAGTTTAAGCTCTGTGATTGCTCTTCCTAACATTATTACCTCCAAAAGAATAAGTCATACAATCAAGTACGATGGCGTCGTAAAAACTATATAGCCGAAGTCTTCCTTCGATCCAGTTTCGCAGCAAAAGACGTTTAGATTCCCGCTTTCGAGGGAATGACGGTGGTTTAGTGACATTTTAGAGTTGACACGACACTAGCCATTTATAAGTTTATCAAAAAAGAATTTTTCTTAAAATTTCCAGCTGCCCTTCTTCAGTTTTGTGCATGGTATGGTCAGCATGTGCAATCCGCTCTGCTATTCGAAATAATTCCTTTTTGTCCTCAGCATCCGGCACCATTTCTCTTAATAAATCCAGTGATTCTCGTGGGAAAGCAGTTAAGATTCTGGCCTGATCCCTGACGATTTTCTGACAAGTCTCTGGAGGGAGTACTTGAAGCCTCTTGCTCTCCTGAATGATCTCTTCAGCCAACTGCAATTCCCTGGTATCAAGAACTTTATCTGCAGAGGCAATTGACAAAATGACCCTGATACAGGCTTCAACAAAGCCACCTTCTCCAGCTTCTTTTCGCAATTTTTCCTTGTCAACGGCCTCTTTTTTTAGCCGCTCCTCTTCAAGCAGAAAGTCCTTGTCCTGGCTTTTACCGATATCGCCAAAAAAAGTTTTCATCCATGGCGTATCGTAGAGGGTTTTAAAGAGCATTTCTTGTGAAGTATCACGTAAATCTCTAAAATAATCAAAACTAGATTTAACACTATCCGAAAATATCTCTTCAAACTGGACAAAAGCATTATCTTTGTCAGCAATTTTCCGTAGTGGGCCTACTGTTTCCGCTACATACTTCAAAGGCCAGCAAAAAGGATTATTATCTGAGATCATGTACCGCTGCGTCCGAAGCGGATGAAGTTGTCTGAATAGTTCAGAGGCCGATTCATCCACTGAGGCTCGAACCCATGGACTGACAAAAGAACGGTATACTGCGTCGGACAGTCTTGAAATACCATTTACCGCAACAAACGGCTCTTCGTCTTCCTGCCCGTTGCCCATCTGCAAAAGGTCTTCCATAGTCCTCTCTTCAAATCGGACCTCATAGTCATCATCAAGACCTGAAACAGACTGCTCTATCTGCATCTCGTAAAGTCCTGGACCGATATATTCCAGCCAGCCCATACTGCCAAGAATCTGTTTGTGTTCTTTTTGGGCCACACTACCCGAAACAAAAATACCGAGGTGACCAACCTTTGGGTGCACCATGTAAACAATGACCTGTCCACAGCGCTTTATCTCTTCAACTGTACCGTATACCTTGTTAATCCAATTGAGGGCCTGAGGAGGCGGCGTGATATTATCTCCCTCCGAGGCAAAGGCCAGAACCGGGCTATTGAAATTCTTCAAATCGATTAAACGACCGTCATCCATCCGAAGGTGGCCTCTTTCAAGTTCATTTCCAACAAAAAGACCGTTGACAATAAAATGTATTTCCTCAGCATTCATCTTGAAAAAACCACCCCACCATTTTTCGAAATCGAGAAACCGTTTTTCCTCTGTATCGATATTGGAAAACAGATGGTAATATTTGGACCAGTAGGCATTAGCTGGGTTGAGATCTTCAAAGCCAGCCACCAGATTCGCCCCATCAAATTTATCATTGCCAAGGTCCGAGAACAGGGAGGTGAGCCATATTCCACCGGTCAGCCCGCCTTTATAGCGCATGGGATTCGTTCCTTCGACACCTCCCCAGTAGGAAAGTGGAGAACCGTTAAAAATCATCGGTCCCGTCAGATCTGGTCGGTCAGCACCGATAAGTGCTGTCGCCCACCCGGCCTGACAATTGCCTATCATCGCGGGTTTTGGAGCACCGGAATGCAGCTTACCTACCTCTTCGAGAAAGCGAATCTCTGCATTATGAACATCACTGATCGTCTGCCCGGGAACCGGCTCTGTATTAAAAGAAACAAAGTAGACAGGGTGCCCGTAGTCAAGAGCTATACCTATTTGAGAACTCATTTTTGAACCACCAATCCCCGGACCATGTCCTGCCCTGGGATCTATCACAACAATTGGTCGAGCAGGGAAACCTTCACTACAAAGGATTTTTCCGTGGTGTGTTTGTCGTCTATCCCGGCCTGGTCCTACTCTGTCTTCTAATTGCCCCTTGCGCCTTTCCCTTTCGGCGACGCGCCTGTCAACTATGCGTAGAAGGGAATAATTAACCGGCTGGTCAAAGGTTCGTCCATCCAGAACCTCTTCATAGGCAAACACCAATATAGCTGGCTGTCCATCATTTAGATGGGAAAGATACCTGTTGCCCCTTTTACGCATCACATCCCAAAACAAGATCGAGCGCTGGGTTCGATCAACCATGTACTCGTATGCCTGTGAGCCTAAAAACTGATCGGGAGTCGTTGATTCAAATTGTACCTGGGTCACTCTGTACCTCTATAAATGATAACCCGAATAAATCGGGACTTTTTGAAATGCCTGGATAAGTGCCTTGTGGGTAAAAGTAACTTCACGATTTCATAAAGAGTTCCTGAGTTTCTTGTTTTTTATGACAGAAGTTCAGGAGTAAGGCACCAAATAGTCGATTTATGCTCGGGGATGGAATGGAGGGAGTACTTAAGGGGCAGGATTAGTCCTGTGTCACTTTGAAAACCGCTGTACCACAACCACAAACCAAACTTTACTCCGCTCGCCAACCGACAACCTGGGTGTAAATTATAGAATAACAATTACGCAACAAAAGGTTAGAAGTCAATCCATTTCCTCCTTCGAGGCCTGCGAAATGGTCTAGGAGGCTGTCTGAGGAGCTACATAAGTTGGTATCGAAACCAAAGAGGGAAACAACACTGGACAACGAACCCTTGCAAAGCCATGTTTCAAGTAGCCGCACTTGAGATATGACTAAAGCAAGGGATCATGGTATAAAAACTCGACAAATCCACATCAACAAGATAACTGCCTGCTCAAGGTACCTCGAGAAGTTCTACTTCATAGGTAAGAGTTAATCCTGCCAGGGGATGATTCCCATCTATGGTCACTGTTTTCTCGTCCAAAGCATTAACTATAAAGTTGACCCTTTCTCCATCTCGGTTCTGATATTGCACAGTTTTTCCGATTGCCAGAGTAAGGTCATGGGGAAAGCTTTTACGTTCAACCCTGAGTACGAGATCCTTGTTATAGGCCCCATAGCCGTTCTCAGCTGAGATCTTTATTTTCTTGATCTCAGTTTCTTTCATTCCAACTACATTTTCTTCAAGTGCCGGTAGAATTTTACCATCACCTATTTTAAAATTGATTTGGGTCTTCTCACCAGGTATACCGACGACACTGCCGTCATCAAGAGCAATGGTAAATTGGATTTTTATGTAACTTCCCCACTCTGCTGTTTTCATAATAGTCTCACAGATGTCAGAGTCTCCACAGGGCAGAACCCTGCCGATATTTCATTCCGACAATTAATATTAATAAGATCCTCTTACGAGTCCATCTTCGGGAACTCGATGACTTTTACGAGAATATCAATCAGAGGTAACCGGAGGAACTACGGTTACCGGTATTTTACTGCTCTTCAAAACACCTCTTGCAGTGGAGCCGACCGCTCTTTTGGAAAACAGGTTGCGGTGGCCGCCAAGAACAATCATGTCACAATTATTGGCTTTGGCATTCTCCAGAATATCTTCAACAATGTCACCGTCACTAATTATGATTTCGCGGGACTGTAAATCACCGGAATCATCGTCTATACCTTCCATCTTACAAAAGTCATGTATAGCCTCTCTGACCAGGGCATTGGTCGATGTTTTTCCCAGAAGAGACTTATGAGCAGTCATCTTATGGGAATCGATCATTTTATTCCAATCATGATTACCGAGTAAATCTTTTAACCTTTCATTCACATGTTCGGGCAACTTCTCTATAACATGCAGCATATAGATGGTAGCCTTAAATCGTGTAGCAGTAACTATTGTAAATTCTAGCGCCTGCTGGCAATTTGCTGTTAAATCTGTGGCAAACATAATCGACCTAATTGGTTTTAACATAACATCACCCTCTCTTATACCTATAAAAACAAAACTCTATAAAACCGCGCCACAGTGTAAGCTTATAATACATAGCCGTCGGTAACCTCAATAAAAAACAACATAACATGTAATAATAAATGCAATCCTTCGCGCCCCGGTAAATTATCGTAATCTTCAAGTTTATAAATAATACTAACACCGTAGGCTGAAGAAAGAGCCCAACAATCTACACCCAACCCTCGGTACAGGTAATAAGCACCGCCTGAATCCCGGTCAAGAGCAGTGATGAAGCAATAACACGTTTTACAATTTCCAGCAGGAGAGACGCAAATATAATCCGACTGCTTCTCCAGATCACCTGTTTTACGATCCAGACATTCAGGAGTAAGGCAATATACTACATAAAAAACGTCCATCACCACACAATAATTTCACCATATTATTTTGATATTAAAGGCTATTTTAACACGAATCATAACACAACACATTACATGCAAAATATTCTTGACATGACAGGCAACCACTGTACAATGAGTTTCACAATACGACAACTGAATCTCACTATATGAAACACGCGGGATCAGCTGTCATGTGCTGTTTTAATTTTTAAACTTTACCAACCACCCAACCCGAATAAATCGGAACATTTTGAAATGCTTGGATAAGTAACTTCACGATTTCATAAAGAGTTCCTGAGTTTCTTGTTTTTTTGACAGAAGTTCAGGAATAAGGCACTAAAATACATTCCCTGACTTTTGTATTGCTGGTCAGCATCGGCTATCAATTATGGCCTGCGGCGACAGCACAAACCTTAGAAAAGAGGCTGATTATGACAGAAGTAACCATAGACCCTTACAGCGGGTTACAGACAATTGAGCTGAGCCATCCCTGGGGACACGGCGTACCTTCTTACCCGGGACAGGATGACGTAAAGATGTTCCGTTCTGTAAAATTTGCTCAACATGGCGTAATGGCCCACCGGATCAACACTGTTATGCATACAGGGACACATATGAATGCTCCCCTGCACATGATCCAGAAAGCGGCAGATCTTGCCAGCATCCCCGTTGATCGATTCTTCGGTAACGGCATTGTTTTGGACCTGCCCAAAAAGAATTACGAGGTTATCACCGCTACTGATCTTGAGGCAGTTGGTTCTAATGTTCAACAGGGTGATATCGTCGTCATCAACTCCGGCTGGCACCATAAATATTCTGACGGAATAGAGTACTTCGGTGAGTCCCCCGGTCTCTCCAAAGATGCAGCTGAATGGCTGGTTAAAAAAGATTGTAAACTTGTTGGCGTTGATATGCCCCAGGTGGATCATCCTCTTGCAACATCCTTAGGCCCCCATCGTGGAGGACCAACAATGAATCGCCTGGTTGGTGCCTACGAGCAAGCCACTGGTCTTGACCCTGCAAAAGAACATCCTGAGTGGAACGTGGCCCACAAGATTCTCCTGGCAGCCGGAATTCCGACGATTGAACAGGTTGGCGGTGATGTCGACACACTTTCAGGAAAACGAGCGACATTTGCCGCAACTCCGTGGAAATTTGAATATGGCGATGCCTGCCCCGTTCGGTTCATGGCCATGATCGATCCCAGCGGTACCTGCAGAATTGATTCGGGCAAATAATTAACACCCAACAAAGGGGAGTCAGTTCAGGTCCCTCCTTGAGGGAGATAAGTGCCTCGAAGATCTCGCTAAGCTCGCTTTCAGGGGTAAGCCACTAATCTTAGAAGTAAAGGAAAGTAAACAATGAGCCTTGAAATATATAATTTAAGTCACGCCTTCCATTCCCATATGCCGGAATGGCCATCCACCCCCAGCGTCAATGTCATCGTTGATAAGTTCCATGCCAAAGACGGAATATATCAGATGAGATGGGATGGGATTATGCACCGCTGTACCCATATGGACGCTCCACTCCATGTTACAGAAAACACCCCGTGTATCAATGGTTACCCGACATGGCGCCTTTGTGGAACCGGAGTTGCAGTTTCCATCCCCAAAGGAAAATGGGGAGTCATTACCCCTGAAGATTTGGAAAAAGCCACCCCTGAGATCAAAGAAGGTGACATTGTCATGATCAACACTGGCTTTCACCATAAATGGGCAGACAGCGATGAGTATTTTGCTTACGGTTGCGGCATCTCCGGTGCAGGTGCTGAGTGGCTGGTTGATAAAAAAGTTAAATGTGTTGGCTACGGCCACCAGGCAAACGACCATCCAATTGCAACCAAACTGGTGGACCATGGTCTCGGACCCTCCCAACCACATTTGATCGAAGAATACAAGCAAGCCACCGGCCGTGACCCGAAGGAGGACTTCCCGGACTGGGAACCTGCCCATAAAACCCTTATGGTAAAAGGCGGTATCCCCGGGATTGAAAATGTTGGAGGGGATCTGGATAAGGTAACGGGCAAGCGTTGTTTCTTTATGGCCTTTCCCTGGCGCTGGACTGGCGGGGACGGCTGTATAGTTCGAATCCTTGCAGTTGTTGACCCGGATCAAACTTTCCGCTTTGAAACAGGACAATAGACTGGCAAGCTCCCAGGAACTTATCCGAGGTAAAGTTCCCTTTGAGAGATGTAACTACCTTCACCAAGTAATTATCCCCCCGCAATGACGGGGGGAGGTTATTTATAGATAATTAACACACCGACATACCAGAGGAAAGAGGATGGCTGATACTCCTGTTTACATGGTTGTAAATTTAGTTGTTACCGATGCTGACACCTATCGAAAATATGAAAAGGGTTTTTTCCCTCTTTTAAAAAAATATAATGGAGAATTTGTTACCTACGATGACAATTCCCTTCATCTTGAAGGAGTGAGTCCTCGAAATGGTCGTATAATTATCTTCAAGTTCCCTTCCGAGCAAGCTGCAAAGGATTGGTATGCCGATGCGGATTACCAGGCAATCTCTGAATTTCGTAGAGCTGGCACCGAAATGCAATTTCTCACCCTGGTACATGGCCTGCCTCCACGTGGGTAAAAATTTTCTGCAAATTCATGCACAAATCATCCAGTCTTAAAGGGGAATTATGCTGACAATTGATGAAAATTTATGCAAAAAAGATGGCTTGTGTGTGGCTGAGTGCCCTGTCTCTGTTATCACAATCAACGAGATCAGTAATTTCCCGGAAGCTGTTGAGGGCGCGGAATCGACATGTTTGGGTTGTGGACACTGTGTGGCTGTTTGCCCCCATGGAGCTCTGAGTCATGAATCCAGTCCCCTGGAAGCATCCCCCGTAATAGACAAAAATCTTACAATTGACAGCGAACATGCGGTTCAGTTTTTACGATCCCGGCGTTCGGTACGACTCTTCAAGGATAAACCAGTTGAGCAAGACAGCGTAGAACAACTCATTAAAGTTGCCAGCTATGCACCGACAGGCAGTAACCTGCAGATGGTCGAATGGCTGGTATTCAGTGACAAAGAGAAACTACATGAGCTGTCAGGGCTTGCCATTGACTGGATGCGCGACTCACTTAAGCAAAACACAAAGAACGCTCCGCCTTATCTATCACGATTAATCGAGGCCTGGGAAGCAGGACATGACACAGTTCTGCGAAACGCCCCTGTTGTAATTCTTGCAATGGTAAACAAAGATGCCCGTAACGGCCTGGTGGACTCTACTATTGCACTGAGCTATCTGGATTTGGTGGCCCCTACGTTTGGCCTTGGCAGCTGTTGGGCGGGACTGCTCCAGGGCGCTATGCTCAACTGGCCTCCGGTCAAAGAAGCAATGGGGATAACCGACGATTATCCTTTTCACTACCCGATGATGATAGGCTTCAATAAATCACGATACTACCGCATGCCAGAACGAAAAAACCCTCGAATTATTTGGAGATAGCAGCAGATAGCGTAGACTTCGGATAAGCGAAAAGCGCACCAGCAGGTGGTGCGCTTAGATTCTGTCAGCTGTTCTTACTCAAAACCACCGCCGGGAAATACAGGCATGACACCAAACTGGTAGGTCAAGCCCAGGTAGTCGTTATACGCCAATTCCTCGACGATTTTACCATTTTCCCAGGTCGAAACGACACAACTGGACATGGCAATTTCTCTGCCTGTGGGTGGTGTTTGAAGACTTGGGATTCTTCCAGTGTTCTTGCCGGTTAGGGTAAGTCTTGCAACAGTCTTATTCCCATCAGCTAGAATTTCTTCTACAATCATCTCAAAATCAGAGTAGGCGCCGAGTACCTCTGATATAAATTTTTTATAGGCGGCAAGCCCTTGCACCTTTTTCATAGGAGGTTGTTGACGGAGATAATTAATATCAATAATATCGTCAAGAACATCAAAATTACCCTTATTATATGCTTCTGCGTAAATTTTTTGTACCTTCAATACCAGCTCATTAGCCACGTTTCATCCTCCTATTAAGCTTTATACTCGTTCAGCAATCATGGCCATTCCCATGCCGCCACCAATACACATGCTAAATAATCCTCTCTGCAACCCTTCCCGCTGCATCTGATGTATGCCGGTCACTACCTGACGAGCCCCGGTACAACCGATGGGGTGCCCAATTGAGATGCCGCTACCCAGTTGGTTCGGCATATCTACAGGGATGTCAAGCTCACGCATACAACCAATGGCCTGGGCAGCAAAGGCTTCGTTGAGCTCAATCATATCCATATCGCTAATTTTCAAATCGGCATTTTTCAAAGCAGCTTGAATGGCTGGAACCGGTCCCAAACCCATATAAGCAGGATCGAGTCCCCCCGAAGAAAAAGCCTTTATTTCGACAATTGGTTTCAGGCCAAGCTCCTCGGCTTTGGAAGCCGACATTACCAGTACGGCGGCTGCGGCGTCATTGAGTCCTGAAGCATTACCAGCGGTAACTGAACCGTCTTTGAGAAAGACCGGACGAAGCTTAGCCATTTTTTCAAGACTGGTGTCCATTGGCCGTTCATCGGTATCAAAGATAATATCGCCTTTTCGGCTCTTCATCGTTATTGGTACGATCTCATCTTTAAAAATATTATTTTCTATGGCCTTACGTGCTCTCTGGTGGCTCAAAACACTGAGTTCGTCTTGTTCCTGGCGGGTAATTCCATATTTAGCAACAATATTTTCGGCCGTTATTCCCATATGGTAACCATAAAATTTCTCATAGAGACCATCATACACCATAAGGTCGGTGACCTCACCCTTGCCTGTCACCTCCATTCTATGGCCCCACCTCGCCTTTGGTAAAGCCATAGGCACCATGGACATATTCTCCATTCCACCGGCAATAATAGCTTCAGCCTGCCCTGCCATTATCGATGTCGCCGCGAGTGTGATCGCCTTAAGACCTGAACCACAGACTTTATTGAGGGTGAACGCTGCTGTTTCTTTGGGGATACCTGCATGGATCATTGCCTGACGCCCTGGGTTTTGCCCCTGACCAGTCTGGAGAACATTACCCATAATCACTTCATCAATTGCCAGAGGCGTGGCATCAGCACTCCAGTCATCCGCATTTTTCTCTAACTCTACCTGACCCTGATCCTTTAATGATTCTGGAGCTCCTGCCTTCATGGCCTCACTTACTACCGGCCGAATTCCAGCACGCTTTAAAGTTTCTTTTATTACTGCAGTTCCCAACTCAATTGCCGGAACATTTTTCAACGATCCTCCAAAACTACCAACAGCTGTCCGAGCTCCACTGACTATGACGACACGTTCCATCACTCTCTCCTGAATGTTATTATATAATTGCGTTTATATCTAACCCCGTTAAACGGGAAATAAGTCGGGACCTAGTACGCTATCCACGACAATAAAAAAACTCGTATCATTAACAAAACAGATAACGATGACGAGTTTTTAATTACTAAAAAATGAAAGAATTCTCAATACATCAAGTTAGGTAGAAAAAGAATAATTTGAGGAAAAATTGCCA
>JAAELB010000432.1 GCA_024227155.1 Desulfobulbaceae bacterium
AAATACAAATACAAATACAAATACAAATACAAATACAAAGTTAAATAAATGATAAAACAAATGCAAATACAAATACAAATACATACAAATACAAATACAACTACAAATACCAATACTAAATATAACTCGTAAATCTTTGCAAGTGGTTCTGAAAAGAACCGTTTGTTTCAAGGTTTTGGACGGACACGGCGGGAGGGGGTTGGGTGGGGAGTGTGTGTGTGTGTGTGTGTGTGTGTGTGTGTGTGTGTGTGTACTAAATTTAACCCAAAACTTTATTCAAGTTTATCTCTGTTAAGCAGAGATAACTCAAATGTATTTAAAATACATTTGCACCAAAATACAAATGTATTTAAAATACATTTGCACCTAAATACATAGTATACGTGTTTGCAAGAAAATAATAATAAAAATACATAGTATGACAGTTTACATAATACATGATAATACATTTTAATACATACATAATGATACATTTTATACATAAAACTGTTACACGACTGTCCACAGTACCCAGCCTGG
>JAAELB010000433.1 GCA_024227155.1 Desulfobulbaceae bacterium
AAGAAGCCCTTCAATAATGGTGAGGGTGCAGTTGAACGATCTCTATACCTCCCATTTCACCCCAACGAGAAGGCGAAAAAGAGAGGAGACACCGTCCCTGACCTCATAGTGAAATCGTTTGAAGAGCTTGCACAGGCAGGTCATCTGGTCGTACTCATCTATCCAATCCCAGAAGTGGGTTGGCATGTCCCCAAATTAATCAAAAAGAAACTCGACGAAATCCCCCGTTACCCCCTGAACCTAAAGAGGAAAGCCTTCGAGAATATGTCGATTACTACAAACTATGATGCTTATTTAGAAAGAACGGCCTACACCAAGTCGATTCTAGACAGAGTAAATCATGAAAATATAATCAGAGTAAACCCAGATAAATTATTTTGCTCTGAGCAGAGCAGGCGGTGTGTGACACACAATGAGAGCGAAATATATTACTACGATGATGATCATCTGTCACAAGCTGGCGCCAGGTTATTGGTGAAAGCAATCGCATCAGAGTTGAACAACAACCTGCTCAACAAAACAAACTCAAAACATCTATCGCTTAACAGGTAACAGGGTGTCAGCAAAAATTTACTGAAGGAACGGCGAAAAGAAGATAGGTTGTCGGATAATGAAGGCTGAATGAAATAAATCTGCAGAAAATTAGGGCCGACTTACAAAGCGATGTCTTATCACCTGGTTAAAATTACGCGAGTCTAATTTTACCGCAGATTAGCCCAATGTTACATATCTATAAGGTCAAAGAATAATATGAAGGATAAATATAGAGATCAATGGGAGGGGCTTGGAGCA
>JAAELB010000434.1 GCA_024227155.1 Desulfobulbaceae bacterium
GCAAAACAAACTTGATCCAAACTGTTCTGTTCAAGCGATGAACCAGTTCTCTTTTATAAAATAACAACACGCCTTCCCGTCAAGGCTTTGCGGTTCAAGAACTTTTTCCCAGGAGATAACTTTTCCATGACAAAGGATTGTTTTCTTGAATTATTTTGCTACAATACGATGCTCAAGGCAACCTAAAATAGGCCGTTTCAGGATAGCAGAGAGAAGATAAATGACGATTAGAGATCAAGAGAAAAACTGCTGACAAGGCAAAAATCAAAATGAGATTTGACCCTGGCTTGCCCGGCGGGAATACCTTGCTGACCATTATAGGTCATGAATTGGTTGGCGAGTTGAGCAGGGATTTACAACATGAATGTTATCCTGTTAAGCTGATATCCAGCAAAGTTGTCATGATATAGAGCAGAACTCGAGATAACTCGTTGATTTTACGTTGTCAACAATTTCTGTTTCCCGGAGCTATAAGGAAACCAGAGAATTACTTGTTTTTTGTAAATGTAGAGTAAAGTTGTTTAAGTGTTAATATGAAATTCTGGAAAGCAGCCTTTCGTTGGTATTGATACATGATGACATTTTGACAAGCAACAACCAAAGGATTATTAAAACGGTTTTTACTATAAAGGAGCAAAGAAATGATTAATTCAAATGATTCGAATCGTATCTGGCAAAAGTTTCTTCTTGTCACTCTCCTCATTCTATTCCTGGCAGGGATACCTGGTATTGGCATTTCTAAAACCTTAACACGGGGTTGCAAAGGGGCTGAAATGATCCAATACGAGATCAATAGCAAAAAGTACACGCATATAGAGCCCTTTCGCTATAACGGCACAGGCACGAGCAAAGGGGCGGTGCCCAGTCCGAACAAGGCCCGGGAGAGGGCCTGCAAAGCGGCTGCGCAACAGGCAGCCCGTGCTGCCAACGTAGACCGATTGTTGAACAAAGTCTGCGCAAAGCATCCAAATAGCAGAGCCCGCGTTCTCTTTGTGGGGGGCATTGGCAGTAGCAAGGAAGTAAAAAAAACTCACAGCGCACCCAACTTACCGTTAACGCGTGAATTTCGATGCCAAAACGGACGACTCTATCATAAACCGATCTGCGGAAATGGCAAAAAAGAGGGATTGGAAGAGTGTGACAATGGGCATAACAAAAACTCGGATACCATATCTGATGCCTGCCGGTCAAATTGTAAACGCCCTTATTGTGGAGATGGTGTCACTGACAGCGGTGAAGAATGCGATGATGGAAGAAAAAACCATGATGAGATTCCAGGCGCCTGCCGGACAAATTGTAAACGCCCTTATTGTGGAGATGGTGTGCTCGATTATCATGAAGGTGAAAGGTGTGACGACGGCAATGATAATCCTAAAGACGGATGCTACCAGTGCCAGGAGGAATTATGATTTCCACGATTCTACTCGGCATGTTGCTCTTCAGTTAATGGGGGACACCCATTAAAAGACCCTTTGTCAATAAAAATACTACCCCGTTCAATGAAAAATGTAGAATATTGGGGGAACCTCAGACTCCGATTAAAAGTCTTTGATATCAGCAAACTGCGCGCCTCCGGCTTAATCGGAGGCTGTCCCCTAATATGATGAAAGAGTCAAGGTAACTGCTGAATCAGCGCTCTACTCTACCCGGTCAGTTCCAAAGAAACGTGGTTTGTCCCTGATTAATTTCCTGATTAATTTCTTCGAACTCATGATGCAAGAAGTCCAAAAGTCTCTACGCTAGCCTATGACCTCAACACGGTTCCTGCCGTTCTCTTTCGCCCGGTAAAGGGCATCGTCGGAACGCTCGACCAAGGATTTTATGGTGTCTTCCTCTTTGGCCGATACGACACCGAAACTACAGCTGATCTTCTGCGGTTCTTTAAAGAGATAGCCTGCTATTTTTTTTCTTAGTTTTTCAGCCAGATTCTGTGCCTGGTGCAAATTCGTACCCACCAGCACGATGAGGAACTCCTCACCTCCCCAACGGGCAACTTTATCATTTGAGCGGATGGTAACGTTCAGAAGTTTACTTAGATCTTTCAGCACTTCGTCGCCTGCAGCATGTCCATAAGTGTCGTTCACCTGCTTGAAGAAATCGATATCCAGAATAATCACGCTGACAGGTTCGTTAACCTCTTTAAATTTTAGAAGTTCATGCATGAGAAAACGGTTTATATAAAGCCGGTTATAGAGGTCAGTGAGCGGGTCGTGGGTCGACCGATACTCATGCTCCTTTGACTCCATTTTGATGCCGGTGATATCAGTAAAGGCGAGCACGAAAACATTTGATTCCTTCAATTGACTGATACGAACAGAAAAGACGGATGGGAAAGAGGTGTGCTTCCCCTGCATTGAGACAATCTGCTTAGTCTCAGATAGCTTTCTTAGAGTGGAGATCCAAAGATTTGGATCATCAATTTTACCTAGGTGAAAGTAGTCATTATGACGAATAAAAAAGTTACAGATGGATCGATATTTTTTGAAAAAGGCTTCCAGGGTTTCGTAGCCGAAAAAATCAAGGAATGCTTGATTAGCATTGAGGAGTTGACGAGTGTTAGTGACAATTATTAAATTCTGCGCAGTGTCGAGAATAGTCTGTATCTCCTCATTACTTTTTTGCAATTCGGCTTCAACTATTTCACGCCTTTCAATCTCCCTGTGCAGTCGCTTGTTCCAGTAAAGAATGATCAGGACAATCAGCGCGAAGATGCCACCAATCTTGTAAAGCAGGCTATAGTCTATTCTCTGGACGACGTCGACCTTGACCCATCGGTTCAATATCTCCTGACGCTCCGCGTCGGTGATGCTGCCTAGTGTTTTGGCCAAGATGCCGTGAAATATCTCCCAATCGTTCCTGACACCGTAGGCCACTTCAAAGCTGATGTCGAGTATACCGGCAACCTGAAGGTCATTTAACATCTCTTTGGAGATGTAGTAGAGGCTCGATGTGATGTTGGATATGAAAATATCGTATTTGTTGCTGCTTAGCCCGTGAAGACCTTCTTTCAGTGAATCGACATAGACATATTCGTGATTGGGATATTTATTCAACACTTCCTCATTGTATCCGTAGCCCGATATCAAGGCGACTTTATTCTTTTTTAATGTATTGAATGAGGAGATGATGGGGTGACTTTTTCGAGTGAGTAGTGCCAACTCTTTGATGATAATCGGTGGTGTGAACAGCAGGAACTCTTTACGTTTTTCAGTAGGTATGGATGTAAAAAAGTCGACTTTTTGGTGCTGCACTTTGTAGATGACATCATCCCAGCTTTCGGAAGGGATGTACTCAATAGTGATGCCCAGTCGTTTTGAGATCAATCCCGTTATGTCGCTGAAGATTCCTATAAAATTCCCAGATTCATCACTACCCTCATAGGGCATCCACGATGGATCGCTGGTACAGTGGATGATGGGGTGAGCTTCGAGCCACGTTTTCTCCTTGGGTGTCAAAATCAGTTGCGGGAGTTTTGTTTTTCCTGGGGCCAATGTAATCCATCTGGCCTGGATGCGGTGGTGGGTTTCGGCTTCAATGTTTCTGAAAACCTTATTAATGATTCGACTAAGGGGCTCGGCCTCTTTGCTGGTAGCCATGTGCAGATCGTTGATGCGCTCTTCGAGGAGCACGGTCGGTTCAAACCCTATAATGTTATATTTGCGAGCAATATACGAAGTAGATGCTATGTCATTGATAAAGGCGTCTGCCTTGCCGGTAAGCAACGCGTTCAATGCTTTGAGTATACTCGGCTCTTTCGTCAATGCGATTTCAGGGTGCCTCTCTTCGAGGAAACTCTCGATGGTATAACCTTTGACTACGACGACTTTTTCACCGTGAAGTTCATCTAGCGAACGGTAGTGTTCCCGGCCCTCCTTGACAAAAATAAACTCTGCATGCTTGCTGTAGGATTCGGTAAAATTGACAAAGCTTTCACGATTTTCTGAGTAGTAGATGGCTGGCAGCAGATCGATCTGCCCGGATTTAATTTTTGCAAGGAGATTTTCCCAGTCATCAATCTCCATTTTAATCCGCAGGCCGGTTTTTTCACTGAGGATGTCGAGGTATGCTTTTGCAATACCCGTGTAGTTTCCCTGTTCATCGACGAAGTCAAAAGGCGCCCAGTCTTTTTCCCCGCCGACGGTGATCGTGTGGTGCTCAGCGATCCAGCTTTTTTCTTCATTGGTCAAGCCTAACTCTGTGGCTTGTGTTGATGCGGTAACAAATCCGACTATGATAAAGAAAAAAGTAAATATTAGAGCGAAAACGGTTGATTGAGGCTTTTTTTCTGACATTATATGACTGGTGAGTTTCCTGTTTTTCAATTTTGCATAACTATTAATTGTATGTTTCTGTCAGTGAAAAGGTGGAAAAGGATAGCAGTAAAACCATCTTAATACAATCGGCAACACACTGAATCGATGGGGAGCAAAGAGAAAATAGCAACGATGTCCCCCCCCCAATCATCCGAATGATTAGCGGGATTAAGGTCAACAGGACGGTAGATAAACGGAAACTTGATTTTGTTCCTGACTGGGTAATTTCAGCCACTGCGCCTTGAACTTAACATTGCCAAATCCAAGGTAAACAATTCTGTCTTTCCCCGTATCTTGAGATGTTTAACTGTACATCTCCGACCCAAGTGTCATTCCTATGATGGACTGCAAGGTAGGATCGAGACTTGCTTGTTCAATCTGTCAGATTAAGTCTGAGCTATTACAATTTAGAGTGTTACAATTTAGAGCCATATTTAACCTTAATCTCGCCAGTCGTATCATTGAGGCGGGCAACATATCTTATCTCTTTGCCTTGCCGGTAACAGTTTCTTGCATAATTTTCATTACTTTTGTTTTTCCTTGTACTTTTTTGATATATTCAAGTCCTTCGCGCTCAAATTGGTGGGAGTATTTTTTTATTAAACCTTCCAGGGGCATTTGTTTTTCTTCACCAACAACTTCAATAGCAGTTCCTTGGACAATGCCACTCTCGTACTTTGTCGCAAATGTATCGGGCTGAATTTCCGTTTCACCAACCACGCAAAATGAAACTTTTGAGTTGTTTGTAATGTTATCGAGTTTTTTCCCTCAAGTGCGCAATGGAAATATATACTGCTGTCAATAATGCAGTAATTTAATGGTACCCTATAGGGCAGGGCAAGCGCATGAAATTTCCCATAACGAGGCATGCTTGAGCCCAATACGACCTAATCAAAAGGAGAGGAAGAAATTGCCTGTAAAATCGAATTAGTACGTACGTTCGATTCCGCAGCCTATTATATACATAATCCTTAAAAGAACCGAATACGTCGGAGGAGGATTATGAAAACACTACAGCCAGACATTATCACCCATTTCGCAGAGTTGAAAGACGCGAGAGTTGAGGGAAAAAATCGACATTTGCTCGTTGATATTCTTGTCATTGCCGTCTGCGGCGTAGTTGGAGGGGCATCCGGTTGGGAACAGATTGAAATTTTCGGGAAAGCCAAGCAGGAATGGTTTGCCACATTTCTTGAATTACCCAACGGCATTCCGGGGCATGACACATTTCGACGAGTATTGTCTTGGATAGATGCGAAAATTTTTCAAGAATGCTTTTTGAGCTGGACGCAATCTCTGGTGAAGGCAGTCGATGGCGAAGTCATCCCGATTGACGGTAAAACGTTGAGGAGATCCTATGATTCCGGATCGGACAAGGCCGCAATTCATATGGTCAGTGCATGGGCTACGGAAAATCAACTTGTTTTGGGACAAGTTAAAACAGAAGAGAAATCAAATGAAATCACCGCGATTCCGGCACTCCTTAAGCTTCTTGAGATCAAGGGCTGTATCGTGACCATCGACGCCATGGGATGCCAAAAA
>JAAELB010000435.1 GCA_024227155.1 Desulfobulbaceae bacterium
CAGAAAAAACTATTTGTTCTGCTGGTCCGAACTCGGGGCTGAACAACTGGGCATATTACAAAGCCTGATGGTGACTTGCCGCCTGCAAGGCGTCAATCCCTACCATTACCTCGTGGATGTATTGCAGCGTGTAGCACTGCATCCGGCCAAAGACGTACTCGACCTGACGCCAAGAGTGTGGTAAGAGAGAGTCGCGGACAAAAAATTAACGAGCGACTTAGATAAAATGGGGTGATCCGGGTCTATATTGATCGCTTACGCTGATAAGGTCATTATCAAGTAAAGTTAAGTGAGGTAGTCGACACACTCCGTCTTTAATCGCTTGCTTTAAATCGTATCGATAATCAACATTTATCTGATTGTTGTCACCTACATAATTCGCGAGCGCAATTGGTATTGTATCACTCCTCCAGGGCGTTCCTGTTAATGCAAGTGTATATCGAGCTTTTCCTTGAATATGCTTTATGATCTCTGCTCCCCAAGCATTTGAATTTTCGATTTTATGACCGGCACAGTGGTGGATTTCATCAAAAATCACGAACACTCGATAACTGTTCAAGAGATACCAGAATGTATCATCTAAATGTCTCATACTTTGATATGTAAGAGATGAGCCTGATGCTCCGAGACTTCCACTAAAACCTTTTCCAGTAATGGATTCAAGTTCGGCCTTGAAGTCATTAGCGACCACTGTCGAAGGTGAAAAACATAGAACAAGGTCTACCCTGTTTTCTTTTAGGAGAATGTCAGCGAGAGCTGATGCCATAAGAGTTTTGCCCGCTCCGGGAGTTGCAAGGCATAGAAAGTGGGAAAATGGAACTTCAAATTTTTTTAGTGCGGCACTTATAGCTTTTTTCTGCCAATTCCTTAGCTTCACGATGTCTTTGCCTCGTAGTCAGCAAGCAACCGTTCAAAACCTTTGACTTTCCCTAACATAAGTTTTGTTTGCTCTTTTGTGTCCTGATAGTAGGGTTTCACGTACTCAGCAAATTCAGGCATCTCTTGCACCCATTCAGAATAAGCTTCTGTCTCACCCAAGTTTGTCAGCATTTCTGTCTTGTAACGTTGAATTTTTTCTTTGAGTTTAGAGACTATAATTTCGTTGTTTTTACTAGTTTGATTAGGTTGATGGCTACTTTCATTAGATTCTGAACACCATTTAAAAACTATAGCTTTACTTTCTTCCAGTCTTATAGAAGAAAGTACTCCTTCTTTTGCTAACTGTTTCAATCGCCGGTACACGAATTGAGTAGCATTTTTCTTTTTATTAAATTCCTCTGAATATGTTTCTAAAAGATGCCTCGTGACATCTTCAACCGTGAAAGAGTGCAAATTAAGAGAAATGATAAATGTATAAAAATCAATATTGTATCTGTTTTTTGGCATTGTTTTAGTCTTAATGGCTCAACTTTAGTCTCGAAATTCGCGACATGTTACTTTGTCTCTATCATCGAGACAATGAAAACATCTGTTTATTCCTCACATTACGACAAGCTCAGGTTGTGGTTAAAAGCACGACGCGAAGAGCAGTCTTTATCATTACGAGAGGTCTCGGAAAAATGGGGCCGGCACCATTCTATTTTAGGGAAAATTGAACAGGCTCGACGAAAGGTGGAGTTGGTAGAGTTCATAGAGCTGTGCGAGATACTCAATGCGGACCCACATGAGGGTCTCTCTCTACTCATAACATCGATGAACGATAATTATTAGGTTAGAAATATCTGAAGTTCTATGGGATTTTAGAGTCTGAACTACTTGTTTTGACTATTTGCATTCTGAGGTCAGAGTCGCCTTTTTCCAGCCTTGTCCAGAAACAACATGTTACTTGGAATTTTCTCTATTGGTAGTGTTGAGTCCATACTCATTTTAATTCGAATAATGTCGTGCTTAGGAGCCGTAGCCAAGGTAGCGGAACGCAACAGAGGTCCCAGCACAGCTAGTTACAGCACCTTGTTAGCAATTTACCAGCCTTGAAATTTAATAGGCTGCATTTTCTCCCGTGGTTTAACCGGGTAGGATGCTTGGCATTTTGTACATGTAAAAGTGCCCGCCATTACCCTACTATCTTGCAAAATATGTATCTCTTTTGATTGTGCACAGCTAGGGCATGCGAAGTGGCTTGGCTCTTCTTTAGATTTAAAGACCACCGCACCTCCGGCTGTAGCAACCAGTTGATATTGGCCGATAACGGTGGTCCAACTATCTCTATCATTGATTTGTTGCTTTAGAGAATTATTCTCTTCTTGAAGCCGAAACAGCTCTTCTCGAAGCATGAAAATTGCGTCCTGTGCTTCACCTACTTTTTTGACTGCCTCATTTATACGCTCCAATGTTGCCGTTTCAACTTTAAGATTGTTAAACCCCGCGAAGATGTCTTTGGCAACCTTTAGACCATTATACGCAGCACTTATTGATACTAGGTCCATTCCTGCTCCTGTAGATAGCTAACTTCCAAATATGAGGCGCGACATAAAGTTTTTGTATGACGTTTGACTGAACAAAAAATTCCTCATACCAATGATATATAACACATAGTACGCCCAAACAGCTACAACTGCCCCATCTATTAGAACCCCAGTTAAAGTATAGATAGGCATGTGGGCAATAACAGATGTCCAATATATAAAAGTACCGACTCAGCGAGCCAAGTTGTTATTCACTAAAACAAAATAATTTGAAATGATTAGTTCATTGTTGAGCAACGCGTAGCTGGACCGTAAGCGATCAATATAGACCCGGATCACCCCATTTTATCTAAGTCGCTCGTTAATTTTTTGTCCGCGAATCTCTCTTTCCAGACTCTTGGCGTCAGGTCGAGTACATCCTTGGCCGGATGCAGTGCTACGCGTTGCAAGACATCCACGAGGTAATGGTAGGGATTGACGCCTTGCAGGCGGCAAGTCACCATCAGGCTTTGTAATATGCCCAGTTGCTCAGCCCCAAGTTCAGACCAGCAGAACAAATAGTTTTTGCTGCCCATGGGAATAACCCGCAGTGCCCGTTCCAGATGATTGGTATCCAGGGGTAACGCCGGGTTACTCAGGAACACCTTGAGTTGGCTCTCCCGCTCATG
>JAAELB010000436.1 GCA_024227155.1 Desulfobulbaceae bacterium
AAACTTTTTTAGTATCACTGGATAAGTGCCTCGAAGGTCTCACTACGTTCACTATCTGGTGATAACTCTAAGTTTATGATTTCAAAGCGATCTCATAATTTCTTGTTTTTTATTACAGCTTCTATGGAGTAAGGCACTAATATCTTACGAAGGCAAAATTCAAAAACGTCTCCATGGCAATGTAATGCCGTCTCAAACGCTGACAATTAGAAAGAGGATACAATGACAGAACAATTGGAAATTCCGTCCATGAAGGTAAAAAAGAGTGGTTTTTCAGCCATGCAGGTGCTGGGAATGGTTGTGGGCTCCATGCTTCTTACCCTTGTAGTAACAGTCGTTACCATTAAAATGTTTCTTTTCCCTCCTCCCTTCAAGCCGGTTACCCTTTCAGAAAAAGAAGAGAGCGTCCTTACTGCAAAGCTTGAAACCTTCGAAGGGTTCGGTGGTGCTCCAGCCAGAAAACCGACTACTGAGTACAACAGCGATGGTAGTTTAAAGCCGGAAAAATACAGTGAACAGGGCAGTTCCCGGGAAATCAATTTCACAGAACGTGAACTCAATGCAATGGTCGCTAAAAATACCGATCTTGCTGATAAGGTGGCCCTGGATCTTGCCCAGGATATGATCAGCATTAAACTCCTTATCCCCATGGACCCCGATTTCCCAATGCTTGGTGGAAAAACATTAAAAGTCAAAGCTGGTGCAGAACTCGCCTACAGAAACGGCAGACCTGTGGTCAAGCTCCAAGGTGTCAGTCTCATGGGTGTCCCAATGCCAAACGCCTGGCTTGGGGGAATAAAAAACATCGATCTCATTGATGAATTTGGTAAAGACGAAGGCTTCTGGAAAAGCTTTGCCGACGGTGTAAAGTCCATCGGCGTGGTGGAAGGATTGCTAAAAATAGAGCTGAAAGAGTAAACCCGTGTCACCCTGCCGCTGCAGGGTGACACGGTTGTAAGCGTTCACCGACCCTTCGAAAGATTACATAACATCTTACGGGTTCTCTTCAATCTCAATATCTTCTTCTGTTATCGGTGGCAGCCCTGTGGGAGATGTAACAGGTATCTCAAAAGCCCCGTCTGTGCCGTCATACTGAGCTTGCTGAGCTGGTTGGTCAGCCATCATAATAAGCGATGGATCCAAGGCATTCATCTCCTGCTCCACTCTCTCAATATTTCCTAAAACTTTGGTGCCTATTTCAACCTCTGGGTATTTTACCAGAATGTCTTTCAGGAGTTTACGGGACTCGATAAGAAGTTTTTTCCTGCTTTCCATATCTGTTGTTTTAGTAAAGCGGATAAAGAGCTGTGCGGCTTTCTTTCTATCCGCTTTGGCAGCTTCAAGCGCAATTTCACCGATCTTTGCCTCAGCCTTTGTAGAGTACTCCGTATCGAGTAAATTTGTAAAAACCTCAATTGCTTCATCATAGCGACTGCCCTTGGCCAACAGCATCCCGTTGTTCCACTGGTGCTGCAGTTCCTGCATTTGAGCCATTTTCTCCGTTTCTTTGTCAACAGCTTCTGCAAGAAGAAGTTCTTCGTTTTTGGCCTTCACCCCTAACTGCTGCTCTACACTGATTATATCGGTAGGCATAGTTTCAAGAATCTCCAGGGCCTCCTCAAACTTTTTTTCCCCTTTAAGCCCATCCACTTCGGCCATAAAACCATTGAACCACTTATCTGCAAGCCTGGTGGCTACCTCTTTTATGAAGTCAGCATTGGAAGAAACCGGGGAATAGGGATAGTTATTAAGAAATTTCTCTGCCTGCCATACAATGTTATAGCCATCCTGTTCTGGAATAAATCCTAAAAAATTTCGTAACAGGGCTGAGTATTCTGATAATTCCGGGCTATCCGCCATGGATCTGTCAAGGATAGAGAGTTGTAATTTTGACCACTCCTCAAGGCGCCCAAGATGTAGATAATCTTCAGAGATTTTTTTATACTGTATTTCCGCTTCTTTATAGTTTCCAGAAGCAGTATACAGGTCCGCCAGCACCTTTCTAAGAGAGACAAGATCCGTCGCCTGTTCATCGGAGTCTGACATCTGCTCAACCACCTGACGGTAAATATAAGCTGCCTTTTCCTCCTGGTGCAGATACATCAAGGCGTTCCCGTACATTATTTTAGTCCTGAGGTGTACCCTTGAAATCTGAAATTCAGGGATCTGTAGCCAGACCTGGATTACCTCCTCAAACTCCCTGTTACTTGCGTACCGATCAATCAAAGTCTCTAATTGGCCAAGATCAGCACCCTCTTCCCTCTGGGTCCAGCCCATCCCCTGATCACTGGAGTCAGCAAGTAAGCGACCGCATGAATGTTCAAGAAACCCTATATCATTTTTCTGCAATGACACTATCTCATCATTGCTGATTTCAGCAGCGGTTGATATTTTTTCAGCTTGAAGCATTTTTGCCCTCAAGTTGCTGTAGCCGTTCAAAACATTCTGCAGCCGGCGAAAACAGCGAACCATCTGCTCCGCATCCTCTTCTGCCAGATCAACACCCACGGACTGACTGTCAAGCTCTTTCCAGCGGTCAAGCTTACGACCATATTCAAAGATCCGATCATTGATATAGCCCATGGATGGAAGATTCACCTCCAGGTCTTCCCCAATAGCACTCTCTTCATTCTGGTCGCCAAGATCCAGGTACGCGGGTCTGGTGATACTTTTAGGTACAGTTTTATCCGGGGAGGAAACCGTAATCTGCGACTCTGAGTAGCTGGTGTTAACAGGAGGCGGCGCGATAACCTGTTTTTCCGGGATTGCACAACCAGCCAACCCCACAGTGCCCAAGGCAAATATTGCACTCCAAATAATTTTCTTCATATATTTTTCACCTGTTTTCGTTGTCGTTAAACAAATCCCATCCCGTCTTTTTTCCGTTTACGGGGTTATCCAATATGGCTGATATTTTCGTTCCAGAATAAATCGTCCAGAATCTGTAATCTTGCCAAATGTTATAATAGAAGGTTTTTTACGTGCAACATCTGACACGCGTACAGCCGGTTGCTGCACCAGGCCACCCTGATCTGAATCTACGGCGACATTAACCTGCCCAAGAGCTTTTCTTTTAATGGCGAGACCATAAAACGAAAGATCCACCTGGTCAAGCCTGTTGGTGTACTCTTTCTCCTCCACCAGCGCGTTTGCAATTTCTGTCCAGGCAGGCAATGCTCCGGCAGCACCACTTATCCTGCTGGCTTTCCGTCTCATGGGCTTATTATTATCGAAACCAACATAAACACCAAGGGCATAGCCCCCCTCCAGGGTCACACTAACACCATTTTCACCAACCTCAGGGACATAGCCTAAAAAGGAACCATTGGTATATCTATTTGCAGTACCTGTTTTGCCAAGTAGAGGTACAGAGAGATTCAAATCTTCAATTTCACCATCACCTCCCGTTAATTTGACATTTCTATCTGCATAACGGCCGGTACCAAACTTCACTGTGTTTTCTAAAATTGAGCCCACAGCCAGGCCGGTCTTTACATCAACAACCTCATTTTCCACCGCTTGAGGCTGGTAAAGTATTTGTCCATCGGCGGATTCGATTCTGTCGAGAATTGCAAGCGCATCAACAAACTCATCTCCCTGGGTAAAACCATCAGTCCCACCCTCCACCATCTCACCAAATCTAGTCACGCGACCTGTCACCAACCCTTCATACATCCTTGTTGCCTCAAAAAGAGAGACCACATTCGATCCAAGGGGAAAAGATAAAACCGGCTGCAGACTACTGCTGATACCTAGTTCCTTGCTTAACTGTATGAGATAATAAAGGCCAACTGTTGTCCTGAAATCGTCAACATTTTCCAAAACTTCAAATTCAAAGGGCAGTTTTAACAGAAGTTTTTGATATTCATGTTCCAGTTGTTGGGCCACCTTATCAAAGGCCGCTACACTCAAACCGCCTTCAAACATAACACTTCCCCAAAATTCCAGAAGCTCTCCTGCTGTCATATCTACCAGATACTCTTGTAGATATGACAGCGGAACCGGTGAGATCCCAACCATACTACTCTCACCATGAAGAAAATAAAATACACCGCTACTCTGATGCAAATAGAGTGCGCCACCAGCAAACTCGATATTTTCAGATGGCGAGTCAGTGGGCAGATCTTGTAAAAACATGCCCCCCATTGCCTTTTCGACTTCTATTTTCACCTGTGCCAGCTCCTGTCTCAACAATTCCATCATCAGGTAGTTATGCTCAAGCAGACTCCTTCGCAGGGCATATTCGTCAGCAATATATTTCTTTACAGGCTGTTTTTGGTGTGACAGTTCCATGTCCAAACCCTGTCTATATCGCTCATAGTTCAAGCCATAGGCAAGTTCTTTAAGCATGGGATATTCATCCTCCAAACCATCAAAGATAAAATCCGTCTCTACGTTTTTCACCGCCAGGCCAAAAGCGGCCTGGCGAAGGATTTTTTTGTTTACCTGGATGCCAAAACGATCTCGGATACGTGCTTTATATGACCGATACGGTTCCAGGGCGCCATCGACAATTTTCGGAGTCAACCCCACCTTCTCGGCAACTTCTCTGAATTCCAGGGGACTTAATTTATCGCATAGCTTTGATAAAAGCCAAACCGACGCAACATTTTCCGAGCGTACTCCGGCCCAACTCATGGATACCCAGTCGTGGGGACTGTTATGATCAGGCCGGGGATAATACGGTTTACCGTGGTAGACAAAAACATTGCGCCTGTTCTTTACTTGATCAGCACTATTCCAGCCAAGTTGAATTGCTGCGGTATACACAAGGGGTTTAAAGGCTGAGCCCATGGTCCTTTTTGCATGGATTGCCCTATTAAAAAAGCGGTTTTCACTCCCTCCCGCGAGCCCTCGTATTTTTCCGTTCTGAACCACTACAGCTGCACCTTGCAGTACAGGATACTTTTCAAGTGATAAGGCAACAGCTTCCCCGGCTACTATCTCGCCTTTGACGCTAACCCAAACCCTGTCGCCAACCTTGACCTGCCCCACAAACAGATCAAGATCCTTTTTCTCAACTTCACTCCATCGATTTCTCTGGTATTTTACCCAGGCTATAACCATCCGTTCAAGGCCAGCCGCATCAACAAAACCGTCACCAAGTTTTTTATCAAGACTGATCGACAGTCTGGTATCGCCCCCTTTACCCTCTATAGCTGTAACTGTGCCAAAAATGAAAGCCTCTTTTTTTAAAATGGAATCACCACTATAATTCAGGGCAGAAAGTTCACCCTGAACCTCATCATGCTTGTAACCGCGCAACCGAACATCAAGCCTTGACAACTCACTGCGAAGAGCGGAGAGAGTTTTATCCTGAAGCCCCCTTTCAACTGTGGTAATAACCCGTACACCAGAGGTAGCAATATTTGTGACGCCATGACTGTCCAGTGCTTCAAGAACTTCGGAGGAAGAGACCGCTTCACGAACAAGTTCCATGGCATAGTCAAGGTCAAATCCCACCTTACCGTTTTTAAAATCTATATCTGCTGCGAGAGCCTCATTGTAAATAAAATCATCAAGCATCCCTGCCCCACGCATTTTACCGAGAACGTATTTTAAGCGTATCTTTGCTCTCTTTTCGGCTAAGGCCTCACCTTCTGCACTTTTCTTGCGAAAGGGATTATAGTAATTGGGTCTCTTGACACTTCCTGCAATAAATGCACACTCTACGAGTGTCAGCTCCTCAGGCTTTTTATCAAAAAAATAGCGTGCGGCCACCCCAAGTCCATGGCCGTTGCCACTGACGTAGAACTGGTTGGCATAAAACTCGAATATTTTTTCCTTGGAATAGTGATACTCAAGCCGGAGGGCATAAAGGAGTTCTTTAATTTTTGCTTCATAGGATCGGTCAGTTCTTTTGAAGAGATTCTTGGCTGTTTGCTGCGTTAGAGTACTACCACCCTGAACTACCCTGCCCGCCTCAATATTTTTTATCATGGCCCGGCTGATGCCAATAATATCAAAACCAAAATGATCAAAAAACTTATCGTCTTCGGAAGCCACCAGGGCATTGACAAAGTCCGCCGGAATTTCGCTGTAGCTTACATATTGGCGATGGGCGGTATCAAAGAAGACCCCTAATTTGGTGGTTCCATCACCATAAAAAACATGACTCTCCCTACTCAGTATCTTGCGAATATTCTCAAGCTGAATCTCTTCCCCAGGTTCAACAACAATGAGAAAATACAACCAGGCCCCACATCCAGCCCCGGCAAGGATACAAAGGGTTAAAAAAGTGAAAAATAATTTTTTAAGCATAATGTCTGTTCAAAAAAGACTACGATTCCTATTTCAACATTGCACTGCCTGAGGCCTGAACAACGTATAATTCTTGCATTTAAACGGAACTTCGGTTTTAAATAGTGGCCATCATGTTCTACGCTCCGGTAATAGGAGATCCACCTAAAAATTCGTATCAAGGTAGAACGTACAAAATGATATGACTGTACTAAGTTCATGATTATAACTCAATATGCAGTTATGATCTTTGCCATACATTTACTTTATCTTTAATAACCTTCACTTTTTTTAATATGACGAGATATAGCTCACTCAATCTACCAATTCTCTCCCTTTTGATGATTTTCCTTTTTTCTGGATGTGCCGGGCAAAATCAGCTTTCCTACAAATCTGACACACTGCACCAGCAATTAAAAGGAGCAAACAGCCACGATAGTATCGAAAAAGATCAAGAACTGGAAGAACTTGATCCACTGATGTGCACAGACGATGAGTTAAATGAACTAGATCGCACCGGAGGCTGGGATGAAAAGACCTCACCCGTGAGCCTTCAGCAGGAAGAGCAGACTGACTTTAATTTTCCTGTGGTACTCAACAAGCAGGTAAATATGTACCTGAAACTCTTCCAGGGCAGACAGAAAAGACAGTTTGCCAGATGGCTTGCTCGGTCAGGTAAATATGTGGCCATGATGGAAAAAGAACTGGAAAAGGCTGGTCTTCCCAAAGATTTAGTCTATCTTGCGATGATTGAGAGTGGCTATAACCCCCTCGCCTGCTCCAGATCAAAGGCTGTCGGGTTATGGCAGTTTATGAAGGCGACGGGCAGGCAGTATAATTTAAAAGTTGACAAATATGTTGATGAACGTCGCGACGCCTTTAAATCAACCAGGGCTGCAGTAAACTACCTTGGCGATCTCTACAAGGAATTTGGAGACTGGCACCTCGCGGTGGCCGCATACAATGGAGGACCGGGCAAGGTAAGGAGCGGACTCAGAAGACACAAAGTCTCTACTTTCTGGGATCTGGCCAGCAAAAAACATCTCAGGCTGGAAACAAAGCGCTATGTGCCAAAACTTATAGCTACCCTGCTTATTGCCAAAGAGCCGAAAAAATACGGTTTTTACAATATTGTTTACCAGGCTCCTATTGAATATGAAACCATCACCGTTGGTCCGGGGATGAGTCTTGACGCTATTGCTTTTGTCAGTGACTCCACTAAAAAAGAGATCAAAAATCTCAACCATGAACTGCGAAGGAGTAAAACCCCTGGCAACGTGACCCGTTACGAAGTTAAAATACCAACGAACAGGGCAGAAATAGCCCAAAAGAACATTTCCAGACTACACAGTATTGTCAGCACCGGGTACAAAACTCACAAAATACGAAAAGGCGACACCCTCACCAAAGTTTGCAAAAAATACGGTATAAACAAAACAACCATCCTCAAGGTAAATAACCTGCGCAGCAGCAAGCTTACAAGGGGCCGGAATCTCCGTATCCCTTATAGCACTATTAGTTACCAGCTTCTTCCGGAGGGCTCATCGGATGCCATGGCTGCATATAGGGACAACCTGGTTCTCCACAGAATTAAAAGAGGCGACACAATAGGAAAGATTGCAACCCAATACCAAGTTCCCCAGGAAATGATCGTCGCATGGAACGGCTTGAAAAATGCCCACTCTATCAGGGCCGGACAGCAACTGGCCCTCTATATTGATAATGGCAAAGGAACTACTTTAGTTAATTCGGCTTCTAAAACAACTACAACATCACCCTCTAATTATAGTGTCCTCAGGGCTTCAAAGAAAAAGCAGCCTACAAAGGGTCGAGATCCCATTTTTCAGTATTACCATGTGAAAAATGGCGATTCTCTCTGGACAATATCGAGAAAATTCAGTGCCTCTACCTCTGATATCAAAAAGTGGAATAACCTGAAATCCAACCTTATTCATCCGGGCTCGACTTTGAAACTGAAAAAAGTATAGCCTCCCAGCAGCGCATAAAGTGATGTAAGGATTTTTTCGTCATATAGAGCATGACAAAGCTGCATTTAATGCCTACTTTGGTTCGAGTCGCAAAATGTGGCTCGAACCATTTTTCTTTACTCCGTTACATTGAGTTTCAACCCTTCTACACAATATAGATGCTAATGGCAAATCCAGACGACGCGCCTTTCCCGGCCCATGAATATGACAGTGATGTTCATACCGTTTCTTTCGGCGACAAAACAATCATCCTTGTGGGTACAGCTCATATCTCCCAGGAATCTGTTGAACTCGTTCAAACAGTAATTAAACAAGAACTGCCCGACTGTGTCTGTCTGGAGCTTGATGATAAAAGATACCAGGCACTTACCCAGAAAAAACAGTGGCAGGCCCTAGATCTAAAGACAATTGTCAGGAACAAACAGCTCTCCACCCTGCTGGTTAGCCTGCTTATGGCTTCCTACCAGAAACGCCTTGGTGGTAAACTTGGCGTAAAACCCGGTGCAGAACTCCTTGCCGCAGCGCAGACTGCAAAAGATCTAAAAATCCCCATATCCCTTTGTGACAGAGATGTCCGGATTACCCTTCGACGAGCGTGGAAATCAACATCGTTTTTCAAAAAAGGTTATCTGCTCACCTCACTACTGGCAAGTCTCTTTGATAAAACAGAAATCACAGAAGAAAAACTTACGGAACTGAAACAAAAGGATGTGCTCACGGAGTTAATGGACGAAATGGGTGATTCATTGCCCGATTTAAAACGTGTGCTAATTGATGAGCGAGACCTTTATCTGGTTGAAAAAATCAAGTCAACTCCGGGTAAACGTATTGTGGCAATAGTTGGCGCAGGCCACGTTGCAGGAATGAAAAAGAAATTTGAAGAAGATAACAAAGAACTTCTCGCGGAAATAACCAATATTCCGCCCGTGTCAAAGAGCTATAAAATTATTGGCTGGACAATTCCTGCCATAATCATAGGTTCCCTGATTACTATCGGAGTACAAAAAGGTGCCGGGGTCGCAGGGGACAACCTGCTCTTCTGGATTCTTGCTAACGGAATCCCAGCATCCATTGGCGCCCTCATCGCCTTAGCTCACCCTTTCACCACCATTGGTGCCTTTGCGGCAGCCCCAATTACGAGCCTTACTCCGGTGATTGGCGCAGGCTATGTCACAGCCTTTATCCAGGTCCTCGCAAATCCACCTCTCGTAAAAGAATTCGAAACTGCAGGCGATGATATAGGGACTTTTAAAGGATGGTGGAAAAACCGATTGTTACGTGTTTTTCTGGTCTTCCTGCTCACCGGTTTTGGCTCTGCCATTGGAACCTGGGTGGGTGGCTATGAAATAGTAAAAAACCTGGTGGGATAAACCAGCAACAACTAATCGCTTCAAATGAAGTAATAAAGATAAAGGAAAATATCAGAAGATGTCCGAAGAACAGAAAAAACAGAAACTAGAGCTTACCACCAAACAAAAACAGTACCTGAAAGGCCTGGCCCATCCAATGAACCCTCTGGTTCAGATAGGCAAAGAGGGCATTAGTTCCGGACTTATTGACTCAACCAAAAAAGAACTTTTAAATCATGAGTTAATTAAAGTAAAAATTGGCAGTAACAGCAATCTGGAGAAACATGAAACCTCACAACTCATCGCTGAAAAGAGTGAGAGTGTACTGGTGCAACTGATTGGTAAAACAATAGTTCTATACAAGCCCAACCCGAAGAAAGCAAAAGATAAGAGAATTTATCTACCAAAAGCTTCTAACCCGACAAGTCGGAAACTTTTTTAGTATCACTGGATAAGTGCCTCGAAGATCTCACTTCGTTCACTATCTGGTGATAACTATAAGTTTATGATTTCAAAGCGATCTCATAATTTCTCGGAGTCTGCGCTACCTGTTTTTTATTACAGCTTCTATGGAGTAAGGCACTAAGTAACAAACTTTCTGGATTCCCGCTAAAAGCATGCGGGAATGACGGTACCTGCAAGTGCGAAAGAACCGTCATCCCCGAGTGTATTTATCGGGGATCCATGTTACTTTTCAAATAGAGGCCGGGGCCCCCGGTTGTATTGCTAAATAGTGTCAAAATGATACCGGCGAACTCTCACTGTTTACCGGTACGCGACCACGAACTCATACCTCCACTAGCTCCAGAGCACGATCCTGCTCTGCTATAGATAAAGTTGTATCAGTCCAGTCAAGATCTAATTCTTTTATTGACCTACGAGCAAGTTCCGGTCGGTTATTTTTCTCACTAAGATGTGCCTGCACCACGTGTTGTAGATGGGCTCCCTTTAACTGAGAAAGAAACTTGGCGGCATCTTCATTACAAAGATGGCCGCGACTTGAGCGTACACGCTGCTGCAGAGGTAACGGGTATGGCCCGTTTTTCAACATTTCCAGGTTGTGGTTAAATTCCAGGATCAGAGCTTGGCATTTTGAGAGACGTTGCGCCATAAGGTGGGAGACCTTGCCCGTATCGGTGCAGTAGCCAAGATATCGATCACCATCCCCAACCACAAAACCAACAGGATCGGCAGTATCGTGGGAAACCCGGAAAGAACGTACCTGTAGATCACCTACTTCAACAGTAGCGCCTGTTTCAAACTCTTTATAATGAAAGAGTTTTCCCATCCGTTTTTCTCCGGCCAGGAAAGTTCCATCGTTTGCATAAACGGGTATTTTGCACCTTCTGGAGAGAACTCCTGCACCACAGATATGATCATTATGTTCATGGGTAACACAAATCGCCTGCACATCAGCGAGCTCACGGTCAATAGAGTTCAACCTTTTCTCGATCTCTTTCCCGGAAAATCCCGCATCAATAAGTATCCCGGTGGAACCATTTTCAATAAATACAGCATTCCCCCGACTACCACTGCCTAGTACTGAAAATCGCATGAACCTATACCCCTGTATGACCAAAGCCACCAGAACCGCGCTCAGTGGTTGCAAGGGCTTGAACCACCTCAAAGGCTACACAGGCCACCGGTGCCAGCACCAGTTGTGCAATACGATCTCCCCTTTCAAGCAAAAAAGTCTCTTTACCATGATTTATTAAGGGCACCTTGACTTCACCCCGATAATCAGAATCGATTGTTCCCGGGCTATTTATCAGCGTGATACCATGTTTTACAGCTAGACCTGAACGAGGACGTACCTGGAATTCATACCCTGCAGGGATAGCCACAGCAAAGCCGGTAGGAATTAAAGCTATTTCCCCAGGTTCTATCAAGGTTTTCGAGGGAACCGCAGCCTCTACATCCATTCCGGCTGAGCCCATTGTTTCATAGGCAGGTAGATTAAGGTCCGTGGAGGTATCTTTATCCAGCCATTTAATTTCAACAACTTGTTTTTGCATAACTGGCTCCATAAAAAAGGCCGACTCCATAATAGAAGTCGGCCCAATACATACTAGTGCAGTGTAAACCTTAAAGTGGGGATTGGACTCATCCGTCATGCCCGAGTGCTGTTATCGGGCATCCAGGAAGTTCACTACTACCTGGATCCCCGATTACTACCTCGGGGATGACTTCAATGAGAAGGTTTAAGCTATACGGTGTACAAGATCATGAAAAAAGTGCTACTCTTTTTCAATCAGTGCCTTACGGCTCAAGCGAATCCTGCCACGATTATCAACATCAAGCACTTTCACTTCAATCTCATCGCCTTCACTCAGAACGTCGGTCACCTTGGCGACCCGCTCATGGGCAAGTTCTGAAATATGGACAAGACCATCTGTACCGGGTAAAATTTCAACAAAGGCGCCGAAATCTTTAATGGTTTTCACAGTACCCTTATAGACAGCACCGACTTCAGCTTCAGCGGTGATAGCCTTGACCTTTTCCACAAGTGCATTGGCAAGATCGCCATTTAATGCAAACATCTTCACCAGGCCGGAATCATCCACCTCGATTTTAGCATCAAACTCCGCAGATAATTCCTTGATGATCTTCCCACCAGGTCCAATGATATCTCTGATCTTATCCTGACTGATTTTATGAACCAGATACTTAGGTGCATGGTCAACAACCTCTTCACGGGCCTTGACAATCCCCTTTTCCATCTCGGTGAGGATATGAAGTCGACCACCTTTGGCCTGCTCCAGCGCAGTTCCCATGATATCACGGTCAACACCATCGATCTTAATATCCATCTGTAGGGAAGTAATACCATCACAGGTACCGACAACCTTGAAGTCCATATCACCTAAGTGATCTTCATCACCAAGGATATCAGAGAGAATTGCTACCTTTTCCCCTTCTTTTATGAGACCCATGGCAATACCCGAGACAGGTCTTTTAAGAGGCACGCCGGCATCCATCATCGCCATACTTCCACCACAGACAGAGGCCATGGATGAGGAGCCGTTTGATTCAAGAATTTCTGAAACCACTCGAATTGAATATGGAAAATCCTCTTCAGCAGGTAAAACTGCCTCAAGCCCTCTTGTGGCCAGGGTGCCATGTCCAACATCCCTGCGGGATGGTCCACGGAGGAACCGCGCCTCACCAACACAGTATGGAGGAAAGTTATAATGAAGCATAAAGCGTCTATTTTCTTCACCATTCAGTGTTTCAACCCGCTGTTTATCGCGCTCACTTCCAAGAGTGGTAGAGACAAGAGCCTGGGTTTCTCCCCGGGTAAAAAGCGCAGAACCGTGGGTTTTAGGCAGATATTCAGTTTCACAATCAATATCACGAATTTCGTCGAATTTACGACCACCAATTCGGATCTCACTGTTAACAATCTTTTCTCTCATATAGGATTTCTTGTATGAAGAGAGCAGATCTTTTATCTCTGAACTATTCTCACCCTCAGGGTCAAGCTGAGCCAGAACATCACCTTTCAAGCCATCATAAACACGACCACGTTCGAGTTTATCTGTGGTATTAAAAACATTCTCCATACCCGCAGCAGCAACTTCACGCACCTTGGCGAGAAGCTCTTCATTGATCTCAGGCGCAACGACTTCAGCCTTGGTCTTCCCTGCAGCCTTTTGCAGTTCTTCCTGAATATCAATTAATGGCTGGAGATTTTCAAAGGCGTAAAAAATACCAGATAAGACCTCATCTTCGCTGAGTTCATCGGCTTTACCCTCTACCATGACCACTGCCTTCCTGGTGACGGCCACAACAATGTCCATAGCGGAGTTTTTCAGCTCTGTGGTTGTCGGGTTCAGCACATACTGACCGTCAACAAAGCCCACTCGGCCACCAGCTACTGGTCCGCTAAAAGGAATATTAGATATGGAAAGTGCGCATGAGGCACCGGTAAGGGCCAGAACGTCTGGCAAAGTCTCCTGATCCGCAGAGAGGACAGTGGCAATAACCTGTGTTTCTGCCTGATACCCTTTAGGGAAGAGAGGACGAAGAGGACGATCAATAATCCGGCAAGTGAGTACTTCATTGTCACTCGGCCGACCTATTTCACGACGAAAGTAATTTCCGGGAATTCTACCAACGGAGGCTAATTTCTCCTGGTATTCAATGGTTAAGGGTAAAAAATCAATATCTGGTCTACTTTTTCCGGCACCCACTGCGGTTACCAGTACAACAGTTTCTCCTGAGCGAATTACTATCGACCCTGATGCTTGCTTGGCAATTTTGCCAGTTTCGATGGAAATACTTTTCCCACCGATTTCGGTTTCAACTTTATTAAACATGTTTTCTCCAGATGTGTAGCATCAGGGAAGGGCGCAGCGCCAATTGATTCGACTGGATTATCCACCAGCCCCGTATGCTTTTTCTCGGACTTCCTTAAACAACAAAAACCTCAAACAGCTCTTAACTCTGAACTGTTTGAGGCGTAAAACGGCACTATGCCTGAATCAACAAGTATTTGTGCAACTGGTACAAACTTACTTACGGAGCCCAAGCTCCTGAAGGATAGTTCTATACTTGTTAACATCTTTCCTTTTCAGATAATCAAGCAGACTACGACGCTGTCCAACGAGCTTTAAAAGCCCTTGTCTTGAATGATGATCTTTTTTATGCACTTTGAAGTGCTCTGTCAGATATTTAATGCGATCAGTAAGAAGAGCAATTTGAACCTCTGAAGATCCGGTATCTGTCTCATGAACCTTAAATTTTTCAATTATTTCATTTTTTTTAACTGCTGACTGTGCCACGACAATCCTCCTGGAACTGTATATTCAAAAATTTGATCGTTATAATCTAATCGTCCATCAATAGGATAACGTACTGTTATCCTGTCAAATAATACAACTACAAATGGTCTGCTGATTTGGTGGCGAACCAAGTAGACCGGTTAGATACTTTGTTTAATGCAATGTCACGCACACACTAGCCAAATCGCACTCTTATTGCAACAATTTAGCGACTTGCTCAACACTCATCATCTTCTCCAGACAGCGATCTTTTGCATCTTCTGCAGAAAGAGCGTCCCAATCAAGTGCATGCTCAACTGAAAAACAACCGCTTTTGGTTCGGCGCAGCTGAGTAAGATAAGCGCCACAACCAAGACTGTTTCCTATATCCGCTGCAAGAGTTCTTATATATGTGCCTTTAGAACAGACAACTCGAATGTTAAGTTCAGCAACATCACCTTCAAGGTCAACCTCTTCATCGGTACGTTCCAGAACTTTGATCTGCACATCTCTTGCTTCTTTTTTTATTTCAATCCCTTTACGGGCGTAGTAATACAGAGGCTTTCCTTTATGCTTTAAAGCCGAATAAGCGGGTGGCACCTGCTTCTGCTCACCCCGATATTTTTCCAGGCAAGCTTCTACATCTTCAGGAATTATTTTCCCAACTGGCCGACGATTCACAACCTCCCCTTCCGGGTCCAGGGTTTCTGTCTCGACCCCTAATTGCAGGGTGGCCAGATACTCTTTTTCACCATCCATGAATTGTGAAATCATCTTTGTAGCAGGCCTGCCCGCGCAAACAATAAGCAACCCTGTAGCGAATGGATCAAGGGTGCCGGCATGACCAACTTTTTTTATCCCCAGGATGCGCCGCATTCTGCCAACAACAGCAAAAGAACTCATTCCTGCAGGTTTATCTATAAGAAAAACCCCCGCCTCAAACGGTGTCTTTATATCCAAAACCATTCAAATCGCAGGAAGAGCAATGATTAAGGCCTGTTCAACTTCCCGTCGAACCTGCTCAAGAGTAACGCCCTGATACCTGAATCCTGCTGCGTTCCTATGACCACCGCCTCCGAATTGTTTTGCCACATCGGCGACATTACACTCTCCTTTTGCACGAAGACTCACAGCAATATAATCGTCCATCGTCTCTTTGATTAAAGCGGCAACCTTGACAGTTTTAATAGATCTTGGAAAATCAATAAACCCTTCAAGATCCTGCATGGTTGCACCACTTTTTGTTATCATTTCCTGGGTAACGGAGATAAAGGCAATCTGGTTCTTTTCACTCAGGGTGACTGTTTCAAGAACCAGCTGAAGAAGATTTAATCGTTCAGGACTGAAGTTATCATACAAATGTCCCCCGACTTCCTCGGGCTTTACACCTTTTCCGAGAAGCTCACCTGCTATCTGCATGGTCCTGGGCTTAGTACATTCGTATTTAAATGAGCCGGTATCAGTACAGATGGCAACATAGAGATTGTAGGCGGCGTTGTAACTGATGTCAGCACCTAAGGCAATTGCGAGTTCATAGACCATTTCACCGGTGGAAGATCGTGTTTCCTCAACCCACCTGACGGTGCCAAAATTTCTATGGGAGCGATGATGGTCTATTACCACAAAAGGTATCTTCTGCAGAAATTCCTTCTTTGAACCGCCGAGTCGATCATCATCTCCGCAGTCCAGGGCAATGGAGACAAGATCCCCGGAATTAGCATCTACAAATTTGCGATAATCTTCCAAATCCGTACGGGTCCTGTCAATTTCCGGCAGGAAATCATAGAGATGGGAAACGGGTTCTTCAAGAAAACAAAAAACCTTCTTTCCAAGAGACTCAAGAATTGAGGCTAAACCAAAGAGCGATCCCAGGGCATCACCGTCCGGATGTGTATGCGTGAAGAGCACAACATTGTTATTACGGTGTATATCCTGAAGTATTTGCTCAGGAATCATCCTTATTGGACTCCCTTTCGTTGGCTATTTCCTGGAATATTTCATCAAGCTCAGCAACCTTATCAGCGATATTATCATATCGAAACTCTAATGCTGGAGTAAAACGCAGGTTTAGAGTCTTGGCAATATGACTGCGCATAAACCCAGCCGCCCTCTGAAAACCTTTATCAGCGGCACGAATTTCTTTTTTATCACCGAAAACGGTAAAGTAAATCCGTGCCAGGCTTAAGTCATCTGTAACCTCGACCCTGGAAATATTCGCGCCCAGCAATCGAGGATCAGCCACCTTGCTGATAAGCAGAGTTGACAACTCGTTCTTGATTGCTTCAGCAACCCTGGAAGAGCGCTTTTGTTCATTTTTTTCGCCGACTCCAATGGAGTCTAGCGTTTGTTTTGGATCCCAGACAGCCACAACAATACCCTCTTTTAAAGCGTTGCTTCAATTTCTTTCATGATAAAAGCCTCAAGATTATCACCAATCTTGATATCATTGAATTTTTCAACGCCAATACCACACTCATATCCGGACAGTACCTCTTTGACATCATCCTTAAATCTTCTGAGTGATTCAATTTTGCCAGTATAGATAACCACACCGTCACGAAGTACACGAACCTTGGCGGTTCTGAGGATTTTACCATCAATCACAGAACACCCGGCTATAGTTCCAACCTTAGGAACACTAAAGGTATCACGTACTTCAGCAAGACCAACTACTTCTTCCTCGAATGTCGGATCAAGCATACCAACCATCGCTTTACGGATATCGTCCAGCGCATGGTAAATAACATCGTAGGAGCGAACATCTACATTTTCTTTGGTTGCAAGCTCCTTGACCTTTATATTTGGACGTACATTAAAACCAATTATAATTGCATCTGAAGCGGAAGCAAGCAGGATATCGGATTCAGTGATTGTACCGGTACCTTCGTGGAGAATTTTAACTTTAATCTCCTTGGTCGAGAGATCTTCTGCAGCCTTGGCAAATGCCTCCAAAGTACCCTGAACATCAGATCTCAGGACAACCCGCAGCTCTTTAACATCCCCCTCACTCATCTGTTCAAAGAGTTTATCAAGTGAAATTTTACTGTTGGCTCCGAGTTCACTCTCCCTGGCCTTCAGAGATCGTACCTGGGAAACGTTTCGAGCCATTTTTTCATCGGAGACAACAATAAACTCATCCCCTGCACTCGGTACTCCAGCTAAACCTTGAACCTCAACTGGAATTGCCGGACCAGCTTCAGTAAGATTTCTACCTTTATCATCAAGCATGGCACGAACCTTACCACTAAACTGCCCTACAACAAAATGTTCACCCAGTTTCAAGGTACCATCCTGAATAAGAACCGTTGCAACTGATCCTCGGCCTTTATGGAGTTGAGCCTCTACAACACGCCCCTTCGCCTTCCTGTTACTGTCGGCACGTAATTCCAGTATTTCCGCCAGCAGTTGAATGGATTCGAGCAGATTATCAATACCTATATTCTGTTTAGCTGAAGTGTCACAAAACATCGTGTCGCCACCCCAGTCTTCAGGCATCAGGTTCAGCTCTGAGAGCTCTCGTTTTACACGATCTGGATCAGCATTATCCTTATCAATCTTATTCACGGCTACGATTATTGGAACCTCAGCCGCCTGGGCATGATGAATAGCCTCACGGGTCTGATCCATGACGCCATCATCCGCTGCAACCACTAGAATAACGATGTCAGTCACCTGTGCTCCACGGGAACGCATTTCCGTAAAGGCGGCGTGACCTGGAGTATCGACAAAAGTAACGTCTCCTGCAGCTGATCGTACGTGATAAGCACCAATATGCTGGGTAATACCACCGGCTTCTCCATCCGCAACATCAGTTTTTCTGATTGCATCAAGAATTGATGTTTTACCATGATCAACATGGCCCATGACTGTAACCACAGGGGAGCGTGATTCCTGCTCGCCACCCTCTTCTGAGTCGTCGAGAAGCTGCATACCGATCTCTTCGGTGACACCCTGCTCCACTTCATAGCCGAAATCTGACGCAATAATCATTGCAGTGTCAGTATCGACCGGTTGATTGATAGTGGCCATAACACCAAGACTCATAAGCTTAGCAATAACATCGCCCGCTTTCACTTTCATCTTTTGAGCCAGATCACCAACACTTATGGTGTCGTATACTTTGAATCGTTTCTTGCTTGCTTTCATCTCCGAAGGCGGCATAACAACCTTGGCACCTCGCCGACCCTTCTTGCCACGCTTACCACCATCTCTCCCTTGGTAATCCTGGGAAAAATGGGTAAACTTGACATTTTTTTGCCCTTTCTTTGCGCCACGGCGTGAGGCAACATCACGATCTTCCGTTGCCCCTTTACCTTTTTTACCTTTTTTGCGGCCACGGGCCGAATCATCACTAGGTGCAGGTGGCGTATTGGCAGGTGGCTGTACTCCCCTTCGCTGCTGTGGAGGCTTACTTACTTTTTTCTTTGGCCGCGCTGGCTTTGTTTCTTCCTGCTTAGGCAACTCTATAGTTCTGATCACCCTTGCCATTGGCTTTTTAGCCGGTTGAACCTTCACTTTTTTGGGCTTTTTCTTCGGCTCCTCAGCAACCTTATCAGCAGAAGCAGCTTCACCAACAGCCTCTACTTTCGGCGCAGCAGGATCCTCCTTCGTTACAACCTTTTCCGCTTCTATATCAGCGGCAGGTGCCATATCCTGAATCGGTTCTTCAACTGGAACGTCCTGCACCACTTTCTCTTCTGGCAAAGACTCTACTTCAGGCTCAGGGGCAGCTTGAATAGCTTGTTCGGCAACAGGTTCGGGAGTTTCTTCTGCGACCTCTTCTGCTATTTTTTCTGATACTATATCCTCAGATACTATATCCTCAGCACCCTCTGGCTCTGCCACTACAGGAGCAACCTCTTCTGCAACTTGAGTTTCTACCGGGATGTCACTTTTCTGATCTTCAACCAGTGGCTCGTCCACCATCTCATCTTCAATTTCGGTTTCATCCTCAGCGGATTCTTCCTTCACCGTCGCTCTACGGCGTATCACCGTTGCCCGTCTTCTGATAACTGTGGCACCCTTTTTTTTCTCGCTGCTGTCAATACGCTTTTCAACAAGCTCGGTGTTAGCCGATTTCAGAACAGTACTTCGTATTTTTTCAGCTGTGTCGTCGTCAACTGAGGAACTGTGGCCTTTAATATCATAGCCGAGTTCAACCAATTTCTCAGTTAACGCCTTACTGCTCATGCCGGCCTCTTTGGCCAACTCATAAACCCTAACTCTGCTCATCCTTTACTCCCGTATTGCATCGCAACAATAATTTAATCAGCACCGCTGAAAGATTACTTTAAGTCTGTTTGGTTAAAGACGAAACAATCTTTTCCACTTTTTTTTCTTCGCTAAAAACAGCTGCAGACATTTCTCTTTAGTACAGCAATAAGCCCCACGCCCCGGTAGTATAAAATCCGGATCAGCCACAACCCCCTCATCTTTCCAGACAAAGCGTTGTAAATCATATTTTGGCATTTTACTTCTACATACACAACAAGTACGAATTGGTTGCTTTACCATTTATTGATTTTCATCAGTCTGCTCACCAGCATCATCAGCTGGAATGTCACTCTCTTTTTCCAGCAGCTCCGTTTCAACCTGCTCTCCCTGCTGTTGTTCAAGGGCATCATCTCCCTTCACTGGCTCTTCCGGCTGCTGTTCAAGGATATCATCATCCTCTACTGGTTCTTCCGGCTGTGACTCGAGGACAACATCGTCCTCTGCCGGTTCTTCAACGTTTACCGCTTCCTTGTCTTTGGCTGTCTCTTCACTCTGTTCTGGTATTTCAACCGGAATGTTTTTCGCCTCATCGACTAACAGCTGGGCGTAATCATCATCGATTGCCCTGATCACAATGAGATCTTCAACATTTTTTTCTGCAAGTATCACTGTAGAGGTAACACCTTTACCAAAAAGCTGATCAGCAAGGGATTCATCAACCCTTGGCAGTTTCAACAGTGACTGGTATCCAGGGTCCGATAAATTGGCATAACGCTGTTCACTTTTCACGTCAATACGCCACCCTATCAGCTTTGATGCCAATCGGACGTTTTGTCCCTGTCTACCGATAGCCAGTGATAGCTGGTCATTGGGAACCACAACAAGAAGCGAGTTCGCATCTTCATCTGCCATTACCATACTGACATGGGCAGGAGCCAGGGCATTGTAAACATACTTAGCGGGATCAGGGCTCCAGGTCACGATGTCGATACGCTCTCCCTGTAACTCCTGCACAACATTCTGTACCCGGGATCCTTTCATGCCGACGCACGCGCCTACCGGATCAACATCACTTTCAGAGGAACTTACGGCAATTTTGGCGCGAAAACCTGGTTCCCGGCTGACTCCCATTACACGGACAATACCCTCGCTCATTTCAGGTACTTCCATATGAAACAACTTGGACAAAAACTCATCACAGGTCCTGGAGAGAATCAACTGAGAATCTCTGCTGGTCTGGCGAACCTCTTTTAAGTAGGCTCTTATCCTGTCCCCCTGCTTAAAAGATCGTTTTGGAATCTGCTGATCTTTTGGCAGAATAGCGTCCGTTCGGCCAAGATTGATAACCATATTGCCACGTTCAAAACGCTGAACAATACCGCTTACTACCTCACCAATGCGATCTTTGAACATGTCATAAATAACTTCTCGCTCAGCATCTTTCATCCGGTGGATAATAACCTGCTTGGCGGATTGGGCCGCAATCCGGCCAAGATCGGTGATGTTCTCCATTTTTTCGCCAAGCTCATCACCAATTTGCACATCGGGGTCAAGTTTCTTGGCGTGGGCAAAATCGATTTCTGTCTGTTCATCTTCAGCGTCTTCCACAACGATTCTGAATTGAAAAACTTCAACTTCACCAAACTCTTCATTATAGCGGACTTCAATATCCCGGCGACTGCCAAATTTCTTTCTGGCTGCTGATTGAACCGCCTCTTCGATAGCCTCTATCAGTAATGTTTTATCAAAACCACGATCTCTACTGATCTGGTCGATTATACGTTTTAAATCTGATAGCATTCTTTAACCCCGTCACTATGACTTTCAGCTCCGACATCCGGAGTAGTACTTTGCATTCCTTCCAACAGCAGGCCACCCTTTAAATTGCGAGCCGCGCCTTATTCAACATCTCATAGGTAAACTGCACAGATGAGCCATCAATCAGTTTCAAGAACACCTTTTCACCATCAACCCGTTCAATGTCACCCTCGAAGACTTTTCCCCCATCAATCGCTTCATGGAATCTGATTTTTGCTTTTTTACCGCAAAAACGTTCAAATTCCTCTACTGATCGAAGAGGTCTTTCAAGTCCTGGGGACGAAACCTCCAGGTTATAGGCATGATCTATTATGTCTTCTATATCTAAATATTGTCCCAGTTCCCGACTCACCTCACTGCAATGGTCCAGGGTAACACCTGCTTCTGCATCTACAAAAACACGCAGCACCCAGCCATGTCCTTCTCTACGAAACTGGACATCAAAGAGACTCAGCCCTATCGTAGGCAGGAGTTCCTGCAGATAGGCCTGAATTTTATCAACAATTAACTCACTCATAACTACCACACGTATTTGAACAATGGGCGATAACAAAGAACCTGAGACCCACCTGTCAATATTTGAACCCTCCTGTATGCGGACATAAAAAAAAGCGGGCAGAGCCCACTTCAAGAAAACGTCCCGGATCTAACAGAACAGGAAGTATTACCTGACTCTCCATCGATAGCCATATCTTTCACGGAAGAGACAAAACATACCGAGTAGAGATCATTCGGGCAGAAATTTAACCACACTTAAGCCACATTGTCAAGCCGAAAGACCATTGAACAACATGAAACGATCTGTGACTGGTAAGGCACAACCCTTTTTCACTGAATCAAAACTATTCCGATATCCACTAAGGCGTGATAGGTATAAGCTCTTGATTTCAAAGCCATCTCATAGATTCTATTTTTTTCAGACAGGCTTGCAAGGAGAAGGATTGAGAAAAATTCTATTTGACAAACAATCTCTGTACCTTTATTTAAACGATTGTTTTGCACACCTCCCTGGTGGTGGAAATCCTATTTTCAAGATCAATTGCAAAATTGAGGTATAAATTTTCCTTGCCTTTTTCTGGGCTATAGCCACACTATTTATATCTCTTCTTGAACTTTAACAGCAAATATAGCCTTTTAAATTTACGTTAAACAAATTTTCATGACACAAAAAACCCTCATAATTGCAGAAAAGCCCAGTGTCGCAGCTGACCTCGCCAAAGTTCTTCCTGGAAAATTCCAGAAGTCCAAGACCCATTTCGAGGGAGATAACTATGTCATATCGTACGCTATTGGGCACCTGGTATCAATTTGTTACCCCGAGGAAATAAACCCAGCTTTTCAGAAATGGGATATGAACAACCTCCCCATTCTCCCTGAATCATTCCCACTCAAAGGGCTTGATGGTACCAAATCCCAACTCAATGCCCTGCAAAAACTTATACGCAGAAAAGACGTCACTGAGATTATCAACGCCTGTGATGCCGGGCGGGAAGGAGAATTGATTTTCAAGTACATACTTAAGTACGTTTGGAATAATTCCGTTGCCAGAAAATCCTTCAAACGTCTCTGGCTTCAGTCCATGACTACAGATGCAATTAAAAAAGCATTTGCAAGTCTCAGGGAAAATGAGGAAATGCTTTCTCTGGAAGATACCGCACTTTGCCGCTCAGAATCAGACTGGCTGATCGGTATAAATGCAACCCGAGCACTCACAGGTTTCAACTCAAGAAGAGGTGGCTTCTTTCTTACACCCTGTGGCAGGGTACAAACGCCTACTCTTTCACTGCTGGTAAAACGAGAACGGGCAAGGCATGAATTTGTTTCCCGACCTTACTGGAATTTACTTGCCACTTTTAACTTTGGCAGTGGCAAGTACGAGGGAAAGTGGATCGACACTGAATTCACAAAGGACCCGGGAGATCCATATAAACGCTCCGACAGACTGTGGAAAGCTGAAGATGCTGAACAGATAATTGATAAATGCAAAAGCAAACCAGCTGAGGTCACAGAGGAAACCAAAAGAGCGACACAGAGCTCTCCGCAGCTTTATGACCTGACTCTTTTGCAGCGTGAAGCCAACTCACGCTTTGGTTTCTCTGCCAAAAACACCCTTGGTATTGCCCAGGCACTGTATGAAAAGCATAAGCTTTTAACCTATCCGAGAACAGACAGCAAACATCTTCCGGAAGATTATGTAGACCCCGTAAAAAAAACCGTTACTGTACAGAGGGATTGGCAATTGGGCCAATTTGCAGGGATTGCTCTTGATAAAAACTATATTAAACCCAACAAAAAAATATTCAATAACGCTAAGATCTCTGATCACCACGCCATAATCCCTACAAACCTTCTTCCCGGCACCCTTTCGGATGCTGAGCAAAAGATTTACACAATGGTTGTGCAGCGTTTTCTCTCTGTATTTTTCCCATCAGCAGTCTTTCTCAACACCAAGAGATTTTCCGTCGTCGAAAAAGAAACCTTTCTAACAGAAGGCAAAGTCCTTGTTGAGGCGGGCTGGAAAGCTGTCTATGGTACAGACAAGAGCGGTGGTAAAGACAAGATCCTTAAGCAGTTGCCGGATAGTGCGAAAGTCCTTTGCCAGGATATAGAATCCCAGGAACACGAAACTGCGCCCCCGACCAGATACAACGAATCAACCCTCTTGTCGGCAATGGAGAACTCGGACAAACTGGTTGACGATGACGATCTCGCCGACGCCATGAAAGAGCGGGGTCTTGGTACGCCAGCCACAAGAGCCGCAATTATTGAAAAACTTATTAAAGAGAAGTACGTGGTTCGTGAGGGTAAAGACCTTACCCCTACCGGCAAAGCTTTTGAGCTGCTCGCCCTGCTGGAAGCGATGAAAATCGACCTGCTGGCCTCCCCTGAAATGACTGGAGAGTGGGAATATAAACTCAATCAGATTTTGAAAGGTGACTTCACCCGGGAAAAATTTATGGCTGAGATTCGTTCGATGACCCAGCATATTATAGACCAGGTCAAAAACTTTGAAAGCCAGGAGGTGCGGGAAGAGGCCCCCTTCAGTCCTGTTAATGGTATAAAGCTTTTTAGTTCCCCCACCGCCTATGTCTCCGCAGACGAGTCTATCTCCATTCGCAAGATACTCGGGGGACGAATGCTGGAAGATAAAGATGTCATAGACCTGATGGAAGGTAAGACGATCGGTCCATACAGTGACTTCAGGTCCAAAAAAGGTAAACCGTTTACCGCCTCTGTTAAACTTGCCAATAACAAAATAGAGTTTATGTTTGCTGATTCCATGGCGGATCTCGACCTTGACGCCATTAAAGCGGGAGAGTCTCTGGGAGTATCTCCGGTAGACGACACCAATGTCTACGAAGCACCCATGGCCTATATGTCAGAATCGTCCATGGAGGGAGACAGCAAAAAAGGCCTCAGGATAAGTAAAATTATTCTTTCAAAAGAGATCACTGTAGCAAATGTTAAACAATTACTTACAGATGGGAAAACGGAATTAATAACAGGTTTTATCTCTAAAAAGAGAAGGCCTTTTGACGCCTACCTGATTCTGGCAAAAAATGGTACAGTAAGTTTTGAATTTCCCCCGAGAAAGAAAAAACGCAAGGAGTGATAGGATCGTACAAAAGCTCAACCTCCATAGGAAGTTTGACTTTTTAGTGCCTTACTCAGTAAGAACAATCGTATGTTCAAATTTATTGCACATACCAGAAGAGTTACAATATAAAAAGCCCTTAGTTGAAATAATTTAAGGCGAATTTAAAATGAGACAAATCAAAAAAGAATTTCGAGACAAATCGGGGCACGACCTTGCACAGGTATGTGCCCAGGCCGCACTTGACACAAAAGCGGAAGAGTTGGTTATCCTTGATGTGCGGGGACTGACGACCTTCACTGAGTATTTTGTGATTATGAACGGTAAGTCAACCCGTCACGTCCAGGCTCTTGCGGAGACTATTGAAGGTGAATTACGCTCAAAGCGAATAAATGCATCAAAAGCTGAAGGATTACAGGAAGGCATGTGGATCCTCCTCGACTTTGATGATGTCGTGGTCCATATTTTTTACCATGAACAGCGGAAATTTTACGACCTTGAAGGACTCTGGTCAGATGGCAAAACAGTAGAAGTCGAGTAAAGCCAACTGCCTCATCCTTTACAACATCTGTTGAACTTAGAGTAAAAGAATATGCAATACTTAAGCACCAGGGGAAACATTTCCCCCATACCATTTACTGAAGCAGTGATGATGGGCCTGGCGGAAGACGGAGGCCTACTCCTACCGCGAACCATCCCTCGCATAGGTTGTGATACTCTGCAGAGCTGGCAACAAATGAGTTACCCGGAACTTGCCTTTGAGGTAATGTCCCGATTTATTGATGACATTCCGACCAGCGACTTGCGGGAAATAATCAATCGATCATACTCAACTTTCTCCCATGGGGATATCACTCCGCTGGTTCACCAAGGACCATATCACATCCTTGAGTTGTTCCACGGCCCGACTCTCGCCTTCAAGGATGTTGCACTCCAGTTCCTTGGCAATCTGTTTGAGTACTTGCTGCAGAAAAACGAATCTGTTCTCAATATAATAGGGGCCACCTCAGGTGATACCGGGTCTGCAGCAATCTATGGCGTGAGAGGAAAGGAGAGGATAAACATTTTCATCCTCCACCCGAAGGGCCGTGTAAGCAAAGTGCAGGAAAAGCAGATGACCACCGTGGTTGATGACAATGTCTTTAACATTGCAATCGAAGGCTCGTTTGACGACGGGCAGGCAATCGTTAAAAAAATATTTACCGACATTGATTTTAAAAATAAGTACAATCTCGGGGCGATCAACTCTATAAACTGGGCACGGGTTCTGGCCCAGGTTGTCTACTACGTGTACAGTTGCATTCACGTCACAACCCACGAAAAAGATTCTTCTGTGGACTTTGCCATTCCGACCGGAAACTTTGGCGATATCTTTGCAGGCTACATAGCAAAGAAGATGTTGCCCCCCGGCACAATCCGTCAGCTGGTCCTCGCCACCAACAGCAATGACATCCTCAGCCGTTTTGTAAACGATGGTGATTATTCCATGGCCGAGGTCAAAATTACCAGCAGCCCATCGATGGATATCCAGGCAGCTTCGAACTTTGAACGATACCTTTACTATCTAATGGACAGTGACGCGGCAAAAACAAAATCACTGATGGAAGATTTTGCTAAAGAGGGCAAAATTGATTTATCAAACTACCAGGATCAGATCAAACGGGATTTTGCTGCTGCAGCGGTTTCAGAAGCTGAAGTCTCTGAGACTATTTCCGCATTCTACAGTGAATATGGCTACATCCTCGACCCACACACGGCGGTTGGAATCAAGGCTGCGGAACAGGTTAAAGCCGTTGGCATCCCCATGGTCTGTCTTGCCACCGCTCACCCCGCAAAATTTGGAGATGTGGTAGAAGCCGCAATTGGGAAACAACCCGCAGTGCCCGAAAACCTGAAGGGTATCACGGACAGAGAGTCACGGTGCAAGGTTATGGAAGCCGACAAAACCAGCATTCAGGACTTTCTTGCAGAAAATGCCCGGTAACTGCAAAAGCTCCATCTTTTATGGCGAAACTTGACAACAGGGCAAGACTACTCTAATGTCATCTGGATCAAAAACTGAATAACATCTTGAAAAAGCAATTAAGTAGCTATAGCTTTTAAAACGTACTGTTTCATTCAATGAGGAAAGATTATGTTTGGATTAGGAATGCCGGAACTTATTGTAATTCTGGTAATAATTGTGATTATTTTCGGGGCAGGAAAACTACCGGAGATCGGTTCTGGAATTGGTAAAGGCATCAAGAATTTCAAAGAAGCAACTAAAAAAGAAGAAGCAAAGATAATTGACGAGGATGAAAAAGATAGCGACAGTAAAGCGTAGTAAGCTACTTTTTCGCATAGTAATTTTGGAGGTATTGTCCAATGTTTGGCCTAGGCACCCCTGAGCTCATAGTAATATTAGGTATTGCATTTCTTATCTTTGGAGGAAAAAAATTACCCGAAATAGGTTCCGGTCTTGGAAAAGCAATTACCTCTTTTAAAAACGGTATTAACGATGTCGAAGAAGGTGGCAAGGAAATCATCAACGACATCCCCGGAGTAAAAGAAGCTGTTGAGGTAAAGGCAAAAGTAGATCAGGTAAAAGACCTTGGAAACATAAAAAATATCCTGAAATAGAACCTCCACCTCAGACAAAAAGCAAAGGAGTTCGTCTGGCCCAGAATTCCTTTATGATTCATAAAAGTGCAATGTTGTCAGCTCCAAAAACTTTAGGAGCTGACAACATTGCTTGCAGTTAGACTATCCCGAAAGTCTGCGCTCCTGCCATTGCCAGAATTTTTCACTAAGGCTCTGTCCTTGTTCAAATCCCAACCGTTGATGGACTGCATACTCCAGCTGCCTACGTCTTCTACGAATCATCTGCCGCAACGAAAAAATGGCCTGGTCAATACTCTCCACTCTCTCTTTTGGCAATTCCGCGCCTCTTACAACATCTACCGCTGCATCGAGATTGAGGTCAATTTCCTGAAGCGACCTGGGTTCTCCATTTTCCATAACAAATAGTCCTGCCCTTACTATGCGGCCAAGGGTTACACCGCTACCATTTTTAAGATCAAAATGGGTCTCAAGGCTCGATAACGAAATTGCCCCAACTCCTGCCTCTTTTAGAGAAATCAACCTTGAATCGTCTCCTCCAGCGCCAAACCAGACCTTCAATTTATCAAAGACCGGGTCATTTTCATCTATCCAACCATTTGTATCCCAATCATAATTTCCAAGCTCCGCAAAACCGTGCCCGGAACTGGGGCCAAACAGCTCAAGGCCACTATTAACTTTCCCGTCTTCGTTGAGGTCTAGAGAGAGGAAACCGCTGCCACTCGCAAGAGCACCGATATCAGCCAGAATACCATCACCCATTAGATCGAAGGAAAATGTTGTGCCGGCAAGTGATGACAATCCGTCATCAAATGAAAGGACTAAAGGATCAAGGAACTGTGGTATTCTGCTGGATCTTGATTGTATGCTTGTTTTCACACGGCTCACAGAAAGGTCAAGAGAAAACTCTATTGACCTGCCATCTGCCGTCTCGATGTGTCCGGAGGAGGCAAAGTCAAACTTTTCAGTTTTTTGAGTTACGCGGGTTGAATTAAAAAACATATCAAAGGGAACGGGACCACTTCCTCCTTCTGTAATTCCCGGGACGGAGATTGAAGTGCCCAGCCTGTTATGCTCTACAATCGCAACTTCCCTCCCCATAATTTCATGTGATATTCTCTGCAGGATCTGCCTGCTATGGCTATCTCTTGCCTGTACGTCCTGGTCATCTGCATACTCCCCCGGTTCCGAAACAGTATCTTTTACTGCATCCCTTCCATGTTGAACCTGTGAATCTGCTTCTAATTCAAGACGAAATTGCTCAGGTTCACCCTTCACAACCGGTAAACCAACACCATTTCGCCCAATTACCGCCACCACGTCCCTGTGACCTGAATAAGCATCCATGCTTAGAGTTGATTGGTTAATCTTCATCCTGCACCTCCAAGCGAGTTAATTTTAAATTTGCCACCACCCTTTATCGGCTCATTCTTTCTTTTCCAATAGTGTCATATTGAAAACTCTCAAAGCAACATTGTTGACTTTTTTGTAAGAACAGTTTAAAAACATCAACTCAATTATACGTTTTTGTCTTTGTTTGTCCGGCATGAAAAGTCCTACTGGTCCATTTCCGATAGACGTTTGCCGCTGTAATCAACCATTTTTTATCAATATCAGGAGAAACCATGTGTCGTTTAGCCCTGAAAAGCGCCAATGAACCATTTTCACCCTACGAGGTTCTCTCTGCAATGGAAGCCATGCAGGAAGGGTATGATGGCTCAGGCCTTGGTCTACTGCTCCGCGGTCTGGAGTTTGAAGATTTTAAATATAAGCCAAATTTCCCGATACTCTCTGGCATTGCCCATACTGAAAAGGCATGGCACCGAATATCCGAGTATATGGAAGCTCGAGGCTATGAACTCAAATATGATCACAGGTATGATTATGAGGCTGGCCATGTAGACGCAACAGATCGCTTTCGCTACTTCCTCCGCGCTTACCGTATGCCTGATAACTTCCGGGATCGTAGCAAGGAAGCACGTGAAGATGAGATGCTGCGAACGCGCCTTGCCTTAAGAGCACTCGCCGACGAAGAAAATAATATCACCATCTTTTCATTCTACCCGGATGTAGCAATGATTAAAGAAGTTGGCTGGCCACTGCAGATAGGTGATGGTCTTAATCTGCAGGATGGGCAGATCAAATCCCGCGTGTGCATGGCTCAGGGGAGACAGAATACCAACTATGGTATTAATCTCAACGCCTGCCATCCCTTTTTCATTCAGGGCATTTCAACTATGACCAACGGCGAAAACACCGCCTTTGTACCAATAAGAGACTGGCTTGAGGGGAAACAGATCCCCGGATACACCGGCTACCAGAGTGACAGTGAAACCCTTACTCATATCCTTCACTACACTCTTAAAAAGCTCAATCTGCCCCTACAGGCCTACAAACACATCATCACTCCACTAAGTGCCAAAGAACTGGCGAAACACCCCCAGGGTGAATTCCTCAGCGGTCTCAGACTGGCGTGTAAACGACTGATCATTGATGGCCCCAATGCAATCATCGGTACCTTACCAGATGAGACCTGCATGCTGGTTATGGACCAGAAAAAACTCAGGCCTGCAACAGCTGGTGGTCGTGACGGCGCGTGGGCAATCGCCTCAGAAATGTGTGGCGTCGAGGCGATGGTACCCGACCGAGATCTGTCCCTTGATTTTCAACCCATGAGAGAACACACAGTACTCATCCCCCCCCATAGAAAGGAACTAGAAATATGGTCTCAGTACGATCGGTTTCCGTCAGCCCTGGCAGCTTAACCACCTCCGATTTCCCCTGGATTATTGAGCACAGGGAAGACAGGTGTACGCTCTGTGGCCAATGTACAGCGGTTTGCCCAAAAGGGGCAATCCATCTGGCCCATATGCGTAAGCGACTCCCGAAACTTGATGTTTTTCAGAAAAAACGGGGTAATGACTACCAGACCTTCACAGGCATCCGCCAGGAGATGGACCCCGCGAGGATGTGCATCGGTTGCGGCATGTGCGCAATGGTATGTCCCAACGAGGCAATCAACCCTATTCCTGGAACAAATGAAAATCGCACCGTATTCTTTGATAACAGAAAAGGTGAACCGCTAAAACGTGGTGGCCGCAGAAATTCTCCTGGCCCAACCCTTTTGGACCAGATCATGTTTAACCGGATCTCGATGCTGACAGATCCGGCCCTTGACGCCGGTCGACATGAATTCACTGCAACCACAACCCTTGGCAGAGTACTTTCGCCCGAAGATTTTCTCAAAAACACCTTAAACGGTGGCTGGATACCCCCAACCAGAGAAATTTTTCCTTTTATCATCGGATCCATGTCATTTGGTGCCTTATCACCAAATATGTGGCTTGGTCTGCTGCAGGGGGTGGCATACTGCAATGAAGTTCTCGGCATCCCCGTTGTGATGTGCACTGGAGAGGGAGGATGTCCTCCATGGGTGCTCAGAAGTCCATATCTTAAATACATTATCCTGCAGATCGCCTCCGGGTATTTTGGCTGGGATGAGATTATCAGAGCCATCCCGGAGATGCAGTGTGATCCTGCAGCCATTGAGATTAAATATGGCCAGGGAGCAAAACCAGGCGATGGTGGACTTCTCATGTGGTACAAGGTCTCAAAACTGATCGCCAGGTTGCGTGGAGTACCGGAAGGCGTCGACCTCCCCTCCCCCCCCGTGCATCAGACGCTCTACTCTATTGAAGAGAGTGTCATGAAAATGATCCAGACACTTTCCACGGCGTTTGACCATAAAGTTCCGGTCTACCCAAAGATATCGGCGTCAACCTCTGCCAAATCAGTCCTCAACAATCTCGTCAGAAACCCATACGCTGCAGGGCTGATGATTGATGGAATTGACGGTGGTACCGGAGCTGCCTACAACGTCTCAATGGACGCAACCGGCCATCCGCTTGCATCCTGTGTCCGTGATTGCTACCTCGATCTTGCCAAACAGGGTAAACAGAACGAAATCCCTCTTTTTGCTGCAGGCGGTATCGGCAAAAACGGCAATGTTGCCCAAAACGGTATGGCAATGGTAATGCTCGGAGCTTCCGGAGTTCACATCGGCAAATACATTATGCAAGCCGCTGCCGGATGCCTTGGCAATGAGAAAAATCGCTGCAATGTCTGCAACGTTGGCATCTGCCCTAAGGGCATCACCAGCCAGAACACCAAATTATATAGACGGCTAGACCCGGATAAGGTTGCTGAGAGGGTTGCTGAAAGCTTTATGTCCATCAACACCGAGGTGAAGAAAATAATGGCCCCCCTTGGCAGATCTCAAAGTCTGCCTGTCGGCATGTCTGATGCCATCGGCATAGGTAATAAGGCTGCAGCTGACAGATTGAATATTAATTACGTCTGCTAACAACAGGATTAATAAATTAACGGATGTGGTCCATTAATGCCGAGTATTCGGTTTATCCACGCCTGAAATAAGGAGTTTTCAGTGGCTACAACGGTTGTAAAAGGTCTTAACGAAAATGGTCTACGCATCGGATCAATGGAGTTTGAAAAGCTGGTGCGTCAAGCTGCTGCCGAAAACGGCGATCTTACCCTTGAATCTTTCGGGCAGCATAATATTGGTATTCGCCTGCAACGGGAAGATGGATTAAAGATTTCCGTTAAAGGTCCATCCGGCCAGCGACTTGGTTGCATGGGAATGCCAGGCACAGAAATCATCTGTGAAGGTGCTACCTCGGATGATGTCGGCTATTTAAATATTGGTGCCGAGATCACTGTGCTCGGCGATGCCACCAACGGCGCTTGTAATGCCATGGCCAACGGCAAAGTGTACATAGCCGGATCCATCGGTGCCCGTGGCCTCACAATGACCAAATGGAATCCTGCCTACGACAAGCCCGAATTATGGATTTTAGGCTCCACAGGGGATTCTTTTGCTGAATTCAACTGCGGCGGAACAGCTGTTGTGTGTGGAGTAAACCCTAAAAATCCGCACAACATCCTTGGTTACCGACCCTGCGTTGGTATGGTTGGAGGGGAAATCTATTTTCGAGGGGAAATAGATGATACCTACTCAAAGACCAACTCCAAACTCACACAACCCAATGACGCCCAGTGGCAATGGCTGCAGGGTGGGCTCAAAAACTATCTGACAAAAATCCATAAGCAGGAACTTCTGGACACGTTGCTGATACGTGAAGAATGGAACATTCTCGTTGCAGTAACTCCTCAGGAAAGGGCACTGATGTTTTCCGGCCCCATGTCTATGGCTGAGTTCAGAAACGAACACTGGAATAAGTCCCTTGGTGGAGACCCTTTAAGGGATCTCGCCCCAGGACTTGATCGCAGCCCAATTGACACCATTGTAACCGGTGAGTTAAGACGCAAAAAGCCCTACTGGGCTAATGCCGAGTCTGCAGCCCCATGTACCTACTACTGCCCTGTCCATATCCCTACAGTTGACAGATTAAGGCTGATAAGAGAAGGGCAAATCGACGAAGCCTACGACATGTTACTGCAATACACCCCCCTTCCAGCCTCTGTCTGCGGTTCTGTCTGTCCAAATCTCTGTATGGAGAACTGCTCTCGTAGCGGGGTGGATGACTCCATAGATGTTCAGGTACTTGGCCGTGCGGTTGGTAACTTTGGTGCACCCAGTGTTGCGGAGCCAATTGGAAAAAAGGTTGCAATCATAGGGGCCGGCCCGGCGGGAATGAATGTAGCATGGCAGCTCGCTCTAGCCGGGGTTGAAGCGCACATTTACGAACAAGATGATAAAATTGGCGGTAAGCTGGCACAGGTCATCCCCTGGGAACGGTTGCCACAGGCTGTCTGGGACCAGGAAATAAAAAGATTCATGGAGACTCCAAACATCACGGTGAGTCTGGGGACAGATATGACCAGGGAGAGCTTCAAAACCCTGCAGTCTGATTTTGATTATATAGTTGTTGCCGCAGGTACCCATGCCCCAAGAACTCTACCTTTTCCTGGGAACGAGAAAGTTCTGCCAGCGCTTGATTTTCTCAAAGAGTCAAAATCACCGACCCCGCCAGCTGTTGGCAAGGAAGTGATAGTAATAGGAGCTGGAAATGTTGGTTGCGACGTTGCATGCGAAGCATACCGACTCGGAGCCGAAAAAGTGACCCTCGTTGATATCCAAAAGCCACTCGCCTTCGGTCATGAAAAAGAAGCTGCCGAGAAATTAGGTGCAACCTTCAGGTGGCCTGTCGTCACCAAAGAAGTCACGGATGAAGGCCTTATCACCACAGAAGGTGATTTAATTCCCGGCCAGACCGTGGTCATATCCATTGGCGATGTGCCGGCCCTGCCCTTTCTTCCAGATTCTGTAAACACTATCACCGTAGGTGGTGCAGCCTGGGTAACGACTGACAAGGCACACGTTACCTCGGACGCCCAGATCCTCGCCATTGGTGATGTTGAAAAGCCTGGCCTTGCGACACACGCCCTTGGCGCAGGAAAAAACGCTGCAGAATATATTATTGCCCAGTGTACCGGGAAGGAGTGGAAGCCTTTTGACAAACAGCTCATCCCACAAAAGGCGCTCACCATAACCCATTATATCCCGGAAGAGACAGGAACCACAGAACAAAGCCAGGCGGACCGATGCCTCTCCTGCGCCTCCTGTCGGGACTGCCATCTCTGCGAAACTATCTGTCCAACGGGAGCAATCAGCAGAAGGGAGTTGGAATACGATTCAGAGAACGGTTACCAGTTTGGGTTGCAGGTAGATTATGAATATTTTTCAGATGATAAGAAATGTATTGCATGCGGATTCTGCGCCGACACCTGCCCTTGCGGCATCTGGGCTATGAACGCTTTTTAGTTAAGGAACTTATCCCCTCTTTCTTACTGCCTAACGGGGTTAGTGCCTTACTCCAGATAGCTATTACCATTACCAAAGCCCTGCAACCATTTGAGTTGCAGGGCTTTTTATTTTACGGGTTTGTACTATCCCTTTCCATTGTTTTAACGGTGATAGCCTGCGGCCTTTCAGAGGCCCCGGTGACTGCCTTTGCAGCGATGTCTTGTACCTGCTGATAGGCCCTTTCCTGCTGGTTATTCAGTTTTTCTAACTGTTTCGCCTGAACATTCACCAGTGATTCTAAAGAGACAATTTTTGTTTCCAGTACTTTTTGCTCCCCTTCAGCGCCTTTCTCGATGAGTGCTTTTTCTTGAATGAAAATTGAGGTAATTTCCTTTTCTTTCTTTTTTGATGCCGCTAGAATGGCTGCTTCTAGTTTACCAGGGAAGTCATTCACCGTTTTTTCAAGTGTCTCCATTGTTTTTTCCCGCTGAACAATTTGCTGTTCACGGTCATTTAACAAGGCTGTTTTTTCTTCCACATGCTTGTCTATCCGTTCTGTTTTCTCTTCTATCTCTTTTTCCAATGCTGCTTTTTTATCTGCGAAACTGTTTTCTTCGATTGCTCTGGTACGCTGCAGATTATAGCTATACTCATCTTCTTCGCGTTTACGGTCCTTTTCTCTGTTTTTCTGTTTTTCCGTTAACGTTTCTTTGTTAGTTTTCTTTTCATCGTCCCAAGCTGTACGTGTTTCAGCTATCTCTTTTTCTAGGTTTTCACGTTTCAAAGCCATTGATGATTCAAATTGTTCTTTTACATGATTATTGGACTCAAGAATTGCCGCAAGGGATGCCGCATGTTTTTCTATTCCATAGATTTCTTCGAGCTCTGCCTGTTTCAACTCAATAGCTTCCTGAATTACAGTGTATTTTTTTTGCTTCTGATGCCACTTTTTCAGCAAGGTCGGATAGTTCTTGCGCAATTGACATTTTGAGATCATGAATTTGAGTTGTTAAATCTGACTTTGTTATTGCCTCAGCCTCTTTAATCACCTCTTTTGTTTTTGTTTCCTTTTTTACTTTTTCCGGATTGAGCAGACTTTGCTCTTTTTTGCTTATTTCCCTCTGCATCTTCTCAATAATATCAAGCAGTTATTTTTTGGTGTTTTTCATAGAAACGTCTTCTACCATGGCCTTAACTCCTTTTGCTATGTTATGTTATGGCGGCTATAAATTCTTCAGCGGTGGCCTTGATACTTCTTCAATCAAAGGTTATGCACTAACACTTCTTCATTCTCTCCAATTTTTTTTGCCTCATCAACGAGTTGTCGATGATGAGTGAAGAGGATTACTTGATTTTTTTCACCAAGTTCGGCCAAGACCTTGAGGGTAGCTCGTGTACGATCATCATCGAAATTGATCAGAATATCATCAACGATAAAAGGCATGGGTTCACTGGTTTCCATACGCCATTCAAGTGTAGCCAGACGTAAGGCCAGGTAGAGCTGGTCACGGGTGCCGTCACTCATGCCACTCACCCCGGTCCATTTTCCGTCAGTTCGGATCCCTACAAGAACGGGTTCTCCCTTATCATTCACATCAGCTTTCAGGCTGGTAAAGGAGTTCAAAGTCAACTCAGCGAAATACCTCGAAGCAATTTGAAGCACCGGATCCTGATGCATCTCCCGATAACGTTCGATCTCCTGTTGCAAGATCTTGGAAGAGAGCTTTACTCGGGTATACCGCTCAGCAAACCTCCTGATTCTGGCCAGTTCCTGCTCCATCTTTTCCGAAACTTCGGCAGCTTTACCGCTTCCATCCATAGTTATAAGCTTGTTAGAAATCTCTCCAATTTCCTGGGAGATAGTATTAATCGCGGGATTTATTACTTTCTCTACATCCTGTCGTAACGACTCAATCTGGCTCGGCAACTCATCCGCACTGACAGTTTCGGCCTGAACGAAAAGTTCGTCAATCGGTGTACCTGCCCCTATCCTGGCCAGGGTTGACTCACTCGTAGCTATTTTTTCCTGAAGTTTTTGATATTCGAGAAAACGGCAGATTATCGAACCCAGCTCTTCTGGCTTCTTGCATTTGGCACTACTAAGCAGCTCCGCCATTTGTTCATTGGCATACTGCAGTTTCTTCTCACCAAGAGAAACTTCTGTCTGCAACGACTCAAGCTCCTCGGTCAACCGCCCATACAGCGTGTTGTCTGTTTGTGCCTGATTAAGTGATGCCCGGAGCTGCAATATTGCCTGGTCCAAAGGAAGAGCCATCATGCCTGGAGCTGCCTTTTGAAGGAGCGCCTTTACCTCTTTTTCCAGGTTGGCTGCATCCCGGTCAATACCGTCAATTCTTTTTTGCAGGTCCCCTGCTTCTTTCACTTTGTTCAGGCAGGTCTGTAGAGTTTCAAGATAATCCATTGCCTCCAGAGATGAAATCTCTCCTTTAAGGCCAAGACCTGAAACTGCCTTCTGCCATTGTTCCTGCCAGTCAACAAAGGCCCCTTGTGCTTCTTTGTATTCTTCCCCTGCCTGGCTAAAGTCTTTTTGTGCCTTTTTCTTTCGCTCCAGCAAACGATCCAGTTTGGTCTGCTGCCGGTCAATTTCGTCCATGAATGTTTCGGCAAAGACCAGGACAGGGCCAAGCGTCATAGCGGAGGGCAACTCCTTCCCCCCCATGTCCGTAAGTTCTTTTTTCAGACTCTGTTGCAAGTCCCGTTGTCGGGCTTCATCGTTTACGATTTCCCGTTCCTTGTTAAGAAGGTCTCCAACCCGGTAGCGTAGCTTCTCCATGGCGGTCAGCCAGCCACTCATCTCCCTTGGAGAGCGTGCTGATATCCCTAGTAACTTCCACGTATCAACCCACACCTCATCTGCAGCCTTTTCACGCCGGTCAAAGTCCTTTTTTGTCGTATCACACTCTGTCAATACTTCTTGCTGCTGTTCGACCTGAGCCTTGAGGGTTGCAGCATTAGCCACCCGATCGGCCTCATTACGGAGTCGATCTGCAATGACATCCGCCTGATTTACCAGACCTTCATAGGCATCAGGGAGCGGCTTTTCAGGGTCATAGATTTGGCTTTCTTTAGATACATTTTCATTGCCCAGCCACTGCCGACGCAAAAGCTGCCAGCCCTTATCCCGATTTCCTCGTGTATCGTGCAGATCATTTTCTGAGGGAACTTCACCGCCATATTCCAGTTTTTTCAGCTCTGTTTCGGCAGTTTTCAGTTCTTTGAGAGCATCTTTCCTCTCTTTTGCAAACAGTCTCCTTTCATCACCAAACTCACTATATTTTTGTTCAAATTGCTGAACTGTCTCAGAAAGGGGAAGCGCCAGCTCCATGAGTGCAGATAAATCTCCCGACCAAAGGCCAATGCGTTTCAGTTCCGTAAGACACTCCCTCTGCCCTTGTTCAATATCGTTCCGGACCTTGTCAATTTTGGTGTCTATATCACCGGCTTTTCGAGCCAGTTTTACGGCTAAGTTAAGCTCTCGAGGATCCTTGATGACTGGAGTTGCCAAAAGACTTTTTTCTACCTCTTTCAGTTCCTGCTCCGACACCTTACTCTGTTTTTTGGCATGGCTGACTTGCTGAGAGATCACTTCAAAACGGGAACTCAAGGCCTGAACCGTTCTCTTCTTAGTCAGCATCGGTCTCAACGTCTCAACCTCTTCCAGGGGCATATCCGCTCTAACTTGCTTGAGCAACAGAGCTGCCTCTTTGCGTAGATTGATTCGCATGCCGTTTCGTTCGGGACGGTCTTTCTGTCCCTTGCGATATTCACCAAGGCGTTGATGAAAATCGTCCACCACATCACCCTGTTCCAGAAGAGCCTTGTTCAGCGAAATTGCCCCTCGTTTTTCTTCCAGCTGCTTCAATCGCTCGGAGCTTGTTTGCAATTGACCAGCAGCTTCGCGAGTAGCCTGTTCCACCTGCTGTTGCCTTTCACCAATATCCTTCGGCAGGATGTCCACCTCGCCCAAGGCTACTGAATGCTCTTGCCACAGCTTCAAAGAGGAAATCTCGGGGATGGCCTGGGCCAAACGCTCCAGTCGACGCAATTCCTTACTTTTAGAGTCCCGATCCTGTTCCAGCCTGGTTCGCTCAGATTCAGTGTCCTGCAAATCCTGCCGAAGCTCTTTCCACTGCTTAGGAGCAAGGCTGACAGCTTTGACTTCCTGCTGTAATTCCTTAAATCGTTTAATAGCCTTGTTAATCTCTGGCTTTGAGCCACTAGGTTTAAACAGGTCAGAGGCTTCCTGCTCAAGCCCGGCAATAACATCTCTGAGTGAAGAAATCCCCGCACCTGCCGCGAACAGTGCCTTACCAACTTCACCTTGCTGGGCCAGGATTTCATTGCCGCCTTCAACGAGATGATTATGATCGATTCCATAAAGGGATTCAAAAATATCAGGCTCCACCCCTTGGAGAAAAGCGGCCAGCAGGCCAGCGTCCAGGGGATTACCATCAGCATCGATGAGATCGTTCACCCGTTTTTTCCGACGCCAGAAGATGAGATCCTCTCCATCCCCCCTTTCAAGACAGCCACCAACAAGCAGCTGGTCATAACTGTGAAGAAAATTATCGGGTGTCTGGGGATGAAATCCGTAAAGCAGGGCCTTTAGCCCACGGAGTGAACTACTTTTGCCCGCCTCATTAGGCCCAAAGATGATATGAAGTCCAGGTCCTTTTGAGTCAAACTCAAGACTACGGTCGGTAAAGGGGCCAAAAGCTTTCAAGTCAAGACGTTTTAACCTCATCACTCCCCTCCATGCTGAAGAAGTTTGGAGATCAACATCTCCTGGACCTCGCTGCGCAGCTCTGCCATTTTTTCAGAAGAAGTTTCAAGAAATGGATCATCACCACTCTGGATCTCAGCTGGAAGTTTGCTCTTTAAAGCCGCAAGTTCCGGGACCAGCAATGTTGGATCATCACCATCAAATTCCAGCTTCTGAATGGATTCAATCAAACCGGCGATAGGAGTATCCTCCCCAATGAGATCCGCAAGATTTACCTCGCGGGTTGTCTTGAACTTCACCTTCTCCAGCCATACGTCGCCAATACTTTCGGCAATGGCGCGAAACTCCTCTGTCAGCTGAAATGTCCGATCAAGGAGATGAGCATGGACCGGACACCGGCCTGTCAGGATGAGGCGCAGAGCCAAGGTTTTGCTGTCTACCCTGTCACGTTCCTGTTCAAAAGCGGACCGTACCTCATCATACACATTCTCTGTCGTTTCACAGTCTGAAAGATCGACGTCACAGATAGCCCATTGCAGCACATCCAGTTCACGCATTTCCAGATCTGTTATACGACCATCTTCCACAGTGACCAGAGTAGCTCCTTTAGAACCTGTTTCTTTTATATGACGCCCCTGAATATTCCCGGGGAAAATAATAATTGGATCTTCGGACACTACCTCTCGTTTATGAACGTGTCCCAACGCCCAGTAATCATAGCCTTTTGATTTCAGCTCACCCAGACTGCAAGGAGCGTAGTTTTCATGGTTCTCCCGTCCGGTTAAAGATGTATGAAGCAGGCCGATATTGAAATAGTCGGTATCATGTTGAGGATATCCAGCCGCAAGATTATCTGTAGTCGCTTTTTTGGAATAACTCTGGCCATGGATGATCACACCAAGCTCATCTAAGCTGATGGATTGCGGCCCTTTGTGAGTGAAGATTGTGACATTATCAGGCAAGGGCATAGTCTTGGTTGTATTGCTGGCCGCATCATGATTACCCGAAACAATAAAGACCTTGATTCCGGCCTTATCCAACCTGCCCATCCTACCCGCAAAATAAAGGCCGGTATTGTAATCCTTCCAGTCACCGTCATACAGATCCCCGGCAATCAGGACAAAGGCGACCTGCTCCTCAATTGCAAGATCAATGAGGTTGTCAAACGCTCGCCTTGTGGCCCCCCGAATCTCTTCAACAGGGGCGTCCTCATGCGCCTCAAGACCTTTCAGTGGGCTATCGAGATGTATATCAGCAGTGTGAATGAAATGAAACATACGAATAATTCTCCCAAACTAAACTGCGCATTTAAGGTGTAAGGCATTAAACAAGGTGTATGCTACACGGAATTTGAATGACATTCAATTGATTAGCTTCCCCTGCATTTTCACGAAAAACCCTTCCAGTTACGAAATCGTTTTTTGGTTGTGTGTTTAGCAGGCCCCACGTGTATACCCGGAGCAGCATAACAAATAGGTCCTTCGGATTTATTGATTATTTGTACAACGTAGGGTAGCTGCTTTCATCTGTTTCTCCAAAGGCATCTTTTTTAATTACAGTTTCAAGCCTATCTGTCGTATATTCATGAAGTACCTGTATCAGCTGTACATAAAAATGTCAGGGTACTCAACCTCCAATTTGAAATGCAATGATCGATCCACTAAAAAAAATTCTTGAGCCGATAAAAGAGTTACAAAATATCAGAGGAGTAGACCTGCCAATTGGCCTTGAGTTCCTCCAACTTGTGGTAACCGGCCCTCCTGGAGCAGGTAAGTCGTATTATATCGAACAGATAAAAGGTTGGCCAAATGAAGGATACCTGGATCTTACCCAAAGAGGATGGTGGAAAGATCAGTCGCTTATATATAGACCAAGGGAGGTACACCTGGGTCTGCCATTTCGTGGCTTTAGCGAGGCTCTCTCCGTCTTCGACAAAGAATGGCTCAAGAGTGCGTCACCGCTGGAACTTGAGTTAGATAGAATCCAGCTTCCTCCTGAGAAGAAATATTTTTTCCAAACAGACTGGTGCTCCAGATACATTTTTGAATTCCTTATCCCTGGGCCGTCAACCATCTACCAACAGCGCCTGGACCGTCAGAATCAAGGTTATTTTCCTGTGGACGAAAAACTCAGCCTCGATATGGTCAAACAGCAGATAGCAATATACAGAGAAGCGGCTCTCTATCTGCACCGCGCAGGTTTAAACGTCTATTTAAGAAAAGGACTTGATAAACCACCCATGTGGATATCTGAAAGAGGTGTGGCAAATGTTCCTCGCTGGACCTTGGACAAAAAGCCCAAAAAACCGAGCTTAAAATCAATCTCCGGCTGGAAGTACCTTTTCAGAAGGCATTACCCCATACAGTGGATTACCCTCAGCAGCACCCCCCAGGATTTGAAAACTGCTGGACGAATCGCCCATGACGGACGAAGTTTTGAGCTCCATATAGGCAAGGTCAAGCTTCGTTTTCAGCCTGAAATCGCAATTGGAGTGAAGAAAAAATCGGCTGAAAAAAACTGGATTATCAATACCGAACAGGGGTGTTCAACAAGGAACATTACCGGTTTCATACGTATTTGTGTGGGGGAAACAATTGTTATAGGAAACGCCTACAACGAGTATGCCACACTCTTTAACCTTGACGACAGTGTAGCTAAACGACACATCAGCATTACCAACCGTAAAGGCGACCTTAGCCTAACCCCGCTAATGCCCGAAAGAGAAACAAAGATTATCAGGCTTGACGACCTTGACTACCGTGAACGGTTGGAGAGAGGACGCCATAAATCTCTTCTTGATATTCGTAACGTGTACGGTCAAAAGATAACTCCATTACCCGCCTACAAAGCACTGGAGAGTATCAGGGCAGTCAATGAAATATTACAAGATGAACCATATCGGCCAAAAAACAGAGAGGGAAAACCGGGCGGCCTGATCGAACTCCCCAACAAAACCACCCCCGTCATTGTGGGAGACCTCCATGCCCAAGTCGATAACCTACTAAAAATACTCAGCGAGAACTGCCTCCTCGACTGTCTAAAAATGAAAACGGCCACCCTCATTATTCTTGGAGATGCCGTTCATTCTGAAGTTGCTGGAGAAATGGATTCATTTGAAACGTCGATGTTAATCATGGATCTGATTTTCATGCTCAAGCTACGCTTCCCTAAAAACTTCTTCTACATACGTGGTAACCACGACAGTTTCGATCCTGAAATTAACAAAAACGTTATTCTCCAGGGGGAGCTTTTCAAAGAAATGCTTCTCAGTCATCGAGGAGCAGACTATGTCCAGGAAATGCAGGATTTTTACGACAACCTGCCCTATGTAATCTGCTCAGATGATTTCGTGGCATGCCATGCTGGCCCCCCAAGAAAACAAATAAAGAAAAAGAATATTATAGAAATCGCTGACAATAAGAAACTGGCCAATGAGCTCACAAAAAACAGATTGAGCCGCCCCAATCACCTCGCCGGTTACAGCAAAAATGATGTAAAAAAATTTCGCAAGAGCTTGGACCTCCCTGCGAAAACCAGATTTATTGTTGGCCATACCCCTATGGACCCCTTCGGAAGTTATTGGCTCCACGCGGGAACAATAAAAAATCATCACGTTATCTATAGTGCGCACAACTCAGGAGCCAGCCTTATTATTCGTACAGATAACAGTTTTATGCCAATCAGTTTTCCAGCAGAACCACTAACCGACTTTATAAATGACTTGAAGTAGGCTGACCACTTTGCCATGATTAAATATCTTGGATCCATTTTTTCAATTTTGTACCACTGAGAAACCTTTTTCATTTGCAACAAAACGATTGACTTTCCGTCAATACCTAGTATTGAAGCTGACAAATTCTGAACATGTTATGGGATACATTAAAGGGCCCATGCTAAGGAATCAGTAGTGGAATAATTTGTAACTATTCAGCAAACAGCGACAAACCTTATTAAAGCAGGGAACTGTAACTGTTTAGCAGTGCTCCAGAGGGGCACAGGCAGGCTGGGTAAGCCATACACCTGTATGCTGGACAGCCTGATCGTGAGCATATGGGGTGCTGCTGAATAGTTACAATAATTTTAGCCAAAAGGATTACTAACCATGCCTATTATGTCCAATCGTCCCCTGTCAGGGCTTCTTCGCGGATCGCCATTCAAGCCCATACAGGAACATATGTCTGTTGTTTTTTCCTGTGTCTGCCTTATCCCCCCTCTTTTTGATGCCGTTTACCGGGAGGACACAGCCCAGGTCCTCGATTTTGCTAATCAAATTAATAAACTTGAGACGGATGCTGATAAATTAAAATCAACCTTCCGCCTCAATATGCCCAAGTCTCTCTTTCTACCGGTGGACAGAAAAGATCTTCTCAGTCTGATTGCTGATCAGGATAAAATAGCGGACAGCGCCGAAGATATTGGCAAAATTTTTCTCTGCCGGGACATGATCGTCCCTGAAGGAATTAAGGATCTCCTCGATGAACTCCTTGAAGGTACAATGGAGATTACCGGGGCCGCCAGGGAGATGATAGAGCAACTCGACGAACTCCTCATGGTCGGTTTTTCAGGTAGGGAAATTGCCAAAGTATCAGACATGATTGCCGCTGTCCGAAGAAGCGAACATAATATTGACGATATCGTCCACCGCATCCGCAAGGCTTTGTTTTCCATTGAGCAAAAGTTGGATCCGGTCTCTGTAATGTTCTGGTATAAAATAATCGAACAACTCGAACTCATCTCTGATCAATCAGAAAATCTGGCAGATCGCCTTCTGCTCTTTTTATCTAAATAACGAAGAGGACCATAATGGAAATAATTGCTTCTTATGGAACTGCCATGCTCATTCTGGCCGTCATTTTTGGCCTCTACATGACATGGGGAATTGGCGCTAATGACCTCGCTAACGCCATGGGTACCTCTGTTGGCGCCGGGGCTGTCACCGTCAAACAGGCGATCATTATTGCAATGATTTTTGAATTTCTCGGCGCAGTTTTAGCCGGTGGTCATGTGACCAAAACTATCAGAAAAGGGATAATTGATCCGAGTAACATTATTAACAATCCAGAGATTCTGGTCTATGGGATGCTCGCTGCACTTCTCGCCGCTGCGGTATGGCTGATGATCGCGTCCACCAAAGGCTGGCCGGTCTCCACAACCCACTCTATAATCGGTGCACTCATCGGCTTTGCTATTGTTGGGATCGGACCGGAGGCCGTTAAGTGGGGAAAGGTTGGTTCAGTTGTTATGAGCTGGGTTATCTCCCCTGTTGTTGGAGGTACAATTTCATTTTTACTGGTAATGAGTACCAGAAAATTGATTTTTGATACGGACACCCCGTTGGAAAATGCAAAAAAATACGCCCCCGTTTATATCTTTCTGGTGGGTTTTATCATATCACTTGTCACCCTCTTTAAAGGTTTAAAGCATCTCAACCTTGAACTGACCGGCCTCGAAAGCTTTGCTGTTGCCACACTCTTTGGTACCCTCACAGCAGGCATAGGGTGGGTATTCATCCGCAGGGTAAAGGATGACCCCGCCGCTAATAAATCCTTCAGTTACGCCAGTGTGGAAAAAGTTTTTACCCCGATGATGCTCTTCACCGCATGCGCCATGGCCTTTGCCCACGGCTCAAACGATGTGGCCAATGGTATCGGTCCCCTTGCGGCTGTTTACAGTATCATCAGTTCCGGGGGTGAAGTGATGCAGACATCATCTCTACCTATCTGGATACTTCTTCTGGGTGGTGCTGGTATCGTTTTAGGTCTTATCACCCTTGGGTACAGGGTGATGCTTACCGTTGGCAAGAAAATCACCGAACTCACGCCCTCCCGCGGTTTCTGCGCAGAGCTTGCAGCCGCCACCACAGTGGTACTTGCATCACGAACTGGTCTGCCGGTTTCCACCACCCACATCCTGGTAGGATCGGTTCTGGGTGTTGGTCTGGCACGGGGGGTCGGCGCTCTTGATCTCCGGGTTGTCTTAAACATTATCATATCCTGGCTGGTCACCCTGCCGGCAGGTGCCATAATGGCAATGCTGTTCTTCTTCACCTTAAAGGGGATTTTTGGATAAAGACCCTTGCAGCCACGAAACAAAAAAAGCTCCGGAAGGTCTTACCTTCCGGAGCTTTTTTATTGGGAAACCACCTCTAGGAGGTTGTCAACTCTACAATGTAGTTTAACCACCGTCATCCCCGAGGTAGTAATCGGGGATCCAGATAGTAACCAACTTCCTGGATGCCCGATAACAGCACTCGGGCATGACGGATGAGTCCAAAGTGTCACCTTAAGAGTTATACCGTACTAGGAGCTTGGCAACTCCACAATGTTGTTTAACCACCGTCATCCCCGAGGTAGTAATC
>JAAELB010000437.1 GCA_024227155.1 Desulfobulbaceae bacterium
CCGTAGGTGGCTCCATTTGCGCAATCAAGGACAATATGAAAGTCATCAAGGGTATATTTTTTAGGAAAGACATTCTTAAGAAAAACGATATACCTGCCCCTGGCGTCAGCAATTCGCGCAGCCTTTCCCACCTCATCTGCAACAGGCCTCAGTGCCGCCATCTTCTGAGAGAAGATAAGATCTTCAATATCCGCTTCAACCTCATCCGGCAGTTTAAAGCCATTACTGGAAAATATTTTTATGCCATTATCCTGGAAAGGATTATGGGAAGCGGAGATAACAACTCCGGCATCTGCGCGCATTGAGGTTGTGATAAAGGCAATCCCCGGGGTTGGCAGTGGGCCAACGAGCAGTACATCCACTCCCATGGAACAGATCCCAGCAGCCAGGGCATTTTCAATCATATAACATGATTGCCTGGTGTCTTTACCGATGACAATTCTATGCCCCTTTGCTTTATCCTTTACAATAAAGGCAATTGCCCGACCAACCTGCATGGCAATCTCTATGGTCATGGGGTAAATGTTTGCTACACCACGTATTCCGTCGGTACCAAATAGCTTTCTCATTGCTTAATATATTTTTTCTTTTTTGTAGTTTTTAAAGTAGGCACAACCTGGCTTTCAATTTCAGTTGCATCTTTTACTATTTCAGAGGCTAGTCTGGTGACTTTTGCGCTGGGGATTTTGACTGCTGCTGGTGTTTTTTTTACTGCTGTCTTTTCATAAATCAACCCAGGGTTTTGATCTACAAGCATTACTGTCTGCGGTATGATGGAAAGAATTTCTATCGGCAACTCAACATCCGCCTTTGGGATGACCGTAACCTTCATTCTATCTTCCCCAGCCTGTTCAAGGGCAGTTACGGAAAAGAGAAGAGCAGGATCACTACCTTTTTTCAAAAGCATTTTAGGGATATTTGCTGTCACCTTAACGGTCTCTGGGTAAACCTGCCTTACCACACCTTCTACTATTACATGCACTCTCATCGCCTCAAGGGACTTCGTTTCAGTTTCGAGTCCCACCACAAGATCAGCTGTGACTGAGGTCTCTCCAATCAATTCAACTATTGCACTTTCAAGCTCAAGAGGTACCTGGATTTGTGCGGACTGTTTTACACCTGTAAGATTGATTGCTTTGGTGAAGAGTTCATCAAACTGGGATAATGTTGTTTGCGGCCCCGTAATTGTGATAACATCAGGTTCCGCCTTAAGGCTTTTTACAAAATAACCTGCAGCAACTCGCCCTACAGTTCTTGCACTTACCGGAAATTGTTTCTGAATAAGCTTATCAAGCGAAAGTATTATCGATGATGGCTGTACTCTTTGTACCGTGACACCCCGTGGAACCGGGATATGATCATTGTCATTTTCAATAACCATGGTACCGGGTGTAGCCGAAGAGAGATCAACCTGTCTTGTAACAGCTTTACTTGTCATCTCAAGTATAAGAGATCTCGGCCCGCTCACTGTCACTTCAATTTCTTTTTTAAACTGATTGGAAATAACTAAATCTCTTGGGAGATTAATAATCTCAATGGGCACCATGACATTTTTGTCAACCCGGTCCTCCCCCCCTACGAAATACCAGAGAACTACGGCAAGTAACAGGGATATAAATTTGAGCATCCAATCTTTAGAGATAAGATTGGTCAAACTTTTTACACCAAAAATTGAACGGAGGATTTCTTTCATTATCTATTCATCCAATTTTTCCAGCCAGACCTCGCCCCATTCTTAGCAACAAAAATAGCTCTTAAATTATTGGTAAGGCTGATCTCATCTTCTACGGTTGTGAGTGCCCCGTGCCTGACGATGGAGATTTCCTGGGTTTCTTCCGACACAACAAGGACAACAGCATCGGTTTCTTCCGACAAACCAATTGCCGCCCGGTGTCTTGTACCGTATTTTTTGTTTATATAGGGATTCTGCGTCAAAGGCAGGATACACCCAGCATGCTGGATTTTGCCATCACTAATTATCACTGCGCCATCATGAAGAGGAGAAACTGGCATAAACACAGATACTAATAGTTCTTTTGTAAGCGTTGCATCAAGCTTAAACCCGGATTCTATAAAATCTCCAAGGCCAGTGTCTCTTTCAATGACAACCAGTGCACCTATACGTCGTTTCGCAAGATAGAATAGGGTTCGAATGATCTCTTCAAGGTCTTTCTCTGCGACATCAGCATCTTTATGAAATGGTGACTTCCCTACCTGTGTCAGAGCACGACGAATATCATGCTGAAAAACAATAATGATAATAAGGAGTATAGAACTGAGAAAAGTCTGCATAATCCATTTCAGTGCGGACAAGTCCATTACACTTGCAAGAAAATAGACTATGGTCAGGATCCCCAGACCAACAACCATCTGGACCGACCTGGTCCCACGAATAATAGATATGAGCTGATTGATGACAAAAGCCACCACCAGTATATCAATTAAATCCTGCCATCTAAAATATGTGAAATTTTCTAACATTATCCAACTGTTTGTAAAATACTAATGCCATTGGCCATGTTTGGACAAGCTCCTAGTTTCATAGTATAGGCTTCAAGATTCCCGCCTTTGCGGGAATGACGGTGGTTTGATACCATTGCAAAGTTGACACAACACTCGGACTATGTAAAATAGTAACAGTCTTTAGGCCGTAAGGCACTAATTTTCAATAAAGATGCTGTGATACCAAATTGACAATCTCTTCCGCCTCTGGGCTTTTAACCACAACAGCGTCCGCCCCTGCAGCCAGGGCAGATTCTTTTGTAGAGGCCTGGGTATCCCCTGTAAAAAGAAAGAGTCTGATGTCACTGTCAGGCACATTCCTGCGTATCTCTTTACATATCTCAGCTCCGGACATATCCGGCAGATGAAAATCGATCACAGCAGCATCAGGTTTTTCTTTTAAAATCAATTCTAGTCCCTGCTCCCCTGTCGCTGAAGAAAAGGTTTCATAGCCAGCCTTTTGAAAAAGCCTGGTGTACAGCCTGGTGATGACAGGATTATCGTCAATCAGAACAATTTTTTTATCAACAATCTCTGTACATAGCTGGGAAGAGATATTTCCTTTTGGCAGGATTAAAAGACTATCCTGGTCTTTCAGAATATCCTCGGCTGTGGGTAATATTCAAAAGACTGCATAACCAAAGTCCGTAACCGTTCGTCCAGTGCTCCAGGTTCGTTCAAGCTGGTCTCCTGGCTAAAGTTCGCCATGCCAGGAGGCCAGATCGAACGAAAATGGGATGCTGATGAACGGTTACTTCAAAACTATAGCACAGGATCTATGTGAATGAACAGGTATAATATTGAAATTTAAAACATTTTGGAGGATTGACTGCTGTACTTAATTTTCTGTATAAAAAATGGGCCAAGTAGACTTCTTCAATTTACAGAACTGCAGCAATAGGATAAGAATACAGGACAATTCACCAACACTAAGTGCCGACCCAAAATTTATAGTTAACTGATCATCCATAGTTCAGACCTCGTAAATTTTTGCATGTTGCCCTCTTTTCACAACACGTAACATCAGTGTTATAGAGAAAAACTGGACATTTCGACTCATCAATCCGGCAGGCTTTTAGCCGGCATCCAA
>JAAELB010000438.1 GCA_024227155.1 Desulfobulbaceae bacterium
ATTTCACCGAGCGAATCGGTGGTGAGAATGTCGAGGTTGTCTTTCCCGCTCCACCAGATATTGACCCTGCCTTCTGGACACCTGATGGGGCGGTGGTGAGAAAGTACCAGAAAGCCGATCTCATCATTCTCAACGGTGCAGGTTATGAAAAATGGACGAAGAAAGTCAGTCTGCCGATGCTACGCCAGGTTGATACCTCAAAATCTTTTCGAGACAACCTTATCCATATTGACACAACTGTTACCCACAGTCATGGACCAGGTGGTGACCATTCCCATGGGGGCACTGCATTCACTACATGGCTTGATTTTTCTCAAGCTGCGTTGCAGGCAAAAACTATATATGACGCCTTAATACGCAGAATGCCCAGCCAAAAAGATACTTTTTCTGAAAATCACAAACTATTGCAAAAAGATTTGTTGGCTTTAGATGAAACAATGCTCATTCTCAGTGGTAAAAAGCCTGGTAAACCACTCTTTGCCTCACACCCCATCTACCAATACATGGCTAGACGCTACTCCCTGAATCTGAGAATGGTTATGTGGGAACCTGATAAAGAACCTGTTGGCAAAGAATGGAAATACCTTCAAGAGCTGGCTCAATCACATCATGCTGACTGGATGATCTGGGAAGCTAAACCGCTGTCAGCGTCGGCAGAAAAGTTATATAAGATGAATATTATGAGCCAGGTATTTTCCCCATGCTATGCTGTGCCGCACCAGGGTGATTTCCTGTCTATTATGCA
>JAAELB010000439.1 GCA_024227155.1 Desulfobulbaceae bacterium
CCCAATGATCAGCCTATTTTCTTATCTTGACTACACTTACTTCGTAATTGCTTCCTGTTTTTGGACCTAAATCGCATGAAACAAGCCTTAAAGCCAGCTGTCACAGAGGATAGTAAATAGCGTTAATTTGTCTTAAACTCGAGAAAAGTGGCTATGGTAGTTATCTAAAAAATTTAATTAAATGATTGCAGAGAAAACCAATTTAAAGGATTGCTGGATAGTAGAACCAGATGTATATGAAGATGAGAGAGGGTATTTTTTCGAGGGGTTCAATCAAAAGAAGTTCAAAGAAGCTACAGGGGTACATTTTGATGTAAAGCAGATCAATCAATCCAGGTCATCACAAAATGTATTGAGGGGATTGCATTTTCAGAAAGGAGAAAAAGCCCAAGCCAAGCTGGTTTCCTGCATGGAGGGTGAGGTTCTGGATGTGGCTGTCGACTTACGAAAAGACTCCCCAACTTTTGGCAAATATTCGGTAGTAAGGCTTTCTGCCATGCATTACAGAGCCTGCCGTCATCCAAAAGATACTCTGGCATTTGGATAAGCAAGATTCACCAATTACCGCTAATTCTTGCAGAGCGCCGCCACTGATTGAGTCAAAACAAATAACAACTGACGATTACGTTATTCAG
>JAAELB010000440.1 GCA_024227155.1 Desulfobulbaceae bacterium
ATGCAAAACCAAGTTCAATGGTAATGCCTCTCTTTTTTTCTTCCTTGAGTCGATCCGTTTCAATGCCGGTAAGTGCCTTAACAAAACTCGTCTTACCATGGTCGACATGACCAGCTGTGCCAAGAACAATTTCACGCATAGAAGTATTAGGGAATAGAAATGTTAACGCAAATAAGGATTACTTCTCTTTTCTTCACCAATGGTTGACTGGCTCCCACCATATCCGTGGCCAGGCCAGACAATGGTGTCATCGGGAAGAGCTATGAGCTTGGTTTTTAAAGAATCGATCAATTCTTTATAGGATCCGCCAGGGAAATCTGTTCTTCCAATACCACCAACAAAGAGGGTATCTCCGGTGATTAAATCAGGTGCATTATAGAGACACATGCCACCTGGGGTATGACCAGGGGTATGAATAACCTCGAGTTTTTCCTCGCCAATTGTAATGAAGTCACCTTCTTTGACGGCTATGTCCGTAGGTGGTGAAGCTTCAAGGCCTAACATTGAAAAATAACTCTTTGTCTCTGGCTGTTCAAAGTACTGCGCGTCACTTTCATGCATGACAATTGATGCACCTGTAGACTCTTGTAACATACGGTTGCCGCAAACATGGTCAGGATGTCCATGGGTTGCTATTATATACTCTATCGTCAGGCCCATACTCTTAACCGTATTGAGAATCAATGTTTCATCTCCGCCGGGATCA
>JAAELB010000441.1 GCA_024227155.1 Desulfobulbaceae bacterium
TCTACTTAAATCGTTTGTACCCTCAACTATAAGACTTTGGAACAACTTACCATTTAGCACAAAATTCTCTTCCACAATTCACTCATTTAAACAACAAATTACACGGACCAAGAAATATCACAAGTCTTACAAACCCCACCTATCTGGCAACACTATGAATCACATACACCTGTCAAGAATAAGAATGGGTCTTAGTGGCTTAAACAGCCACAGAAAGAAACACCACTTTATTAATGACAATAGTTGCCCAAAATGTAACACCAAAAACGAAAACGAAATCCACTTTTTCCTGCTATGTGCCAGTTACGCCGCACACAGGCAAGTCATGTTCGCTCAGCTCTGCGACCTCCTTCCACAGCACCAAAACCTGATAACCAACCACAACTCCACAAAAAGAAAAAAAGAACTTTGTAATTACTTAATAATAGGAACAGGGGTAGAAGAGGCAGACCACAAAATATTTAACATTGTTGCACTGTATATAGAAAAAACTAAAAGATTTGAATTTTAGTACCTCATTGCATAGCTTAAACCATATATTGATATTATTTTTGTATTGTTTGCACAACCCTAATGATTTACTGTCATTTATTGTAACAAGAACCATTATTTTAGAAATACTGTATGGTAATTGTTGAAAAATAAATACTGTTTAAACCAAGTCACACTATGCATTCACAGCTATCACTAATATGGCATATTGTGATAAATGACATACATTACAAGTATGTGTTATACATTGCAACTATGTTGTGCAGAGGAACACACACACACA
>JAAELB010000442.1 GCA_024227155.1 Desulfobulbaceae bacterium
AAAAAACACAACTCCACTAAGGAATGGGAGCTAAATAACATGGACATATTACGCCGAAATTTTTTCGCATCCTGTACTTAAAAAAACTTTTCATATTATTGATATACAAAGATTTTTTTAAGTGTAGTAGGTGGAATAAAGGGCAAGTAAGATGTTCATATTATTAGGTGTACGTTCCTTAACAGCAATTTCAAATATTGATCACTTATGACACCTGAAATGGACCACGAGGAAGGCCTCTACTACCGCCAGACTCTCTTTGATAAAGCAAAACGGGTTGTAATTAAAGTTGGCAGTGCCATTTTAACCCATGAAAGCGGGTTGAACGATGAGGTTGTGGATAATTTAGCCCGTGAGATTGCCTTTTTACATAATAGCGGCAGGGAAGTTATTTTGGTCTCATCCGGGGCGGTTGCAGCTGGGAAGAGAAAAATACGGCTCTCAGACACAGTTGAACTCTCAATTAAACAGAAGCAAGCCCTGGCAGCCATTGGTCAGTCCCAGTTGATGCATGATTATGATGAAGCCTTTGGCCATTATGATAAAAACATTGCCCAAATTTTGCTTACTCACTCTGATCTCGCCCACCGTAAAAGATATCTTAATGTTCGCAATACAATCCTCACTCTTTTTAAATTTGGTGTTATTCCTGTTATTAATGAAAACGATACCGTTTCTACGAAGGAGTTGAAGTTCAGCGATAATGACAACCTCGGGGCGCTGGTCGCCAATCTCATAGAAGCAGATATGTTTATCTGTCTTACTGATGTGGACGCTCTCTATGAAAGTAACCCTCTAACTGATCCCGATGCTAAACCTATTTATACCGTCAGAGAGGTGACGGCTGATATTGAAGCCATGGCTGGCAATAGTAAAAGCGCTCTCGGGACCGGTGGAATGCAATCCAAGATCAGTGCAGCCAAGATGGTTTCCATGGGTGGGGGAAGTTCATTTATTGGTCCCGGGCGACGGATGGATATTCTTAAACATCTGTTTTCCGGGGAGATGGTTGGTACATTCTTCCTGCCACACAAAGAGAAGATGCAGAGCCGGAAAAGATGGATCGCTTATGTTCTCAAACCAAAAGGCGCTCTTGTTCTTGATGAAGGTGCCTGTGCAGCGATCTGTGGTAGGGGTAAATCTTTGCTGCCTTCAGGGATAGTGGAAGTGAGGGGTGACTTTAAAGAGGGCGATTCCGTGCGTTGTCTTGATGGTCAAGACCATTCGCTGGCGGTGGGGTTGTCAAATTTTAGTAGCGGAACTGTTAGTAAAATTAAAGGGTTACGAACAAGTCAAATTGAAAAAATTGCAGGCTTTAGAGATATTGAGGAAGTGATACACCGGGATAATATGGTTGTTTTATAATTGTGGGAAAAGACTTGAGCGAAAAAGGGGATGGAAATGACACTTGAACGAACCATTGTAGAACTTGCTGAACGAACTAAAGCTGCGTCCACTGATCTGCTTTCACTTTCTACTGAAAAGAAAAACGATGTGCTGAAAACGGTGGCTGAGCTTTTAGTTGCTGAGAAAAACTATATTCAAGTTGAAAATAGAAAAGATCTGGAGGCTGGTAGAGAAAAAGGATTAAGTCCGGCAATGCTTGACCGATTGGAGTTGTCTGATGGTGTTGTTGATTCAATGGTGGCTGGGCTTACTGAACTTATCAACCTCTCCGACCCTGTAGGTGCAATTGAAGATTTTAGCCGAAGGCCAAACGGGCTGCAGGTTGGTCGAATGCGTGTCCCCATAGGCGTTATTGCAATGATTTACGAATCAAGGCCTAATGTCACTGTAGATGCTGCTGCTCTTTGTTTAAAGGCTGGAAATGGCATTATTTTACGCGGTGGCTCTGAAGCAATATTTTCTAATCTTGCCCTGGCAACGCTTTTGCAAAAAGCCCTTACTCTACATAATATCGATAAAGATGTTGTTCAGGTTATTCCGGTAACCGATAGGGAGGCCGTGAAATATCTGTTGGCACTTGAAGAACAGATAGATCTGGTTATTCCAAGGGGCGGTGAGGGGTTGATTCGTTTTGTTGTGCAAAATTCAAAAATCCCTGTGCTTAAACACTACAAGGGGGTATGCCATATTTATGTTGATAAAGATGCAGACCTCGAAAAAGCACTTCCTATCATAATAAATGGTAAAACCCATCGTCCAGGTGTCTGTAATGCTCTTGAGGGTGTTTTGATCGATGAAACTGTAGCCAGCCAGTTTGTGCAGAGATTGATGGCACAATTGGCTGAGAATGGTGTGGAAGTACGAGGTTGCCCCCAGGCGGTGGCACTGGATGAACGTATAACTCCTGCTGATAATGAAGATTGGGGAAGCGAGTTTTTAGATCTGATTCTTTGCATGAAGATTGTTAAAGACTTTACAGAGGCAAAAAAATACATTCAACAACATGGTTCTCTCCATACCGAATGTATAATTACCGAGAATTACTCAACTGCCCAGAGGTTCATAACGGAGATAGATGCTTCTGCTGTTATGGTAAATGCTTCAACCCGTTTTAATGATGGAGCTCAACTGGGTCTGGGTGCAGAGATAGGTATTAGCACTACAAAATTACATGCCTATGGGCCAATGGGCCTTGAAGAGTTAACCACAAGGAAATTTGTCGTCTACGGTCAGGGGCAGGTAAGGGTGTGACAGAGGGACGAATAGGGTTGTACGGAGGGACCTTTGATCCGGTTCATCTTGGACATTTTAAAGTTGCGGAGGCTGCTTTTGTTGAGGCTGAGCTTAACCGGGTAATTTTTATCCCCTGTGCCAGTCCTCCCCATAAAAATGGAGAAATAACTTCATTGAAGCACCGGTTGGCAATGCTTAATCTAGCCTCAGCAGGAAAACAGCATTTTCAAAGCAGTGGTATAGAGGGAAAACTACCCAAGCCATCTTATACCATTGATACCCTCCGAGCGTTAATGACAGAAGTCCACAAAGGGCAGACTCTGTTTTTCATTGTCGGTGCGGATGCGTTTCTTGATATTCGCACGTGGAAAGACTTTGAAAAAATTTTAAACATCGTTAATATTATAGTTTCACCAAGGATCGGCTATGATCAGCATGTTCTTGAGGAAATGATTTCCGAGCTTGGTTATGAACGTATTAACAATGGCTGGCGGGGGCGGGGAAACAGAAAACATATACAGGTGTTGAACACCGTACCGCCACATATCAGCTCCAGTGGTATCAAGGCTGTTCCGTTTGATGAAAACGTACCCGTAAGAATGCCAGACTTTGGTCTGCATTCTGATGTTATTGCATATATTAGAGCACATAACCTGTATCAGTAAGGGTCAACAGACCACATGGGCAACTGAGGAGTTTATAATTAATAATGAATTCGGCTGAAAAGAGTGAACCTCAAGAAATAATTAAGGTGTTAATTGTCGATGATTCGCTGGTGTTTCGGCGTTTTCTCGGTGATATTCTCAACGATTGTGATCATATAAAAATTGCAGGTGAGGCGCAAAACGGTATCGAGGCATTAGACCTGATTCTTAAACTGTCACCTGATGTCATTCTCCTTGATATGGAGATGCCGCTGATGGATGGTATGACAGCTCTGCAGCATCTTATGATTCATAGGCCGACACCCACCATTATGTTTTCAAGTCTCAGCGAAGAGGGTACGGCCAGGTGCTTTGATACCTTGAAAAATGGAGCTGTGGACTTTTTATGTAAGGACTTTATTTTTCAAAAAAACAACCTTGCAACCCAGCGTGGTCTTATTGCCGACAAGGTGGACAGGGCTGCAAAGATGATAGTCAAGGCAAGAGAACCAATTCCAACAGTGACCAAAGTTCTTGAGCCGGAGGTAGAACCGGAAGAGCGAGTTATCTTTTGTGAAGAGTGCGGAAACAGGCAAGCTGTTGTCATTGAACGCGCTCAGCCGGTATACAATTTTAAATGCACAAATTGTGGGGATATTATTGATCTAGGTATCACCTCCCAGGCACAGTATCGTCGCAATAACTTTGTAACAGTTCTAGCCGGTGGTAATGGAGCATATTTCAATCTTCTTGAAATTGTACCATATTTACAGGCTGATATTGGTGGCACAATCATTGCTCTGATAAATGGTGAAACTGACCATATCAATAGCTTCGCGGAATATCTTGATTCAATTTCATCAATGAAAGTAATACGGGCCTGTGAAGGAACCAATATTGAGGCTGGTAATTGCTATATTGTCTCTGGTGCTGATTGTATGTCCATTAAACCTTTTTCAACGCAGCTCACTTTACAAAAAGTAGCGATAGGAACACTTAAAGGCGGGGCAGTTGATGTTATTTTAGCCTCGGTGAGCACCATTTTTAAAAAGAGAGCCTCTGCTGTTATCCTTTCAGGGGATGAGGATGAAGGCGAGAAAGGTGTAGCAATCTTAATGAAAAACGGTGGTTTACTTGAGGTGCTCGCGGCCGAAGAATGCTACAGTAAAAACCTGGGCAAGTCCATCACGGAAAAATTAAAATATTTAAAACGCAGCTCCACAAAACAGGTGATTGAGGCAATAGAGAAAAATCATCTTGATGCAAAGTATTAATAGCAGCTAGCAATTCTACAAATATGGATAAGCAACCGCACACTGAGGACGAGAAATTCCCAGAACTCTGGGAAGAGAATGTACCCCTGATGAAGAAGGGATTTCATAAGGAACTCTTGTCTAAAGCCTATGACAATGTTGTAGCGGGTAGCCGTGTTTTCCCACTTCGGGAGTATGTGTTTGCTGCGATGCGTCAAACTAGCCTCGGTGCTGTGAGGGTAGTAATAATAGGGCAGGATCCTTACTTTAATGAACATCCTGGGAAGGGGCCTGAGGCACACGGGTTGTGTTTTTCTGTCAGAAATGGGATTCCCGTTCCGCCATCTCTAAGAAATATATTACAGGAAGTGAATAACAGTTTGTATGGGGGAGAGCAAATAAGTAGTGATACTGATTTGACAAGGTGGGCAGAGCAGGGTGTCTTGCTTCTCAATGCCAGCCTGACGGTGCTAAAGAAAAAACCAAACTCCCATGCAAAACTTGGCTGGCATATCCTTACCGATAATATAATTGAGACGATCTCAGGCAAAAAACGTAATGTGGTGTTCATGTTATGGGGTGGTTTTGCCCAGAAGAAAACCGCACTCATTGATAACAGCAAGCATCTGATTCTAGCCACCAGCCATCCATCGCCCCTCTCAGCCCACCGCGGTTTTCTCGGGTCCGGACTCTTTGTTAAGTGTAACGAGTATTTGCAGGAAAATGGACTTGATCCTATTGTCTGGTGATCAATTTTGGAAAGAGTAGATTCTGACGTGCCACCGGGATCATGTCTGCCACATCAGTCGCATAAAAACCAGGACCTGATTGCTTATAGAGGATGTCTGCCGCGGCGCCATGGAGATAAACACCTACGACAGCTGCATTCATCGGTTTGAGTCCCTGACAGATCAAAGCTCCAATTACTCCACTCAATACGTCTCCCATACCGCCAGCGGCCATTCCCGGATTGCCGGTAGTATTTATGAAACGCTTTTGTCGACCATTTGTTGTGATGGTGCCGACACCCTTTAGGATCAAAATTGACTCATGTCTCTTATTGGTAAAGAGTTCGATACCAAGGTTTGCGGCTTCAAGCCGGTCGTGTTCAATTTGCTCTGTGGTAAGATCGAGTAATCTGCTCAATTCTCCTGGATGGGGGGTGTAAATTCTCACCCCCCCAGGCTCCTGTAATTGATCTCGATGACAGGCAAGAATATTAAGGGCATCGGCGTCAAAGACAACGGGGCAGGCTATCTCGTGAAATATCTTTAGAACAATTTTTGCAGTTGATGGATCCTGGCCAAGTCCAGGGCCAACTACAATTCCATTGATGTTGGGAAGAATATCTTCGATTGCAGGCCAATCTTTTTCAGAAAGGTTGCCCCCGGTGCTAGCTTGTAGTGGGAGCGTCATCACCTCCGGAAGGGTCGTTTCAAATACTGGGTTCAGCGTCATTGGAGTGGCCAGGGTTACCAGGCCTGCGCCGCTTCGTAAGGCTCCCCTTGCAGCAAGGATTGCAGCTCCGGTTTTTCCTGTTGTTCCACCTAAAAGAAGGAGGTGGCCGTGACTGCCCTTATGGGAGGCTTTTTTACGTCTTAGGAGTAGAGACAGGTTTTTGACATTTTTGGAGGTGGATAGCTCAGTGGAGATTGAAGCGTTATGAATGGCTTCAGGGGGAATGCCTATATCTACAACATCGAGTTTTCCGGTCCAGGAGGCACTGCCGTGTATATAGTGGCCAGGTTTGGCACAGCAATATGTAGCGGTGTAGTCGGCCCTTACACACGCTCCTAAGATCTCACCTGTATCAGCGTCCATCCCCGAAGGGGTGTCTACTGAAATAACAGGCGACTTACCCTTTAATGCGGGAGAATTTATGTAGTTGATGGTGTCTGCAAAATGGTCAGTAACCTCACGGCATAAACCGATACCAAAAATCGCATCAAAAATAGCAAAACAGGGGAGGCCTCTAGATTCAAATTGTTTAAGTAGGATTGGTATTGTTCCGGCTCGATTGACATCGTCCACTATATGATACGGTAGTCGTAATTTTTTTACGATATCGAGGTTAACCGCAGCATCTCCTTTGAGCTTATCAGGGTTGATCAGGATAAAAAATATTGGCTGACATCCGCGTTGATGGAGATGTCTGCCAATGACTAGTCCATCCCCTCCATTATTACCAGGCCCTACAAAAATGGGGGCAAAGGAATTTTCGCATGAACCGAGTTCCTTTTCGGCCATCAGCACTGTACCTAAACCAGCATTTTCCATCAGTACAATGCCTGGAATTTTGTATTCCTCAATAGCGGATCTATCCAGATTCAACATTTCCTGGGACGAGGGTAATTTCATTAAAATCTCCTGGAGTATATATCAACTAACCGGCTGGTCGGGGTTTTCAAGCTTTGATTAAATTGTGTTTAAACAGAGACGTGTGCTACACGTTAAAGGTCCATAAGATGCCGACAAAATCTACACGGTTCAAACCCTGCCTCCTGGGCCACATGGACATCTTTAAATTCAAGGGTACAGTTTCTGCAACTATAGTACTCGCACTCTGGAACGTGGAAAACACGGCTTTTTGCGTTTCCACTAATTAGTTTTCTCGTCCCAAGAGCCACCGTTTCCTCATCGTTTCCGAGGCTATCCGGGAATCCTTTAGCCCTTCGAATGGCAACCTTATATGTTTTTTTCAGTGACGTTGAGGTGGTATTCAAGATATTCCGGTAGAGCTCTGAAATAAAACCGGGAATTAAAGGTTTCTCATTTGCAACACGGTAAATCCAAAAGAGTGCCAGGATAAAGAACAGACTGTTGGGCGCCCACATTGCGATAATTACCGGTAATACAGCCTCTTCTGCCATACTCTTACCCATAGTAAAGAGGATGTAGTAGAGAATAAATATTGCGAGGCCGGCCTGGATGCCAATCGCTTTTTTACCGGCTCTCGCCTGTAGTCCGAGCGGTAAACCTAAAAGAGACATTAACAGGCATCCGCCGGGTAGTACGAGCCGTTTATGAAACTCTATCAATATTTTTCTCTTTGATACGGTGTTTTCTTCAATCCGATCTGCCTCGGCTAATAGTTCCTGCATGGTTAAGACATTTTTACGCTTTACCCTGGTCGCTTTTGACTGAGGGGGACGCAGTGGAATATTTATCTGATATTTGTCGAACTCCACGATCTGTGAATTTTCACTGCTTGGCCTGTGCAAACTTCCGTTGTAGAGCACAATGGAGACTTTCATGTCTTGGATACTGCTCTTCATACTACCCTTTGAAGCCATAGTAATGACGGGGTTTTCTACCCCACGCATGTCAGAAACCCAAACATCGGTCCATTCACCGCTCTTTTTGTCAATCTGCTCAACATAAACAACAACATCCCCAAGTGCCTCCGTAAAAACATGGGGTTTTATTCCTTTATTCACCTTTTCTTTAAGCAATTGGTAGGTGAGCTGTTTCATGGCAACTTCACTTAAAGGAATCAGTTTTATGGAAAAGTAGCTGGTCAACAGCGCAATGAGTGTTGTAACAATGACCACAGGAGGAATTATTTGATATATACTGATGCCACTAGCCTTAAACGCAAGAATCTCAGAATCGTTAGAAAGTCTTGTGAATCCAATGGTTACTCCCATCATTGTTGCCATTGGAATTGAATAGAGGAAAATATTTGGGAAGAGGTACGAAAAAAGCCGGATAAAATCGGCAAAGCCGATATTGAGTTCTAGCACAAAATTTAAAAACGGAATTAATTTAGCCAGAAAGAAAACACAGTTCATGATGAGAAAGCTGGCAAAAAAAGGTGCTAGCATCTCTGTTGCCAGATAACTGTATAACAGTGGTGGAATTTTGGTATGTGTGGTCATTATTTAGTACTCGTGATATCTTGTTTTGAAAAAAAAATGGTATTGCAGTATAGAAAGTCTTCAGGGTGATGCGTGATTGTGGTGGTTCCATGCTCAGGTGAGTCAGCCAAAATTGTTGAGTTCAATATTTTCATATAAACGAGGTTATCAATGCATTTGTTTGAGACAGAGGAAGGTGATAAATGGGTATGTATTACCTGTGGAGAAGAGAAGAAGGACATGATCATGGAAAAAAAATGGGAGTGGATTTTTGACAAGCACGATATGGTTCTGCGCTGTGCACTTTGTGGACATCCCGATTTTGATTTTGAAGATTAGTGCCTTCTCAATTCATTCGAAGTCTACGCTTATATTTTTTTTGAATGAATTTCGTGAAGGTACTTACCTCCCCCGGTTTTTCCCGTTTGCATGAACGGTTCGAAAAGATATCCGCCCATGGAAACTTTTTCCATGGGCGGATATCTTTTCAAAGATTTTCTATACTTTTCCTCCCTGGCATGCTTATAGGAGAGCACAGGTTAAAATTTAGAGTCGGTGATCGGTTCGTCGATGGTCACATCAATCCAATGTTTGTCCCACCACTCTTTAGGTGTCACAAAGGTCCCATGTACCAGCATGGAAAAATGAAGATGATCGCCTCCTGCCATTCCTGTGGTTCCGGTAAGGCCAATTACTCCTCCACCTTTAACACTATCTCCCACTGTAACGTTGATCTGGCTTAAGTGGGAGTAGAGACTGAACACTCCCTGACCATGGTCGAGCAATACCATATTTCCATATATCCCCAGATAATCGCCAAAGACCACCTTGCCGTTATTTGCGGCTTTCACTTCAGCACGTCTTGTGGATGCGATGTCCATGCCGAGGTGGACCTGATGATCGACCACTTCTCCATTGTGTTTATACGTTCTGTGGTCGGCAAAACCAGCCCTTGCGCTTCCAGCCATTCGTGTAAAGTGACCCTTCCATAAACGTTCCGGAGAGCTATTGATGCACAACTCACTGATTTGTTTGTTATTATGTTTGCGAACACTGCTGTTCGCGTACAGGTATTTGTCAATAAAATCTCCAGTCATTTCCGGGTAGTACTGTTGGAATTCTGGTATTTTTCTTGAGAGAAAACCGTCGCTTACATTAATTATATCTCTTTTTTGCCGTGCTTTTTTGAGTGTTGTTGAGAACGGCACAATTGTCTCATTATGCGCTTTGTCCCTTGCGGTGATATTCAACTCCTCAATTTTAGCAGTATCGTAAGGGAGTGCAAAAAATGCGATAAAGGTATCGTCTCTTCCATCTCCCAGGAGAAAACCCTGGTTGAATTTACTGTTTACTGTAACTCCATGTATGCTCTCTTTGTCGGAAACTTTATAGATGGCAATTCCGCTGCCACCGGGAGAGATGTACTTTTCAGTGTGAAGAATTTGAATTTTCGGTGGTTTTGTATCAACGGATACTTCTTTGATAACCGTTACCTTATTACCTTTGAACCAGCCCTGGAGGGAAAAATCTGTCGCTTCGAGGGTGATTGTAAGTGGGCCTTCCTTGAACCCTTGTTTTTTGATATCAAAACCAATTTCCTCTATTTCTTCGAGGGGACCAACAGGTGATTTATAGGTGCTTCTTGGATACTCTTTTGAGTGTAAGATTTTCTTGTTACCATCCTGCTCTGCCCAGAGGTAAATTGAGCGGATTCCACTTTTATTATCATGTACGCTATATTGAATAGTGGCATTGTTGCCTAAAAAATCGCCAGTACCATCAAGGCTGGCAAGTGGTTTTTCACCTTCAAAGAAAAGAATAAATCCACCTGCACCAGCTCCAACAAGGAGGATGAGAAGGGTGCTAAGGATGAATCGCTTACCCTTTGAACTGCTTCTTCGATTTTTGAATCGCATTATAAACCTGTTTATGTGTTTGCTTCGAGGTTGTTGAAAAGAATTTTTATCATATTTTTTTTTGGATAGTGCTATCCCTGCCAGATAATCTCGTATTTTTCAATATGAAGATCTTTTGAAGGTGCCACAACTATGCGTTTACCAATATCTTTTTCCACCTCATATTTGGTCTTTTCCTCCTCGTTCTGCAGGATTTCAGAAATTCTCGGATGAACCCGTAAAGTGATAGTGCTCCCTGAGTGTTTTTGCGAGTTACGGCTGATCATTCTGAAAATATCGTAACAAATAGTTCTCCTGGATTTGATCATTCCTTCGCCAGCACAGTAATGGCAAGGTTCGCACATAAGCTGATGGAGATTTTCGCTGTTACGCTTTCTCGTCATCTGAACAAGGCCGAATTCAGAGAGTTTTAAGATATTGTTCCTGCTTTTATCTTTTTTAACAGCCTCTTTGAATGTTTCAAAAAGTTGTTCACGGTGATCATCATTTTCCATGTCTATAAAGTCAATAATGATAATTCCACCGATATTTCGCAAGCGTAACTGGAAAGCGATCTCAATGGCCGCCTCCATGTTTGTTTTGAAAATGGTGTCGTTGAGGTCGTTTTTTCCTACGTATCGTCCTGTGTTAACATCAATAACTGAGAGCGCTTCAGTTGATTCGATGATAATGTAACCGCCCGATCTGAGCCAGACCTTTTTCTCAATAGCCCTTGAAATTTCAACCTCAATATTATGAGCTTCAAAAAGAGGAGTGGATTCCTGGTAGAGGGAAATTTTCTGGTGAAGTTGTGGGGCAAAGGTTTTTACATGGGTCAGAAGTTTCTGGTGTGCAACCGGGTCATCGATTATCAGGCTGTCAACATCCATGGTAAAAAAGTCTCGTATTGATCGAAGCGTTATGTCGAGATCTTCATGGATCAGGGATGGAGATTTTAACAGTTCTGCCTTGTCTATTATGTCATCCCACAGCAGCATTAGAAATTCCATATCAGCTTCGAGCTCTTCTATGGAGGCATGTTTTGCTACTGTGCGAACAATAAATCCTGAATTTTGTGGCCGAATCTCCTCGATAAGAGTTTTCAGACGGTTTCTTACCTCTTCGTCTTCAATTTTTCTGGAGATACCAATATGGTCGGTTTGCGGAATGAAAACCAAATTTCTACATGGAAGTGTGATGTGACAGGTGAGGCGAGCGCCTTTGGTTCCGATTGGATCCTTGCTCACCTGGACAAGAATTTCCTGCCCCTCTGTCAATAGCCCCTCAATGTGTAGTCCCTGGGCGCGAACATGGGTGTTGGCACAGTCTGTAATACAGGGATTATAGTTAGGTGAGTTGGAGCTTACACAGACGTCGTCAACATACAGAAAGCCGGTTCTATCTAATCCAATATCGACAAATGCAGCTTGCATTCCGGGCAGGACGCGCACCACGCGCCCCTTGTAAACGTTGCCCATAAGGCCTTTTTCTGTAGGCCTCTGCATGTGGAATTCGCTTAGGTTACCGTTTTCCACAAGCGCTAGACGCACCTCGTAGCTTGTAGCATTAATAAGTATTTCAGTGGTCATTCTAGAGCCGTATATATAACAAAAAAGTAAACTTCCCTGAAGGGAAGGAGATTATTTTTTTTAATGTTGTAGTATACAGTAAAGGCAAAGGAAAATGCCATATGTAATAATTTTTTTTTAATATTTGCTAATAGGCCATACCTTATGGTGACATGTCCGGTTTCTGTTGTAATTCCAACATACAATAGAGCAGAATTTTTACATCGTGCCATTGACTCTGTCCTTCGACAATCAATTGACTGTGACGAGTTAATTGTTGTAGATGATGGCTCTACCGATGATACAGTTGCGATGGTGATGGAAGTTAAAAAAAGAGCTCGAATTGCTATTTCTTTGATACAACAGAACAATAAAGGCCCGGCTGCAGCAAGGAACAGCGGGATTCGAGTGGCACGAAATGAATGTATCGCTTTTTTAGATTCAGATGATCACTGGTTGAAAGCCAAACTTGAAAAACAGTATTCGAAGCTATCTGCAAACAGTGATTTTGTCATTAGCCATACCAGAGAGAGGTGGCTTCGAAGGGGACAGCATCTGAATCAGAAAAAAAAACATATCCCGCGTCACGGAAATATCTTTGATCACTGTTTACAGTTATGTGCGGTTGGTATGTCCACCGTTATGGTTAAAAAGAGATTATTTGAGGAAGTTGGTTATTTCGATGAGAGCTTTCTCTGTTGTGAAGACTATGATCTGTGGCTGAGGGCGAGTTCAATATATCCATTTTTACTGATAGACGAACCACTCACTATTAAAGAAGGAGGACGTGATGATCAGGTTTCCTATGTTTACCGTCTTGGAATGGACGAACTGAGAATAAATAGTATCAAGAATCTGCTCGATAACTGGTCTTTAAATGAGCAGGACTATCTCCTTTCGTTAAAAGAACTTATCGCAAAGGCTGCAATTTTCGGTAATGGCTGTGTAAAACATGGCAAAGTAGAGCAGGGCAATCGTTACCTTGCGATGATCCCACGTTATAAAAAAAAGGCTATAGAAAAATATCCGCTGCTTAGAGAAATAATATATGGGGAAGGTTAGCTGGAAAGATCCGTCGTATTTTGTAAATGAAATTTTTGTTGAAGAATCATGTGTCGAACTTGAATATACCAAGGAGATTCTTGAGAGAGCTCAGTTGCCGTGGTTCGTGGTCCCGGACAGAGGTAAGCCAAATGATCTTGATGACGAGTACGTGCATAATTTGAGTGCGGGTAAAAAGCAACTTTTTCTCTGCAGGAACAGAGGCCAGTTTTTTAAACCATGCCCCGGCACAAGGGAGTATCAATGTTGTGACTATCAGGTGTTGAACACCGGCGCGAACTGCCCTATCGACTGTGTGTATTGTATCCTCCAGGCGTATTTGAACTCTCCGTGGTTGATTCATTATGTAAATACAGAGCAACTCTTTGCTGAGCTGAAACAACCGCTTAGCAAAAGTGGGGGGCCGTTCTACAGGATCGGTACCGGCGAATTTACAGATTCGCTTGCCCTTGATAGAATTACCAAATTGAGTTCTCAACTTGTTCCTTTTGTAGCTAAATCTGAAAATGCTATCCTGGAGTTGAAAACTAAAAGTGGTGTTATTGAGAATCTAGAACATCTTGATCACAGGGGGAAAACTGTTATTGCCTGGTCCCTGAACAGTCCTCTTGTTATGAAAGAGCAGGAAATACGATCCGCAACGCTGGATGAGCGATTGGAGGCTGCAGGGAAGTGTGCGCAATGGGGATATAAGTTAGCCTTTCATTTTGATCCGATAATTGAATATAGTGGTTGGCAGGATGCTTATGTTGAGACAATAGAGAGATTGTATTCAGCTGTACCCGCTGAGTCGATTGTCTGGATATCCCTTGGCGCGCTAAGGTATTTGCCCAAATTAAAAGAAATTGGTGCACTACGATTTCCATCATCCAGGATCTATTTTAACGAGTTTATTTTGGGCTTAGATGGCAAGCAACGGTATTTCAGACCAAGTAGGACAGCAATGTATTCGCACATATATAAAAGTTTAAAGGAAAAAGCTGCTGACAACACCTGTATCTATTTTTGCATGGAAAGTGACGAAATCTGGCAGGAGGTAATGGGTTTTACCCCGAAAGAAAAAGGAGGCTTACCTAAGATGCTTGATGATGCTGTTCAATTTGCATAGTAGCAATGCTTTTGCTCTTTTGGCACTCGTTAAATTTGACTTGTTCTTTCAATTGTGTATCGTATATTGGCATTCTTAAGGTCTATTTATTAATACATTTGTTTAATTAGAGGATATTATTATGGTAAATAAAGTCATTCTTATTGGTAATTTAGGCTCTGATCCAGAGCTGCGTTATACAACAAGCGGAACCGCCGTTGCGACACTGAACGTTGCAACGAATCGAAAATGGAAAGATAGAGATGGTAATTTGCAGGATGAGACCGAATGGCACAGGGTCATTGTATGGGCTCAAAGCGCTGAATTTTGCGGCAATTATCTCTCAAAGGGCTCAAAGATTTATGCGGAAGGCCGTTTGCAAACAAGAAAGTGGCAGGATCAGAATGGAAACGATAAATACACCACCGAGGTTGTAGCAAATATAGTACAAAACCTCACCCCCCGTGCTGCTGAGGGTGGTGGAGGAGGTGGAGGCTTTGAGGAACCGCCAATGCCGCAGGAACCGTTTGGTGGCGGTGGAATGGGTAATATGGGTGGTGGAACAGGGGATGACGTTCCGTTTTGAAGTACACATAAGAAAAAATGTTGATTTTAAAATGCAATTTCCCGTTTTTACGAGATATTGCATTTTTTTTAATCGATATTTTACATCACGAGAAATTGTGAAAAAAATACGCTGTATTTAGTTAGGAAGCTTTCTATCGAAAGAAAGCCAAGTCTGTTCAAAAGCAATCCTTACCGCCTACAGTTTTTTAGCAAGATTTTTTAGTCTTTCTCTCTTGTGGGCTTGCTTGACATTGTGTAATCGAACGATTACGGTATTGTGTATGTATACAGTAAAAACACTATCTAAGTTTGATAAATGGCTTATAGCTTGAAGGACCGCATTACTCGGCTTCGCCTAAGCCGCCGCCTCGACAAAGCACAGCGCGGCAACCTCGGTGACGTAAAACCAGTGAGCGAAGGTGTTTTTGAAATGAGAGAACATTTTGGTCCAGGCTGGCGAATGTACTACACCATGCGAGGTGACACTTTAATTGTCATGCTTGGCGGGGGAGACAAAGGCAGCCAGAAGAGCGATATTGCCAAGGCCAAACAGCGTGAATCCACGTTGGAGGATTGAATTATGAAAAAACACATTGCCGACTTGCCTGATTTTGATATGGCCCAACAGCTGAAAAGCGAAGAAGACATTGCTGCTTACATCACCATGGTGATTGAAGATGGTGATGCTGCCGAACTGGCCCACGCTTTGGGGGTAGCCGCTAAGGCTCGGGGCATGAGCGAAGTTGCAAAATCTACAGGTATAACCCGGGAAGCCTTGTACAAAGCGCTTAAACCAAATGCCAAACCTCGATTTGACACAATCAATAAGGTGTGTGCGGCTCTTGGTGTCCGCTTGGTAGCTTTGCCTGCTCAGCCTCAATGAACTGTTGTCTACTACCGATAATGCAGATGGATTATCGGTAGTGACAGTTAATTTTCTTCTAAGATAAAGAGGTTAGATGCCGTTAAAATGGTTGTTTGTTAAAGCAGAGGTTTGCTATCTATAGGTAACAAACCCTTTTGGCCAGAAGAAGTACACTGGTTCTATCAGAAAGATATGTTGCTTCACGCCCAAAGGTTAAGTTTGGGGTTTGCAGCAAATCCACGTAAAATATCTCCTCTGGTAACTATTCCTACGAGTTTTTCCTTATCCAAAACAGGTAGTGCGTTGATATGATAAAAAGCAAGAACCCTGGCAACTCGGCGGATATCTGATGTTGAATTTGTGGTGATTATTTCTTGACTGATAACCTCACCTACGATCAGTTCTTGATCCACCTGTACTTCATCGTCAACCACATTAATTCGCTTCAAAATATCTCGATCCGAGAGCATTCCAACGACTCTTTTCTGATCTGTTGTGACAACAAGTTGACGAATAGTACTATTTTTTAGTTTCCACCATGCATCTACAAGTGGAGTTTCATGATGAATGGTGGAGACCTGAAATGACATGATTTGATACGTGTGTACCAGGGGTTCCACCATGTTATCCTTCGATACGATTTTCTGGTATGCCGAAATTGCCCTTGATTCGGGAGCTTCAGAAGAAGTAGAGGAACTTGTATCTTCTTTAAGTGGCTGAATCTTTGATTTTCTTGCGACACTGCCCCATTGATCAAGCTCTTCCAGTGAACCTCTGAATTTCAATCCATCAAGATCGTATACATAAAACATATAAATCTCCAAACTTTAGTTAAAACAGAAAAGGCTGTTCAGGTTAAATAGTTTGAAAATACAGAATCCGCTGTGGGGAATCTGTCTTGCTGTTAAATCAGATTTTCTCCTTAATTTTCTGTGCAACCAGGCTTAACAGCAAGAGAAAACCACCAACCAAACTCCCGACTAAAAGGTTTGCAAGGACGGAAGGCATATAGTTGAGTAGCAGATGCAGGGATTCTATATTATGTGTGAACATTCCGCCTCCTACAAGTAACATTGCCAAGGTGCCGATGATTCCAAGAGCATGTATTACCTTGGGCAAACTAGCGACTAGAATCTTCCCCGCCCAGGTTACTATTTTTGAAACCACCCCCTGCATCTGTTCTGCCCGTGAAATCAAATAAAAGCCAACATCATCCATACGAACTATCAGAGCCACAACACCGTAGACCCCTACAGTCGCAATAAGGGCAACAAAACTGACAACGACTATCTGTAGCATGAGTTGATATTCCATGACAGTGCCCAGTGCTATCATAACAATCTCAATAGAGAGAATGAAGTCTGTGCGTACTGCAGATTTGATTTTCGCTCTTTCTATGGCAGGAAAATCCTTATCTCCACCTGTCATTTCGGTAGGTGGGGTTGGGTGTGATGCAGTAAGGACGTGATAGATTTTTTCAATTCCTTCGTAACTGAGATATGCACCACCTAAGAGCAGCACAGGTACAATCAGCCACGATGCGTAAGCACTGAGTAGGAACGCAAGTGGCAGGATAATAAGTTTATTGAGAAAAGAGCCCTTGGTGATAGCCCAGAGCACAGGTAATTCCCGGGACGCTCTAAAACCTGTTGCTTTTTCCGCATTAACAGCCAGGTCATCGCCGAGGATACCTGCTGTTTTTTTCACAGCCACTTTGCTCATAACCGCTGCATCGTCTAGCAGTAGAGCTATATCATCGAGTACAGCAAAAATTCCACCTGTCATTGGGGGCCCTTGTAATATGTTTTGATCAGATTACCACATCAGAAATTATAAACATTTTCCTATTGATGAGCCCGTTAATTTAATGCCTTTTCGCCCAATCTCTTCGTTAAACCAAAAATTTTATCCTCCGGTAAGCGAGGCACGAGACTCCGAGATATCAACTATATGCCTGTGGTGAAATTTTTTGTTTGTCTCGATATTGAACAAAAATGCTATTAAATCAACAGACTCATTGAGGGCTCTTTTCAATTCTCAATGTCCTGCAGGTAATGCTTATTTACAAGCGCTGCAGTTTTTCACCTGCGGCGCAAAGAACATCCTCATCACGGGCAAAGTGGAGCCGTATAAGGTGTTTAACAGGTTCATGGAAAAAACTTGAGCCCGGCACCGCTGCCACACCGATTTCCTTTGCCATCCAATGACAAAAAGAGACATCATCCCTGGCATTAAAACCTGAACAATCTACCATCACATAATATGCCCCTTGGGGGGAAGTATATTGTAGGTTTGCTTTGTCAAGATAGCCAAGGAATAGATCACGTTTACGGATATAGCTTTGTTGCATCTCCTTATAATAGTTCTGTGGCAGTTGCAAGGCAACGGTGGCCGCCTCCTGCAGTGGGGCGGCTGCACCTACGGTGAGGAAATCATGAACCTTACGAGCCTGGGCGATAATTTTTGCTGAGGCGATGATATAGCCAAGTCTCCATCCTGTCATATTGTATGTTTTGGAAAGTGAACTGCATGAAATAGTACGTTCAAACATTTCCGGCAGACCTGCCATATAACAGTGGGTGTGGGGTGGATAGACTATATGCTCATACACCTCGTCAGTTATGACAAAGGTATCGAATTCTTTGGCAAGATCGGCTATCAGAGTAAGCTCTTCATGGGTGAAGACCTTGCCGCAGGGGTTGGACGGATTGCAGAGTATCAGGGCTTTAGGCTTTTGTTTGAAGGCTTCTCTCAATACCAGCGGATCGAAATTAAAATCGGTTGGATCAAGTGGAACAAAGATTGGTTTCGCCCCGCTTAAAATTGTGTCTGCCCCATAATTTTCGTAAAAAGGAGAAAAAATGATAACTTTGTCGCCCGGATCACATACTGTCATCAGGGCAACCATCATAGCTTCCGTGCTTCCACAGGTAACCACCACATGTTCGTCGTGATGAAGGTCCAGTCCCATCCACTGTGCCTGTTTTTCAGCAAGAGCTTTACGGAAATTGGGGGCACCCCAGGTAACGGCATATTGATGGGGACCCTGCTGCATGGCCTGTACTGCCGCCTCTATCACCTGTGGCGGAGGATCGGCATCTGGAAATCCCTGTGACAGGTTTATGGCACCATGCTGACTTGCTATCCGGGTCATTTCGCGGATAACTGATTCGGTAAAATTACAAAGGCGTTTGGCGGTTGTGGGCATAGATTCCTCAATACAATAGATTAATGACTTGCGGGCTTCCTTTTGAAGGGGGCGGTGAACGGTTACCTGTAGTTGATAGCTCAAATGACAGGAGTGGGCAACTGTAAAACCGAAATAGATGAGTCTGTTGATTTAATAGCATTTTTGTTCAATATCGAGGCAAATAAAAAATTTTACCACAGGCATATAGTTGATATCTCGGAGTCTCGTGCCTCGCTTACCGGAGGATAAAATTTTTGGTTTAACGAAGAGATTGGGCGAAAAGGCATTAAATCAACGGGCTCATA
>JAAELB010000443.1 GCA_024227155.1 Desulfobulbaceae bacterium
CTCCCTCTGATGAACTACGGTCAAATCCTCTTTCAAAAACTGTTGTTTGGTATGGCAACCACTGGTCATAATCTTTTCCTTTCCACAAAAAAGAACCCCGCCCCCGAGGGCAAGGTTCATGAAAGGGCAGAGCTCACAAAAACTCCATCTTCTTCTCACTTGATGAGTCCGCAGACCACCTACCTTGCCAGCCTCACAGGACTTCGTTAAAGGTTATACTTACCTGCATTATAGCCTAAAAAAGAGGGAAGGTCAAGGGAGATTGTTATTCTGCACAAGGTAAATAGAGATAGCAACACTTCCTACTACTTATCAAGTTGAAGTGCTACGAAAACAGTTAAGTTTTGAAATCCAGTCTATCAGATTGGCTAATTTAAAATCGTTAGAGTATCTCGAATCCCTTGGTCTAGGTTGAAAGCTTCCTCCCAGCCCAAAGATTTCAATTTCTTATTGGAAAGAAGGGAATTCTTAATAGGAGAACCTCCTCTAACACCCGATAAATCAAATGACAGACTGACATTTGCAGCTTTTGCCAAGGCATTGGCAAAGTCGACTAAGCGAACATTTCCTGTATCGGAGGAAATATTATAGGCTTCGCCATTGTTTCCCTTTAATGCAACAAGTAGAATTGCCGCTACACAATCAAGCACGTAACAATAAGAACGTTGTTGCAGCCCTTCCGATTTCATAATAATTTCTTCTTGATTCAGACATTTTTTAATAAAATCAACGTCCGCTCTTGTATTGGACTCACTAAAACGAGAACCATAAATATAGGCAGGCCGAACCGTAACTGCTTGAACACCGTATTCTTTTATATAGGAACTAATCAATGTTTCAGCCATCCGCTTGCTCTCTGAGTAGCAGGATCTGGAAGAAAGAATATCAACAAATCCATAATTTGTCTCATTATGACTGTCCAAATCATCAGCCAGTTCGCCATAAACCTCGGAACTTGAAACAAAAATCAATTTTGATTTGGTTTCTTTTGCCAAAAGTAACATCTGATTGGTTCCGACAACTGTTGTAAGAGCTGTTTCGACGGGATAAAGATCATAGGCCTGGGGATGAGCATTACTGGCCGCATGGAGAATATAGTCCAGCTTCCCATCAAAAGCAACTTTTTCCGTTACGGACTGCTCAATAACATGAATAGACTCATAATCAAAAAAATCATGCTTAACTAACTGAGAGCGAACTAGGACTGAAATACGAATATTTGCTGCGTACTCTTGATTAAGATACATAAAAAAATCAAGAATACTTCCACCAATCAGCCCATTTGCTCCAGTAATCAAAACTGACTTATTTGAAAATGAGAGCAGATTGGAATCCACTATTTTAAAGAGAGATGAAAAGTATCTGGCTTTGTTAAAGTTTCTCACCGCAAGAACTCATCCTTTCTGGTTGACAGCAAGGCTTTAAAAATGAGCAAATCCTCAACAGTCGTAATCTTCAAATTGGTCTCAGCACCTTTAGAAAAATAAACCTTTTCACCCAATTCATGCATCAGCACACAGGTTGCTGCAGTATTGCTAATTCCTTTTTCGGTTGCCTTACGATGAGCATTGACTACGTCAGTGATTCGATAAACGTGAGGTGTCTGTGTCCGAAACAGTAATTCTCGAGGCAGTGATTCTTCTGCTATGACTGTATCGTGGCTCGAAAATACCGCTTCAACAGTTGGAATGGCCGCAACAGCCGAACCGTATTTGTTAAAGGTTGCAATAGAATTTGCAATGATTTCTGACGATACCAAGGGACGGTTTCCATCATGGATTAAGACCGTTGAATCTTCACCAGCAAAGTCAATAATTGCTCTTATACCATTTTGGATGGATTCTTGGCCAGTCTCCCCGCCTACAACAATCGTCTTCAATTTCGTAATGTTGAATTGTTTTGCATAGACACGTAATACTTCAACCCACGATTCGAGGGTCACCACTACAATCGCATCTATATTGGGATCCCGTTGAAACACTTCCATCGTATAAACGATAATCGGTTTATTATCAACATGTAAAAACTGTTTTGGAATATCCTGCCCCATTCGTGAGCCTATGCCTGCTGCTGTTAATAATGCTGTAATCATAGATTTTTCCTCGTTTTATTCTATAAAATTATTATTATCACCACTGTCTGATAGAGCTTAAAACTTCCCTTTGAACATTCTCTTATTAAGACTAAAAATTCTATCATCTTCATCAGAATACAGTCTATAATTATTATTCATTAAGATAGCGAAAACAAACCAAAAACTGTTGAAATAGAGATATAGAATCAAATCGTCAATCAAGGCATGCAATCCTAAAGAAATAAAAATGATAAAGGTAACTAACTCATTCTTACGTAGTAATCGAAACATTACCAATGTCGCCAGAATAACAAATAGGATTAAAAAGAGTAATCCATATCGTTGCAGCATTTGAATATATAAATTATCAACGTATAAATAAGTAATGGTTGTGTAGTTTCCTTGGGGGTCCAATCCATTGCCCTCCCAAAAAACTTTTTGACCCAGTAAGTTAAATCCGTATTTATGAAGAGACAAATTTGCAAGATAAATCCGATTTCCTAAAAAAGAATTTATCGTAAAGAGAAGAGCATTTGAGACAGAATACCTTGTTGAAACAAAGTAACTGATTAAAGCAGAGTAACCGCCCAATAACAAGGTATATTGAAAAAGGCTCCAAAGTCCTGTCGACTCTGGAACCTTTTTCTATTTACACGCTCTCTTAATGTTTTTGTCCCATGGCAAATAAGCCTCCAGCACCTCTTTTTTTGCGAGCGTCTCCTCGTTAGGTAAGTGTTCTAGAAGATAAGTCATATATTTCTCTGCGTCAAGTCCATGTCGCTTAGCAGTTTCTAAAAGACTCAGAATGACAGCTGTCGACTTGGCTCCCTCAAAGCTCTGAGAAAACAACCAATTTTTACGGCCCATAACCAAAGTCTTCATTGCCCTCTCAGCTATATTATTGGACAGGACTAAGTCACCATCCGAGAGAACGGTTCGGAAGGTAGTTTCGTATTTGAGGCTATACTCTATTGCAGTGCCCAATTTGGAGCCTGGCAAAACGGCCTGATTGCGACACCAGCCAAAGAATTCGTCCATCAAAGGGGCTAACTCTGTCTGGCGTTTATGTAATCGTTCCTCAGTAGATAAGTCAGCCCAGTCATTCTCCAAGGTAAATAGGCGGTCGCAATAGGCTAATCCTTTCGCTCCTAAAGAAGTCTTGTCGGTCTTCTTAGGAGTCGCCTCAAAGAACTTTCGTCTGACGTGAGCCCAACAACCAACCAGCTGAGCCTTGTCTAATTGACGATAAGCTGACCACATGTCACAATGTACGTAGCCCGCATAATCCCCAAGAAATTTCTCCACAACCAAGCCACTCCGTCGTTTGTCATGATGATAGAGCGTAATTCCCTTTTTCTCGTGCTTCCCAGACAAGAAGGTCCAGTAGAAGGTCAACTGGCTATCATTTTCTAAGACCTTGTAGGAGGTCTCGTCCGCATGGAGAATAGGCTGCTCCAACAATTTCTCGTGTAACAGGTTATAAATCGGCTCGAAATAATATTGACTAGACTTGATGTGCCAGTTGGCTATTTCCTTCCGACTGATTGGCAAGCCAAGCTTGTTCCAATCCTCTTCCTGACGATAATTGGGTACCTTCAGATTGAATTTCTGGTGAATGGTGTGGGCGATGATAGAAGCTGAACCCAAGCTATGTGCCAAAGGGGCCTTAGGAACGGGAGCCTTGATAATCTTATCGCTTAGATTCTTCTGACTACATGCCTGACACTTGTA
>JAAELB010000444.1 GCA_024227155.1 Desulfobulbaceae bacterium
GCCTGTTTTCAAAATCAATTTTATCGCCTAAACGCACGGACACCAATGGTTTAGAAGCGGTCGTGGGAAATTTCGCGGTTTTGTGTAAATAACCCCAATTAGTAAGGAAGTGTTAATCAAGACGATCTTGTTATCATTAGGCAACGGAAAGCGAAATATACCATATGTTGCTGTCCATCTACCTGCTGTATACAAGACACTCTTTTCGCCCATTTCCCTGCCAAAAAGGGACTTCTTATCAATATCATTGGGGCTTAAACACTGGTCGCTAAGACCCCTGGGGAAAACTTATGAAAAAGGGCAAACGCATTCTATTTATTTTGCTGATACTCTTTGGCTTATTTATGTTTGATCGCCTGCTGCTAACCTCGCATGGAGGTAGCCCGTTGAGCCTCATAACCGCATATGTGAAAAGCCACGTAATAGAAGTAGAAACTGGATCGCTGGCTGCCTCCATAAACATACCTGACCAATCATTGGACAACACCGTCCCTGTAACTACTACAAGCCAAAGTGGCAAAAGCAAATCGGAGAGCGTAAAAATAGATTGCTCTGAAGTTGGGATATCGACCATCTCGGCGGTGGTTTACAACGATGAAGGATTGAAGATTGCCTCCAGCGAACCTTGGGATTGTAAAAATCCTATTGGGATTATCTCCAAAGTCCCAGCCGGGTCGAGCAGGCAAGTTGTGATTTTGGCCAAAAACAGCGCGGGGGAAATAATATACGGCGGCGGCAAAACCGACATTTTCATAAGTCCCAAAGTAGTTAACAAAGTAGGGGAAATAGCTTTATCGTCCATCCCGGAAAATATGGCCTTTGTGCTTGGTGGCTGTTTTAGCATGGGGATGGATCGCGGTATCCGTTCTACTAAAAACATAAACACAAACCAAACACCAGCCCACCGGGTGTGCCTGGATGATTTTTACATGGACATACACGAGGTGACGCAAACCCAGTATGAAAAGGTGATGGGAGAAAACCCGTCCAAATTTAATGACTGCCCCTCCTGCCCTGTGGAGAGAGTTTCCTGGGACGCTGCGAAGGAATATTGTGAAGATTCTGGCAAACGTCTTCCCACAGAAGCAGAGTGGGAGTACGCGGCTAGGGAGAGGGGTAGGCATGTTTACTTTGGTAATGGCAAAGATTTAATTGATTCAAGGGAAGTAAACTTTAATGGTACGAATCCTCAAAACAGAGTGCTTATTACAAACGATGATATCTTCTGGGGGAAACCTGTCCTTGTAGGAAATTTTCCGCCCAACGAGTTGGGTTTGTATCAGATGAGCGGCAATGTGAAGGAGTGGGTGGTTGACTGGTATGATGAAAGTTATTATGGGCGCAGCCCGGAACATAACCCGAAGGGTCCTGCCGAAGGTGAATACCGCGTTGTACGCGGCGGTTCATGGAAAGATTATTCACAGTACGCAATTGTGTATTATCGTGAGTATCGTCCTCCGGACTTTACATTTGGCGCAGACTCTACTACAGGGTTTCGTTGCGCCGTTGGCCGCCAAAGTAAATAGGTGTCCTTCGCAAAAATTAACACGTGGCAAATATGTCGTAATACATCATGCTCTGTGCAGTGATTGAATACAATTCTCCAGAGTCAGGTTTTAAAACAGACGATTTCAAGGCGAACTCTTTGATTGAGACCGTTTCCGGGCAGAGATCAGCAAATATCGTTTGATGGTCTCATAACGATTTATATTTTCAGGCCGCTTTCTTCCACTCGTATCGATGATGTAATCCACCCATCCGCGGCAAAGCGATTATCTTGCACTTGCGAGATTCGAGGTGATTTTGAACTTCGACCAAACGAACAAAACAAAATTTCCAAGCATTTTCATCATGATTACAGCTTGGCAGGCGCATGCAAATTTGTCAATAATTTCCGAAAGTACGAATAATTGCGAAGGACAATCGTCATGTTTTGAAGATGGAAAGCTCTGTTTTCCTTAAGCGAAAAACAATTAAAGCCAGTATTTTTATGTATCATTCCTGAGTGATACATAAAAAACCTTCTCTCTGCAGTTTTGTTGCAGAAGGAAGGTTTTTGAGGCAGACACCATCCTGTAAAATTTCTTGTTTTTATGACAGAAATGAATTTATAAGGCACTAAATAGCGTCTTTTCCCCTTTCTCCTGTCCTCACCCTCAAGACGTCGTCCACCGGCAGGACAAAGATCTTGCCATCGCCAATCTTTACAGTGTTTGCAGTATCCCGGATGGCATCGACAACTTTATCAACTAAATCGGCAGCCAGCACTAGTTCAATTTTGACCTTGGGATTAAAATCAACATTGTATTCGGCGCCACGGTACATCTCTTTGTGTCCCTTCTGCCGTCCGTATCCTTTAACTTCCGAAACAGTCATGCCGGTGATACCAAGATCGGTCAATGCATCTTTCACCGCCTCAAGCTTAAACGGCTTGATAATAGCTTCTATTTTCTTCACGAGGATTCCCCTTATTATTCTTTAGTAAACTCAGGATATGCAGCCAGCCCACACTCCGCGACATCAACACCTTCCAACTCTTCTTCCTCGCTGACCCGAATACCCATAACAGTCTTGAGAATAAACCAGGTGATAATGCTTGTTCCAAAACACCAGGCGAAAATCACCCCAATACCTGTAAGCTGGGCAATGAGCGAACCTTCTGGGTTAGTGAAAGCGACAGCCAGTAGACCCCATATTCCGCAAACGCCATGGACCGAGATAGCACCAACCGGGTCATCAATCTTTGCTTTATCAATAAAGATGATGGCAAACACGACTAGCAGACCACCAACCACTCCAACGAGTGTTGCCACCAGCGGTGTAGGGGTTAAAGGTTCCGCCGTGATCGCAACCAAACCAGCCAATGCACCGTTGAGCACCATTGTCAGGTCAGCCTTGCCAAACCAGGCCCTGGAAAGGAGGAGTGCAGCCACAAGACCACCGGCAGCAGCGGTATTGGTATTGACGAAAATCATTGATACGGCATTTGCTTCTTCAATATTACTGATTTTTAACTCTGAGCCACCATTGAACCCGAACCACCCCAACCAGAGGATAAAAGTCCCCAATGTCGCCATTGGTAAATTCGCACCTGGTATAGCTTTAATCTGTCCCTTAACATATTTGCCTTTCCTGGCGCCAAGGAGCAGTACAGCAGCCAGTGCCGCAGATGCGCCACACAGATGAACAACGCCGGAACCTGCGAAATCTAGAAAGCCAAGACCATCAAGAAAGCCACCGCCCCACTTCCAGTACCCCTGTACCGGATAAATAAAACCGGTCATGACAACAGCAAAGGTTAGAAATGTCCAGAGTTTCATCCGTTCTGCCACAGCACCTGAAACAATAGACATGGCGGTTGCCACAAAAACCACCTGAAAGAAAAAGTCAGACAACGAGGAGTAGTAGGTTTCACCGCCGCTTTTTAACACCTCATCAACTGTATGATCCGGCCCCAAAAAGAAACTCAAACCGGGAATGACACCATTCGCTCCAGTACCGTACATAATATTATAGCCAACGGCCATGTACATGATACAGGCTATCGAATAGAGGGACACATTCTTGGTCAAGATCTCCACAGTATTTTTGCCCCTGACAAGTCCCGCTTCGAGCATGGAAAATCCTGCTGCCATCCACATGACCAAAGCACCCGACATAAGAAAATAAAAGGTATCTATCGAATACGCCAGATGGATAACAGTATCTGCCACATTCGCTTCCTCTGCTATGGCTGGCACTGCTACTGCAGTTGCTGCAAGAAAGGCAGCCAAACCCCAATACTTACGATACTTCACTTTTTCCTTCATAATACTTCTCCTCTTAATTGCTATTCCCTCTTTGAAAACAAAAAGGATCTTGTTGATCACACTTCGGTATCTATCCCTACAATTACAAGACATGTACCAAATGATATTTTTTATAAATATCTCGTATAATATCAATTAATTAGACAAGGTATCACTTTCTCCATGGAATATATATTTTTGGTTTTTATTACATTTTTGTAGTATAAATTTTTGATTATTTACTTTTTTGTAGCGCTTGATAGCCAGACATCAATAATGGCATGTCCCAGCGTGACTCTTACCACTATCGTCTTTACACTTATGTAAATCGTTACACTTTCTGCTTTACCTAAACACACAGCTCATTGTCTTTCTTAACTGCAAACCAGCAATTAAAAGAGTGTAGTGACCTGGGTAGCGATTGACTAGAAAATGGCATGATTATTGAAGTTCATTATTACGAAGCAATCAACTGCGCTTTTAAGGCCTAACCCCGATAGACGGGATAACATATACGGAGAGTGGATCGGATGGGATCACATGGACTCTAAATCCATGCAGCCGGGTGCGACTCCCGGGCTCTCCGCCATGATATATTTTAGAGTTCAGGTGAATCAGTGCTGAAGGAAAAAACGTTGGAAGAAAAAGTATGTAAACCGGTGAAAAAACGATTTTACCGTAAAAGAGCCAAACTCTTTAATGTGATAAATAAGATTAAACTCTGGCCGTCCCGCAATGGTAACCTCCACGGAGTACGATCCATAGAGGTTACAGGTAATGTGGCCAAAATCACAACGCATTGTAATAAAGAATTTTATCAAAAAAATTCTCTTAATAGTCGGGCTGGCAGATGGTTGAGAAATAAGTGGTATGTAAAGCCATGCTCCGCTTGCCAGGTGCCAGACTGGAAAATGGAGACATGTTCATTCCTGAGGTTCTTATGTCAGCCCAGACCATGTCGGTTTGTCTGGATATCTTAAAACCCTTGTTGGGAGATGACGAGGGCGTGCAGAGTGCTAACGTCATAATCGGAACGGTCAAAGGAGATCTCCATGATATTGGCAAAAATCTGGTATCCATGATGATGGAAAGTGGCGGAATGAATGTCCACAACATCGGTGTCGATATAGAACCGGAAGAATTTGTTAATCAGATTAAAGAAAAGAATGCTTCTATCGTTTGTCTTTCTGCACTTTTGACCACAACAATGCCGATGATGAAACAGACTATCGATGCAATTTCAGAAGCCGGACTGCGTGATAAAGTCAAAATCATGATCGGTGGTGCACCGGTGACCCAGTCCTATGCAGATGAGATCAATGCCGATGGATTTACTCCAGATGCCGGATCTGCCGCGAAACTTGCCAAAGCCTTGGCTGCTTAATAAGGAGATAATTAATGTTTCAGGTAATTGGTGAGCGGATTAATACCTCCAGGAAAAAAGTTCAGGAAGCTGTGGCAAGTAGAGATGCTGACTACATAATTGACGATGTAAAACAGCAACAGGAAGCAGGATCATCCTTTATTGATGTCAATGCAGGGGCGCGAATTGGTCATGAAACCGAGGACATGAAGTGGTTGCTCGACACGATTCAACCCGTGGTCACTATTCCCCTTGCCCTTGATTCTCCTGACCCGGCTGTCTTGGAAATGGCCTTTGGCATGGTTAAAACCGAGCCTTTGATCAACTCCATCAGCCTTGAGAAGGACCGCTTTGACGC
>JAAELB010000445.1 GCA_024227155.1 Desulfobulbaceae bacterium
CGATGGAAAGAGCTTTTTCAAAATGATGCCGACTCTTTTCAGGATCCCCGCCGAACAGTTTCGGCTTGGCCCCGTAATATGCGCCGAGAAAAAGGTGGGCAGCGCCATGATGGTAGGTTTCATCAAGTTCAATAACCCGCAACATGATTCGTTCCACCCGAACCAACTGAGCCATGGATTCCGGAGAACCCTGTTGTCGATAGATCCAGGAAAACCAGCCATTTCCTGCCCAGAAAAGGCGATCGACCTTACTGCGAGGAGTGTTCTTGAGCAGGTGTTCCAGCTCTGTAAGCGGCAGGGTGGTTATACTATCCAGATCTTTATGGTCCCAAAGCAGGGAAAGACCGTAGATCCTGGCTTTATTGGAGACGACAATTGCCCGCTCCGGATTGCCGCATTCCTCTAAAACCTTGGCGTATCCACTAAACGATTGGGTAGCGGTGAGCAACAGTTGTTTATCGCCCGGAGCGGAAGCGAGCATACTGTCGAGCATTAAAAGTAAAGTCGGAGAACCTTCACAGACAAGGTCGATGTCTGTCTGGCGCTGGAGGTTTGACAGGGTTGGCCGCATAAAGGAATCGGTCACCATTGCGGCACAACCTGTCAATAACAAAAAGATTGTGAACAACAGGATGTTGCGTATAGAATGTCTATTCATAGTAAAATCTTATCAGTCGTGTTCCGCTACTGTCAAGGTAAGTCTCCTTTAAGACGAAATGATCGGACCAAAAAAAATAATAGGGGACCACGTTTTATTTTTAGACAGTCTGAGGAACGTGGTCTGAAGCTCCCCCGAATTAACGGACACTTTGAGTATTCAGGGACAGAACACGATTAACCGGGCTGTGGTGGCAGGAATTAAATGTGTTTAATCCAGCGCCATTCGGAACAGGTTATGTTTTTCTGGTAGCACGGAAAGCGTGGTCTGATGAGTGTAGTTGCTTTATTTTTCAGTTAAATGTTTGTTTGGGGGCTGCCCCCTATAATCCCAGGATAATTAATGGAAAACTTTTTTCGAGCTTTTTATGTTTTTGCAAAGCGTTCAATTGCGCTTATCTCATGTATAGTTTTGCCTGCTTGCATTGCTTTTATAGATGTAGATCAGTATTGGGCAAAGGCGAAGTTGGATCCTGCTCTTCAGGGAGATTGGAAGGGAGTGGGGATTGCTGAGCCATCACAGAATAAGTATTTGATCTTCCACAAAGATGACGATATCTACAGGGTCGAGAGCCGTTCAGTAAATGATTTTCATAATAATAAATTTCCCCTTGATGACCGCTCAAAATCAATAAAGATTGGATCTCATTCGTTCCTTATTGTTAAATCAGCGATATTAAGATTAAAGCAAATACAGAAGGCTGTAGAAAAAGATGGAAAACTGCCTTCAAAAGGTGCATTGAAAGAAATCTACAGAACGGCTGATAAATCCGATAAAAGCGGATTATTGATTAGGTACCTTATTGAGGGTGACACGCTAACATTTTATCATGTTAAAGAAAAAGTGATCTGGGATGCTATAAAGAACAATGAATTAAAAGGTGTTTTGCCGAAAAAGGGTGAGTCAGATCTGTATATGATGAATCAGCCTGTAATCGACACGTTAGATGAAGCTTCAGTCAACTTCCTGATTAAGATAGCTGAGGAAAAAGATTCATGGCAGGAAAGAAAGACTGTTTATAAGAAAATTAAAAGTGCCGAAGAAGATATAAAAAAATCTTCAAAATATCCTGTGTCAGAGTCAACAGACAGTAATCGTAAAGTGATGGTTGACCTGCCTGAGCTGAAATATTTGGCAGAAACAGATGCTAATGTTTTGCTTCGGCATTTGAAAGCCTCCCCGGAGTGGAAAGTGTTTTACGATAGGAAGGATCTTATAGCATATCGTAGGGTTAAAGAAGAAAATGATACTTGTGGGAGAGGGGCAGGAAACGATTGGGTGATTAGTCTTAATGGCTTTCAGGGCAGTCCAAGTTCAGATTGGGTGAATAAAAAGTATAGGTGGCAGATCCGTCACATGTTCCGTTTCTCAGAGAAAGGTGGTGGTGCTTTTGCAAATGAATACAATCGAAGTAAAACAACATTTGCTACGTCAACTGCCGGAAAAATCAAGCTGAAGTTAGAAAGTTCTGATCAGGGAATCGAATCATATTTGGTGATCGGAAAAAAAGGCCTTTATTATGAGTTCTTTGAACAACGAACTACAAGTCAGTTTCCCTCCAAGGGATTCTCTAAAGAGCAACGAAATGAACTTGAAAAGCGGTTGTATACGAGATCGGCTCTAGAATGGGTGAAAGGTTTTCTTGAAAAAATTAAGGAAGCGGAAGTGGAAATCAAAAGAACCGGTTTCTGTAAAGAGTTAATGCCAAAGGACGGAATCAAGGAAGGAAAACCGACAATTGAGATCAAAGATGGAATGCAAGGCGGTATCTTTAATGTATATGCGTGGGTCAATCCAGGGGTTGACGGTAAGGTATATTTGAAGGTCATTAATGTTGAGACCGGTGAACGATTGTCTGAGGATAGAATAACGCAAAAATCGACAGAATACATGGGCTGGTCCACCAAAGCTGAAACATTGTTTCGTTATAACTCCAATATCATTGTTTACGAAGGAGATTGGGATACCTTTTATAATGCCAGGTTTGAACTATGGGTTCAGCCGTCTGATGGAACAAAAGAAAGTAAAATTATTGAAACCACCCGTAAAATTAACGGGTGGCAGCGCTGATAGCAGCTCAGCCTGGTTTCGGGAGGGAGTTATTCTAACAACGGTAAAATCAAATCTTATACCTCTGATAATTTAATGGGTGTCCCCTATTTTCTATGGACTGCAACAGTGGATTATGGCGATGAATCTGGAATCCAGCCACTTAATCTGTATGCTGACAACAGTTTCGAGTTGAACCATATTTATGCCACCCCAGGTACATTCGAATTAACGGTAACGGTTACAGATGGTGAAGGAGCATCAGGTGTATTTGAATCTCAGGTTACGGTAGATTAAACAATGGAAGGCTCACTATTTGGGTCAAAAGACCAAATGGCGAGCCTAACAGTAAAGCAAAACTTGCATTATGACACGATAGCTCCATTGGCAGCCGTGACACGAATTCAAATTTTTATATGTGATCCCGTATTGTTATACTGCACGCAGTCACCCAAGGGCGCGACGCAACAGTGTCGAAGTTTGTATCCGCCTGTTAGCATTATGCTGTAAGCGTTTTCAGGCAAGAGAATTTTGTGGGGGTGCGCCTGAAATTTCGCAGGATGATAGTGTTCAGTCACAACGAACTGTCAATCATAAGTGATATATGGCTCTTCATAACCAGGCCAGTCATCGTCGAAGAGGTCTTGTTGTTGGGGATTCCCGAGAAGTGGTTGCCTTTTCCATGGCAATTGATGTCAGGCTAATGATGGTGAAGGCCGTTGCTGTACTTTCCACAGGTTCTGTGTTGGGGTTTCCCTGCAACCAATTTAAGGCACAAGAACCTGAGTCTGAGGCCAAAATAAAGGAATTCTGTCGTCTCACCTATGGTGTAAGTTTTCCGGTGTTTACTAAAATTGAGGTCAACGGCAAAAATTCCCATCCATTATATGCTCACTTGAAGAAAGAACGTCCCGGTTTGCTCGGCAGCAGGAGTATCAAATGGAATTTCACCAAATTCCTGGTAGATAGACAGGGGAGAGTTATCAAAA
>JAAELB010000446.1 GCA_024227155.1 Desulfobulbaceae bacterium
ATTAAGGTACTTGCAGACAGCTTTGGCCCCCTGCCACCAATGATCATTGAAACAAGTGGCTATGGCGCGGGAAGCCATGTCCTTGAAAATGGCCAGCCGAATCTTCTTCGTTGCATTATCGGTACCAGCGAAGAGGTGGTTGAAAGTCAAAAAATTGAGATTATCGAGACCAATCTTGACGACTGGAGCCCTGAGGGATTCCCCTATATTTCAGAGCTGCTTTTTCAGTCAGGAGCCCTCGATGTGTCACTTCATCCAATCCAGATGAAAAAAGGGCGACCCGGCTTCACCCTTCAGGTTATCAGCACAGCCCCATATTCACAAAAATTAAAAGAGATCATTTTTTCAGAAACTACTGCTATCGGCCTGAGATTCAGACAGGAGAACCGGGCTACACTGGTGCGAGAGAAGGTGAGTGTTTCCACTAAATGGGGTAATGTGACGGCAAAACAGGTTCGCGCCCCCAACTCAATCACCATCTACCCCGAATATGAAGAATGTCGTAAAATTGCTATCCTGCATAACGTACCATTAAAGCAGGTTTACCAGGAAATACAGACATACGGGAACAGAAACAAATGAACCAGCTGATCATGGCTCTTGCCACCGGCCTCTATGTTGGAAAAATAGCCAAAGCCCCTGGTACCTGGGGGTCTCTTGCGGCATTTGTGCCCTGGTTTTTCATCAAAGACCTGCCGATTGGAACCTACCTTTTGGTACTAGTCGCGGTTTTTATTCTCGGTTTTTTTGTCTCCGGCTCTGCTGAAAAGATCCTTGATAGCCCTGATGCTGGCTGTATTGTTATTGATGAATTTCTGGGGATGTTCATTACCCTCATGGCAGCACCAGCCTCTCCAGTCGCCTGGATACTTGGTTTTCTCCTCTTTCGACTCTTTGATATCCTTAAGCCCTTTCCCGTCTCATGGTTTGACAAGCACATCCACGGCGGCATCGGCATTATGATGGATGATGTCATGGCAGGCATCTACGCTCTTGTCTGCCTTCAACTTATCTGGTTTATTTTTTGAGGTGCTATTTTGCAATCAGCCCAGTCAGTAAATATCTTCACAAGGCCCAGGAACAAACTGAATGAATATCTGAAAATCGCCTGGGTACCCTACGTTGCACCCTTTGTACTCTTTTTGCTGTTGACTGAACCAGCACGACATTTCCCTGCCCTCAGCCCGTATCTTTACATACTCAAAACCTTTCTGGTTGGGGCCCTACTCTGGTACTGGAGAGCTAAGTACAAAGAAGATCTTTCTGCAAAACTGACTGGGGCTGAGATGCTGAGCGCTATTTGTTGTGGCCTGTTGGTGCTGGTCATATGGATTGTGCCGGAGAACTATCTCTTTAAGGTTGGAGAAAGCACACCATTTAACCCCCAGGCACTGGGCAACTCATCCGCTGCTGCAATGGTGTTCATTGCTGTACGATTGCTCGGGTCTTCCCTGGTGGTACCAGTTATGGAAGAACTTTTCTGGCGCTCTTTTCTTATGCGTTACCTGGTTAACCCAGATTTTCGGCTGGTCACCATGGGTACGTTCAGCTGGTTCTCCTTTTTGGGCACAGCGCTATTTTTTGGCGCTGAACACCACCGGATAGTCGTGGGGGTTATAGCCGGGGTTCTCTACGGTCTTCTGCTTATTCGACAGAAAAAACTTTGGGGAGTAATTATTGCCCATGCGGTGACTAATCTCGGTCTTGGTATTTATATCCTGGCTACGGGAAGTTGGTATTTCTGGTAAAATTCATCGGTTACTCATTACACCATAAAAAGCAAAACCCCCGTAGCAGGAAAGATCCTGGTACGGGGGGTTTTAACTTCACTACATTTCAAATATGGAGTTAGAGGTTATCACTCTTCTCCAGAACAACAATTGCAGCTTTATATGAAGCAACAATCACCACTACCCAGCCTATTAATAATACTGCATTCATCATAATCCATTCCTCCGAATAAAAACCGGACATTACCGGCTCTGCCTCTATGGCTAGTACGCCTTTTTATCACTAATATCAGCCATATCAATCTTTCTAGAATCCATCTGACGCCACACATAGGCAACATACGCGAGTACACCGGGGATCATCAAAGCGACATATGTCATCGCAGTGAGGGTATAGTGACTCGAAGATGCATTATAGATGGTGAGACTCGACTGCAGATCAACCTTAGAGGGATAAAATGGTGTTCCGTTGAAGCCCGCAGTAAAAAGAATCGCAAGGCCGACAAGAACAGTACCTAGACCACCAAACCAGATACCGCTGGTTCCTGTTCCAAATGCGGTTCGGGTAACACCTATTATAACCAGAAGAAGGCCAACAACCAACATACCAAGTACCAGTGGCATTGCCATGAGGTTCGCCAGATATTTATTTGCAACCATTGCCACAACGCCATTTGCATCAGTTCCATACCCATCAATGATCAACAGAGCGACGAGAACGTAAAGCAAAAATGGCAGGGAACAGAGAAAACTTGTGAGACACGCTTTTCTGGTTCGAACCTCAAGCTCAGGGACACCAGCAAAATCTATATTATTCACCAGATACATCGCCCCCAGAGATCTGGCATTAAAGACCAGAAAAAGCCCCATGGAGAGATTAAAGAAAGAAAAAGCTGCCTCAACCCCTCGTAAAGAACTAGTCCATGTTACGTTATTATATTCATTGAGAGTAAAGTTTGAGCCAGTAAAAAATGTACCTATGGCAGCCCCAATCAACAGGACCCCCACTGACCCGTTAATATATAGAAAAGTTTCATACACCTTTTCGCCAAGAAAATTATTTGGCTTCTTACGATACTCATAACTGACCGCCTGCACAATAAAGGTGAAGAGAATGAGCATCCACACCCAATATGCTCCACCAAAACTGGTTGCATAAAACTTTGGAAAAGCGGCGAAGAGCGCCCCGCCAAACAGAACCAGAGTGGTAAAAGTAAGTTCCCATTTACGACCAAGGGAATTAATTACAAGTGATTTTTCCTTTTCTTCTTTTGCCACCTGCCAGAGCAGAGTCTGCCCGCCCTGAACAAAGGTAAGGAAAAGAAAGAGGGATCCTACTACCGAGCAGATAATCCACCAGATCTGCTGTAGTGTTGTTATGTCCAGATTCCCTATCATCTTATGCGCCCTCCGGTCCTATTTGAATTTGCTTGAGCATAATCTTTAATTCCGCAATCAACAGAATCGCGAACAATACAAAGAAGATGAAAAATGTTGTAGCTACATGGCCCGCGGCGATATTAGTTACTGAAACCTTCACCGGGAGCATATCCTGAATAGCCCAGGGCTGACGTCCTACTTCCGCCACAACCCAGCCAAATTCCGATGCCAGAAGAACTATGAAAAATGATGGGAACGCCAGGTACTGCAGCCATTTTTGATCTACCAAGCTATCTTTCAGGGTTGATCGAAGTAACAGCAGCATCAAAAGAATTACCATTGATCCAACATAGACCATGTAGTGAAAAGAGTAATATACTGTAGCAACAGGTGGCACGACTTCTTCCGGAGTGTCAAGAAAACCATAGCCCATATACGGCTGATTTTCAGTAAACCGTGCCAGAGCACTATCCTTTTCTCCCTGATCTCCTATTTTTGAAGCCGCTTTAAATGCCGCAAGATCTGCCAGTGCAGCTTTTCCTTTCTCCATCTTCTCTGCAACAGGCATAATCCCTTCAGCTTCGTTACCGTATACCAGGTCTTTTATGCCCGGCACAAAAGCATTGAGTTCCCGTTTGGCCATTATCGACAGACCCTTGGGAATAGTCATTTCAAATGCAAATGGTTCCTGACCATCCCCTAATTTTTTACCACTATTCAGGATACCGACAGCAACCAGGTCGGCACCTTGCGCACCTTCAAAAAGGCCCTCATAGGCAGCCATCTTCATAGGCTGAACACGACCGTTGGCGTAAGCGGATTCGTCTCCGGTGATTGCGGTAGCAATTCCCGCAATAAGACCAAAAACTGCGGCCACGGCAATGGACTTCTTCGCCATTTCAACATGACGGCCTTTGAGCAGGTACCAGCAAGAGATGGTAATGACAAAACATGAACCAACGACAAAGCTTGAGGTCGTGGTATGGGTGAATTTAGCAACAGCTACCGGGGAAAAGATAACTTCCCAGATATTCTGCATTTCAAATCGTGCAGATTCAGGATTAAAAGCCATTCCTACCGGAGATTGCATCCAGCCGTTTGCTACGAGAATCCACAGGGCAGACATGTTTGAACCGATAGCAACCATCCAGGTGGAAAAAAGATGGAATCGTTTTGATGTCCGCTCCCAGCCAAAAAACATCACGGCAAAGAATGTTGCCTCAAGAAAAAAGGCGAAAATACCTTCAATTGCCAGCGGAGCACCAAAGATATCACCAACCATCCATGAGTAATTGGACCAGTTGGTACCAAACTCGAACTCCATGATTATCCCGGTCGCAACTCCAATAGCAAAATTGATACCAAAGAGTGTCATCCAGAATTTGGTTAGTTTCTTCCACTCCTCGTTTCCTGTGCGCACATATATTGATTCATAAAACGCACACAAAAACGACAAACCCAAAGTTATTGGCACAAACAGCCAGTGATACATCACAGTCAAAGTGAACTGTGCCCTCGCCCAGTTCACTGTGCCCAGATCTATTTCACCCATCACAACATCCTCCGTAATTAATTATTTTCTACCGAACCTGTCAGTTGGTGAATGACGTGATCGGCCCTTTGTTGATCCGTTGAAAAATTTGTCTTCAAATAGTTAGGAAAAAAGAACACTTTCAGAACAGCAAACATGACAATTAGCTTTATGAAAATAATTTTCCATAAAATTTTGCCAACAGTCATTTTTTTAAAACCATCTCGGTAAAATCTATATATTCTATAAGGATAGTGTGATTCCATAAAGAGTTACCACTATAATTTATTTGACTTCCTGTTTGACAAAATAGGTATTTACCATTTCACCAGACAGGATAGGAGTGTACACCCAGAGCTACTCCATTTCAATCAATGCCCCCCCGCGTCCGGCGAAAGCGACTCTCTGGATATGCCATAACACAAAATACATTTATAACATGGCAATTGTCAAGAATAATTATCATTAGCATAACATTTTTCCATAGTTCAAGTTGACGAACTACATACTCCTGGGCTATCCTGTTCTTTTCCAAATCACTTTCAAAAAATAATTTCCAGCCCAACCAGACACTCGGAGAATAAATATGATTAGAGATTTAGCTTTAGCTGCAAAAGCGGCATGCAGCCAAGAAGACCAGGAATCACTGGTCCCCCTGGTCCTTCAACTGAAAAGATTATCGGAGCTTGGCACAAAACAGGGACTGCTTGCCCTGGAAAATGAGCTTTTTCAGATCAAAGATCCTTTCCTCAATCTAGGAGTTCAGCTTATCATCGACCAGGTGGAGTCTGAAAACATAAAGGACATTCTTGATTCCGATATTTACTACAACCTGTCTAACGGCAGGGAACTCATCAAAAAGATAATAATACGAGAGGGGTTGCTTCGCATTCAGGCGGGGGACACACCAAGAAATGTGTTGATCTGCACCAAAATTTTCCTTGGAAAAGTGGATGCAAATGCCTTTCGAGGATAAATCTGAATCTTAGTCGCTCCCTAACATTGACTGGATATATTTAGCCGCTGCCGCCGCCCCATCAAGCTTAATGTTATGATGGGGTAAAGTGGCACCATCAAGGTTCACCTGCAGCAGACTGACCAGTTCCTCAACCGTCACCTCAGACTCTGAAACAACCGACATTGTTTTTCCCAAAACCTTCTGTAAACTTTGAAGGTGTATCTGCTGCTCAGCATCTTTCATCTCCCGCAGTACCACGAGAGCTGGTACCACGGCATGGAGCACATCCATAAGACTGTTGTAGCCACCATAAACTATAGCTGTCTTCGCCCGAAGGAGTGCTGACACGTACTGCCCAGACGGCAGCTCAAGCTGACAGTTTTTCATTCCCCTAAATAACGCCATGACTTTACTTCCTGCTCCACGGCTCTCACCCATATCTATAAAAATTCGCCAAATACCTGCTGATGGGCCTATTTTTTTTAATGCAGCTGCAAGAGTAGCAGCAAATTTTAAACCGTGCTCGCCAAGCCATGGGATGGAGATCACCCCTGCATATTTCTTGATCTCCACAGGTGAACCTTGGTTAAAGTTAAAGTGACAGAACTCTGCAAGTCTCAGGACATAACCACATTCGACCGGAGAAACGCCATACTGTTCACCCAACTTCTGGCAATGCTCCTTCCCCAGAATATTGCTATCCCCATACCAAAGCAGACCAGAATAATATGCACCAAAAAGCTGTGCAGCTTTTGATGATGTCGCCTGAGGCACACCACCCACCACTCCCCTGACCCCAAGAACCCAGCTGCTTTTTTCACTCTCCGGCAGGGTATCATTAACGGCCATGGCATGAGCGAGTTCTTTATGCTTTCCCTGTGGAGTATGATCAGCCAGAATGACCCGTGGCTTATAGAGTTGTACATAATGAGCGAGGTCTCCGGATCTCAACAGTCCAAGCTCCCTGTCTGAAAACATCGATTCCCCAGCTATTCCTTCAGATTTACCTTCGATGACCTGGGTTTTATAGGAAGGGAGTTTTAACCAGTCAAGGGGGGCATCGCCAATCATTTCCTGGGAAAAACGACATCCTGAAACAAACAACACCTTCAACCTTGGGAACAGTCGTCTCAGAGCAAGTCCAATCCCTATGCTGCGGCTTGCATGACCAAGTCCCCGACCATCGTGGGCATATATGAGAACATCTAATCTCTCCGGTATCATTTATCACCCAAGACTCAATTGTTATGCAAAAACACCCTTCTCTTTACGATAAAAAACATGCAAAATATTAGAATATTTGGTTTTCTAAATCGGTGCAACATCTTTCCCGCGGCATTTCAACTAGTAGAACCTAGCAGAAACGACTATGAATATTGCTTACTACATGCCATTTAAACCGCTGGGGCACGGCAACCCATCCGGGGATTTAATCACTGGAACAGAGCTTTACCTCCACCTTGAAGCCCTGGGACATTCCATGGAACTGGCAAGCAAACTGCGTTGCCGCTGGATATATTATAAGCCTTTCAGTCTGTTTAAACTTCTGCGCGAACAGAGACGGATTGCACAAAAAGGCCTTAAACAAAAACCTGACATCTGGCTCAGCTACCACTCCTACTACAAAGCTCCGGACCTTCTTGGTCCGACTTCAAGTAGAAAACTCGGTATTCCCTACGCGATTTTTCAGGGTATTTATTCAACTAAACGACGTAAAAAACTTAAAACACTCCCAGGTTTCCACCTCAATAAACAGAGTCTGCTCACAGCGAACCATGTTTTCACCAACAAAAGAAGGGACCACACAAACCTCAAACGGATCCTACCTGACGACAAGCTCACCTTTATAGCACCTGGCATTCACCCCAAAAACTTCACCTTTTCGAACAAGTGGAGAGAGACAATCAAGCAAAACCTGGATTGCCAGGGTGAAACCATCATAATGACAGCGGCCATGATGCGACCGGGTGTAAAAACAAAAGGGATCAAAACCGTCATCGATTCCTGTATCAACCTGATACAGAGGGGACAAAAAATACAACTCATCATTGCAGGAGATGGTGAAAACAGACGACAACTTGAAAAACAGGCCTCTTCCGCGGTCGGGCTAAAAGTACACTTTCTGGGAAAAATCCCGCGCCATGAACTTTACAGATACTATAGCGCAGCAGACATCTTTGCCTTCCCGGGCATTGAAGAATCACTGGGAATGGTCTACCTCGAGGCACAATCCTGCAGGACTCCGGTGATTGCATATAGCAACTGGGGAGGAGGAGAGGCCGTTGTACACAACAAAACAGGTCTCATTTCACCGGCAAGTGAGCCAAACCTCTTTACCAAAAATATTGAAAAGCTCATTGTTCAACAGGAATTACGCCAAACATTAGGAGACAACGGCTGCAGACACATACAAAAACACCACAACATCAAGAGCAACTACAATCTACTGGAAAACACCCTGTATAATCTCACACACTGCAAAGGGGTATCCTACTGAACCACAACCAGCTGCCGCACTATTATACGACTGCCGGGCTTTCTAACTACCTCACCCACCACCCCGTTCTCAGTACCCTTGTTCAGTGAAGGATTAACAGGAACAACTGGGGCAGGTTGAGTTGCCACCAGCAGTGACTTCTTTGCAGGTTGTTCGGGCAAATCCGGTATTATTATTTTACTGGCTGCAGGTTTTGAGATAACAGGTCTTGATTTGCTTGCAACCTGATCAGAAGTCGAAGGAATGGAAAGGAAATAATAAGCCGAACCAAGGAGAAGCAACAAAACACCAACACCACCAACGAAAACAAAGCGGTTTTTAAGAACGCCAAGAACCCGTAAGCTCTCTCTCTTTATAGCCACTAAAGCCACAGAAGAACCTATTACCCGTGCATTTTTCCTTCTCTGAATCTCACCACTAAGTGTCTCACCGTTTTCTGTTGCCCCCGGTCGAATTTTAATTTTTCCCCCAGGTTCTTTATCGTTTGCGACCGTCCCTTTTTGACGAATACAATCTTTGACAACATCAACCTCAATTTCATCAAGCTTTTCATCTGCTCCAACAACAAGTAATTTCGCACAAATAGTATTAATACGACCGGGGATACCTCCCGAATACTTATGTATCAACTGGAGTGCAGCAGGAGTAAAAATCTTTTGTTCTGTACCTGCTGCTTTTAGACGATGAAGAATATACTCACCGGTTTCATGCAGGCTAAAATGCTTCATATCTGCCCGAAAGGTCAGACGCTGCCGTATTACCTTGTTCCTGGGTTGCGAGAGTATCGCTGTGAATTTTGAACGCCCCACCAGAAGAATATTAAGAAGTTTACCGCTGTCCTTTTCAATATTTGAAAGCATTCGAAGTTCTTCCAGCATCTCCTGCCCCAACCGCTGGGCATTATCAATGGCCAACACTACTTTGCTGCCAGCATCATCAGATTTTCTTAAAAAATCGCTAAATTCAATAAGAAACTGGACCTTGGAGGTGATCTCTTTTTCAAAGCCGAAGCCCATGGCAATGGCGTTAAAAAAGAATAAGGTATCGGAACCGGGATTATCTATGACAGCATACTGCACGCTCTTATCCAATCCATCCACTAGAATCTGCAACAGAGCGCTTTTGCCAACGCCGGCATCTCCCGTCACAAGATGAAGGCCGTTTCCAGCAAGAACCCCGCTCTGAACCGCTGACATGATCTTCAGCTGCCTCTCACCAAACCAGAGAAAAGAAGTGTCAGGCCGCATCTCAAAAGGCTTCTTATTCAATTTATAATGGGATTTATACATAAATTAATTACAAAGAGATTTCTGGCATACTGCCCCCAGGAAGTTGGGGATTAATCTACAAGGCTCGATTTTACTCATCGCATTAAGTGAGACAAAACGCCACCATAAAAAATAGTATCACTTTAATATTACTACTGTTCCAGGTAAATTTCATTAACCAAACCACTCAATCTACGTACACCGGCATTATAAGGTATTAAAAAGATACCATCACCCCTCTGTTCCGTGAATTTTGGTGGTCTCGAGGCCATTATCTCGAATTAACTTGAGTTTCATCATGATGTCTGTTAACGGTGTGCGGTTAACGTTCGGATAGCAGACCCAAACCAGAGTACACCTTAAGAGCTCGCAAACTTTCTCAGCACCACGTATAATATCAAGGAGCAACGATATAAATTATATGTAACCGTTCACCAGCACCCCATTTTCGTCCGATCAGGCCTCCTGGCATAGCCAACTATAGCCAGGAGATCAGCTTGAACGAACCTGGAGCACTGGACGAACGGTTACGGACTCTGGTTATGCAGTCTTTTGAAAGGGGCGGTGAACGGTTACAATTATATTATATTATATTATATGAAAATCGTTACCCTGATCACCATCAAATATTCATTTAAGGACGGAGAATAAAGCTATTATCAAAATCAATTTCCAACCAGCTTCCTTAAACAGATAATGCAAGAATCTTTTCAGAAAAAACGCCGTCGCAACCTTCTTATTCGACTTCGGCCAATATTGCGCTGGGTAGTCAAACTTCGCAGCTCGCCACGCGCTATAGCTGGTGGACTTGGAGTCGGACTATTTATTGCATTTACCCCGACAGTAGGCGTCCAGCTGATTCTTGCCATAATAGCAGCAACTCTATGCAACTTTAACAGACCAGCCGCAATGGTACCTGTCTGGATCACCAACCCGGTAACTGTAGCCCCAATCTATACCTTCAACTACTGGCTGGGACTAAAATTTATAGATGGCCCCCCGCTATCTGAAGTATCAGGACTCTTTATAGATATTGGCCGAACTATGGCCAGGATGGAATTTTGGAATATTAAAGATCAATTCCTTGCCGTTTTGCAGATGGGAAAAGACATATTACTACCTCTTCTTCTTGGCAGTATTGTAATTGGAACTATCACTGGCCTTTTTCTCTATCTGTTTTCCATGAAACTCCTGTCTATTTTCTTTAGCAGGCGATCCAGGAGAAGGCTCCTGAACAATCGCGAAAAGTAAACCTGCTCATTAGCAAGCACTATATCTCTGTAACAGGTGTTGATTGGTCATCTATGGCAGGTAAATATATGATGAATCTACTCCCCTCACCAGCGGCTGACTCGACAATTACCAATCCATCATGTTTTTTAATAATTGAGTGAACAACTGCAAGTCCAAGTCCGCTCCCTTTATTGGAATCTTTTTCCTTGGTGGAATAATAAGGATCAAAAATTTTATCTAAAATCTCTTTTGGCATGCCAGTGCCGCTGTCCTGCACTGTTACACTAACATATCGCCTGCCAGAAAGGCCGGATACAATACCAGAAGAATTATCAATATTTTCACAGGAAATTGTAATCTCACCACCTTCAGCCATTGACTGATCTGCATTCACAACCAAATTTTGGATAACCTGATTGATCTGCGACCTGTCCATACGTACAGGCCAAAGATCATCGGAAAAATCCAGAGTACACTTCACATTACTCCCTGAGAGAACAAACATAGCCGATTCTTCCAATAACTCTGGCAGAGTGCCTGCTATTTTTATGGGCGCACCACCCCCGGAAAAAGTGAGAAGCTGGGCGGTCAAATCCTTTGCCCGAAGAGACGCTTTTCTGGCAGAAACCAATATTTCAGTAAGTTTGGCATCCTCTTTGGCCATCATTTCTGCAAGGGAAATGTTTCCTACTATCGCTAACAGAATATTATTGAAATCATGAGCAATACCACCAGCAAGAACCCCAATTGATTCAAGTTTTCTTACTTTAAGCAGCTCTTCTTCCATCTTTAGACGCAAAGAGATATCTTCAAGACTCCAGATAACGCCATCCATCCCATCCTCAGAGACTATTGTCTTCGCCCGCCAATAGCAAGTCAATGGCGAGCCGTCTTTTCTCACAATCTCAGAGGTCGCCTCGCAATAGCCATCTCTACGTAAGATAGGATAGTGTTTGTTCCCTAGTGTCGTATATATCTCATCTGAAGCGTATAGCATCCTTGTTGTCTGACCAACTAGTTCATCCTGAGTATAACCTGTAATTTTGGTAACTTCTGGATTCACACGTTTAATGGTACGATTATAGGCTACAAAAAATATTCCGACGGGAGAATTGTCGAGCAAGGCCTGTATCTCCGTTCCAACAACGGTTAAATGCTGGCTCAGTTTTTCAGCCTCTGTCTTTGCTTTTAATAAATCAGCAGTGCGTTCCTCAACCCTTCTTTCCATAAAGCGTTTCTGAAGGAGAACCCTTTGATAGAGCTGAACAACAAGAAGTCCCATCCCCAGAAATGCAAACACAGCGATATGGGTAACAAACGTCTGGGGAATCCAGATAGCTTCCACCCAGCCAATGAAATAATTTCCACGTTGAATTGGAGACACCAGTGAAATTTTATGGATTAACTTTAGTTTTAAACCCAGCGACTCAAAGGTCGACAGATCACCAACGCTAAACTCCTGAAAAACCTCACCATTATGGCTAATAACACTAATCCTCTGATAATGTCTGGTCCCAGCAACCAGTCTTAAATACTCTGCAGCTCCCTGGTAATTATAATTCCAGAGATCATCAGCAATGATATGAGCATGTTCACGAATATCGTCCTGCGCCCTTTCTCCTGCCTGTTTTTCATACCAGAAAACAAAAGCGGTAAAGAGCAGTATCAGGATAATAAACAGCGGAATAAAATTGATTCGATTGCTTTGCGTATACATTATTCTGCAGTTGAACCCTTTAAGACATAATTGAGAGCACCGTTTATCTTGTGGAGCTCTTCATCCGTTACCTTCTTACTACAAATGAGATATCTTTGATTATTCTCCGGAATATCTTTGAAATGAACAATTTTAAAAGATAAACGATTCAGTGATGAATAGACGAGAAGGTCGTGGGCCTCCTCTTCCGTCATAAAACAATAGTCAGCCCGATGGGCTAAAATCATCTTCAAGATTGCTTCATTTTCGGCCGTAGTAATGACCTGCCTGGGAGATAGCATTTCTATTTTTGCATCAAGATATGTACCATAGGAGTAGCCACCTTTAACAAGTAGTCGAAGCCTGTGTTCGCTAAAAACCCGATCAATTGAATCCTCAGTTTTCAATAACCCGTTGGAAGCTCGTGTAAGAGCCACAAAGGGTTTGTCCTGGTACACTGGTAAGGTGAATTTTGCGTATTGTTCCCGCTCAGGAGTTTTAAACCAGCCAGCAGCACACACCTTAAATTTATTTTCGCGGATAATATCAAGTTGTCGCTTGGCTGGAGTTTCCACCCAAACATAGTCCATACCAGTTTCCGTCAACGCCAATGAAATTGGATTAGCAACAAGACCATACACCTTGCCTTTGTAGCTGACGTAGAAAGGCCTTCTCTCGTGAAAATGTATTTGCAGCTCATTTTCCCCAGGAACTGCAGAATCATGGTTGTCCAGCAAGACTTCCTTGTAATCAACTCCTTCATGGACAGCAGATCGAAAGACAAGAACCAGAAAGGCAATACAGATACAGATAAATAGAGGAATGATATTTTTCATTAATGGATGTTGTGGTCGCCGTAATTCATTTTTATTGCCACGCATGGTTTGTGCATTGGAAAACTTCTGTGTTTATAACCAGTCTAGCATATTTGAGGGTAAGAAATCTATTTTAAGCTGGAGTAGTACATGTTTGTCGGGGTTGGGTATTTACAGAACGGTACGCATCAATAATGTGCTGAACTTCAGGGTTGTTGCCCTGTTGCATTCTCTGGAAATGGTTCAGTGTTTTGTTCAGATAATTGACAGTAATTTTTGATTGTTCAGCGGAGTTCGCCTGCCAAATTAACTCACCTACAGGGTTGATCTTGAGCTGCTTCTCCTTAATCATCGTAGGTGTTGAAACCAATAGAATCTCATAGAAACGCTGGTTCTCCTCAACTAACACTTCATTAATAAGACTAAAATTAAGCTGAATTAACTGCTGGCGTAGCGTAAATTGGTGGTGAACAGGGCACAACAGAAAATCGATATTTGTGGCGGACTGGTTCTTATGAATAGCATTGACAAGCTGAGTGACTAAATCACCTCCAACTCCTGCGATAATGACTAAGTTTTTTCCTTGATATTGTTCTACTGGTAATTCCGCCACATCGAGGCAGTGTACTTGCCAGTTTGACGGTGGACGTGGGTAAGAGCGCTGGAGTTTTTTTTCTAACTCGTCTATAAGCTCAGGAACAGTGTCAACAAAGTGAATACAAGGTGCAGCGAATCGAGACAATAAGGCTGATCCCAATAGGCCGTGGTCACAGCAACAATCCCAGATGTGGGTGTAGTCAGATGTAACCATCAATTCAATTTGCTTCAATCTCTTACCGAGTTTCACTGAGCCCCTCTTCAATTGCCAAGCTCGGGTATAGATTTGCAATATTTCAAAACATTTGCAAAAGGCACATGTGCAAGGCTACCAAAGACTGGATTGCCCCGCAAAAATTTGGCCGCTGAAACCGCTGGTGAGTTCAGGCCACATAGAAAACGTGCCTGCTGTCGGGGCTGTGATAAAGCATTTGAATATTCTTTTACCAACGCACTCAAGTTGTCGACATTAAAATTTGTTATCTCTTCATTTTTCCGCTTCTTTACTCTGGCAGGTGAGTCACCAAGGCATATTCCACAATGTCCACATTGCTCCAAGGTTTCACCAAAATAATTAAGAAGATAGCCCGTTAAACAGCCATCATGTTGCGCGTAGTCAAGCATGTTTTGAATCCTGCTAATCTCCATCTGCTCATGCTCAAGAAATGTCGTCTGCAGATGAGTACAGACATCCTGACAATTAACATTTTCAGCAAGTCTTCTGAACCGCTGCCTGTACCCACCCAGTTGAAGTTCAACAAAACCCTTGTTTTCAAGATCCTCCAAAGCTCGAAGAATCACTGGACGGGCATGGCCTGTAGAAATTACTGCTTGATCCGTATCTAATGTGGCCCATTTTTTTGCCATAGTGCAACAACTAAACAGCTTACGCAAAAAGGAAGCTTGGTTGTCATTGTAATGTGACAATATTTCATCGCTGCTACAAGCCGGGGCCAATCGGATATTGCTATAATAAAAACCTTCCGAACGGATAATTTCCATAAGCTCCAAGCGAGTCAATAAGGTGTTCACAACAAGCGTGCGCATATCGTGCTTACGTGAAAGCTCGTAAGTGGAAACGTCAATTTCTTTACCCTGTTCAAAGATGGCATTCACCATATCAACAATACTCCCGGCATCAGGTGTGTCACCATAAACAAAATTTTCAAGTGTTGTACAGTCGTCGGCACAGGCAAAAAGTTCGCAAACAGAGGGCTTTCCATCACGGCCTGCTCTGCCAGTTTCCTGCATGTAGCTCTCAAATCCCTTCGGCAAATGATAGTGATAAATATAGCGAATGTTGGCTTTATCTATTCCCATGCCGAATGCAATTGTTGCACAGATAATTTCGATCGAACCATCCATGAACCCATCTTGTACATTTGCACGTTTTTCAGCCGACATTCCAGCATGATAGGCTCTAGCATTAAATCCATTCTTTGAAAGATACTCAGCTGTTGTTTCTGCATCGCGCTGCAAGCTGACATATATAATTGTCGAACCAGGTGGTCTGTTGCGCAACCTTTTGATGAGCAATTCTGGTCTTTCTTTATCGCTGCATGCAGTAACTCGCATTTCCAGGTTCGGCCGATAGAATCCAGTATTGATCACATTTTGATCTTTTATATCAAATGCTTTAGCCATGTCCGCAGAAACTTTAGAGGTCGCCGTTGCTGTTAAGGCAAGCACTCGCTCCACACAAAGTTCTTTTGCTGCCCGAGCAAGTTTTAAATAATCAGGTCGGAAATTATGCCCCCATGCAGAAATGCAATGTGCTTCATCTACCGCCAATAAACTGAGTTGCTGGTCTTTAATGATACTTAAGAACCGTTCGTTTGACATTCGCTCGGGAGCAACAAACAGAATTTTAAGTTGACCTGTACGAACATTGTTCATTACGCTACGATAGCTCTCAGCATCCAGGCTGGAATCAAGTCGTTCGGCAGCTATACCCTGTTTCTTTAAGCTGTCAATTTGATCTTTCATAAGGGCAATTAGTGGCGAAATCACAAGTGTCAACCCAGGCAACAGCAAGGCGGGCAATTGATAGCAAAGACTTTTACCACTACCAGTGGGAAAGATGGCAGCACCACTCTCACCATTTAACAGTGTGGTTATGACTTCTTCCTGCCCGGAACGAAAAGCATCAAATCCAAAATAATCTTTTAGCGTTTTGTAAATATCGTTTTTGCCTATTTGATCTTTAGTTTGTTGAATATCCATGGCTTAATAAGATAGGTAGTCAGCTACTTTAACCAATAGCAATATTGACTTTTGAAATGCCCGCTAGTGCGACGAAGATGAAACTGTACAGAGCGACCATGAACATACTGCTGAGCACAAATACGCAGGGCAGATTTGCCAGTTTTTCCCGCATCTCATAGGCAAACATTGACAACATCACGACAATCGGTAGCAAATGTCGCCCCTGAGCCTGAAAATCACCAGTCCATGCTTCATAGAGAGTTGCCGCCCCAAGAAGACCCGCACTCCCCACAGTTATTGCTAAGAGAGCCAGTCCCTCCCACCCACCATTTTTGATGGTAAAAAATGAAATCACCAGAATTCCGATAATAGCTAGATTGCGGATAAAATCATAATAACCGTAAGAGGCAGCCACAGTAGTATGTCCATACTCTCCAAAGCTGGAGCGAAAGACTTTTTCCCCCCACAAGTGATGTTCAAATATTCTTTTGAGGGTGACACCTCGATCTTTCATTTGTAGATAGGCATATTTTTTTTCAAGGGGAGTACTTGGCTTGTACAGCTCGTGAGCATATATTTCACGAGCTTCCAGGATCTTTTCGTTCTTTTTAAAATCATTAATTGACCTGTCAAAAACTGTAAAACCAGCAAAAATAGTAATACCGGCCAAAGCGACCATACTTACCCTTATAAGGGTTGCGATATTGAACACTGTTTTTTTATACAAAAGTCTCCAGAGAAAATAGAAAAATATATAAACCCCGAAAAAATAGAAGTTAAGTTTCAGCAACAACAAAACCCCTAATAGTATGATAATACAGAGGACTTCCCACCAGGCACAATCAGCACCATCTGGAGTCAAAAGTCTATTCCACGCTGAATCGGGTACCACCATTTGATAAGCGATCAGAAGAATCACTACCAAGGCAAAACCTTCTGAGTTGAAATAACTAAAAATATACCAGATTTGTGGTGATAAAAGCAGCGGTATAAAAAGGATGCGAAATGGCTTTTTATACGCAGCAAACAGGAGGAGAAAAGAAAACAGTGTCACATTAAAATAGCGGAACACGATATAGTCCGGTACCTGTAATGGTTTTAATAATTTTGCAAATTTTCCCGCAAAAAAGTAAGAAATTTCCCCTGAATTTAGCCTTGAAAATCCATAAATGCTGTAGGTGTGAGCCACTGCTGGGTCTCCAATTTTTGGAGGTACATTGTGATCAATATAATAGCTTGCAGCACTGACATGCACTGCTTCATCCGGGTGCTTGTTATAGTTACTCAAACTTGCCATTACTACGATAAGTGTCAGCACCACAAGACCTGAATAGACCACAAATCGTGAGTCAGTAAAAATCGTCCCTGAAGCCAGAACAATCATAAAAGCCAGGATTACAAGGGCAACGAGACGAATAAACTGTTCTATGGCTATATTTTCAGCCTGCAATGGCGGAAGTTGATAGAACAGATTGGGATCATGCGACGATGGTTTTACAGAAAATCCATTTTGAGAATAGGAAAAGTCAGCCACTCCGCCACCCACCTCAATATTCCGAAACTGTTCAGGTGAATTTATAACTATTGGAGAAAAACCAGGCTGAGATATAGCAAGAGAGGCGACCTGAACATTGGCTATTTTCTCAGAGGTATCAATGCGTATTTCTGAGATTTTGTTAAGATTTGCCAGTCGCATGGAATATCGAGTTTGCCCAGGTTTGATTAGCACCTCAGCCATCCGATCTTCAGACCAACTTCTTGTTGAATCGCTATAATAAATTTTAAATATTGTTTTGTTGTCAGTAGTAACATCGATGTCCACCACAGCAAGACTAGTCAGCAAACAGTGGTATAGAGCAATAAAAATGAGAGAAAGCACCCCTCCTCGCAAGACCGTTTGAATAATGTTCATATTCTGCATCTGTTATCTCATTAAAATTATTTTTTCTTAGAAAAACTCACCTGCCACGCCATAGGACGTGGTTTGATGATGGCCAACTGATATTTTCAATCCAACCCTACGTGTGATAGCGCTTACCAGTCCTTCATAACTTCATCCTCCCAATCCCTTTTGAGACTTTCCTATGGGGCGAATTATTACCATATTTTATCTCGCCGAAACGGTTGAACATTGTGGGGGTGCTCGGGCAAACCCCGAGGTTTAATTAAAAACAATTGAATGGCAGGAGCTTGTCCGAGAATGGCTTTCGAAGTCTACGCTATCTGCCCAAACTCTTCGGATTTTCCGCAAAATAATGCTCGCTGGTAAGCGAAGACTCCGATATTAAGTACAGACATCGTAAATGAGCTTTAATTTTGCCTCAAAAAATGGACTCTTTTATACCACGTCATTACCAGATCGCTCCAGTTCCTCCACTGTGATAAGACGGTAACTTGTACTTCGTCCTCCACCCGGATTTTGAATCAGAATGTGGCGGTTAACAAGTTCTCGCATATCCCTAAGTGCTGTGTCCGATGAGCATTTGGCTAACTTGGCATATTTCGATGTGGTCATGTGTCCTTTGAAATTGTCGAGCATGCGATTAATAATGAAGCGCTGCCGTTCATTCACCGGGGCAGAATTAACCAGGTTCCACAGTTCCGCCTTAAAGAGAACTGAGGACAGTGTTTCTTCTGCATTATCAATAGCATTATCAATAGCATTAGAAAAGCAATTCAAAAACCAAGACAGCCAAGACGTAATATCGAGACTGCCTTTTTGCTGTCTCTCAAGCTGTGTGTAATATGCATTACGTTCCTTCTCAATCTGTCTGGACATTGAATAGAAGCGACTAGACGTTCGATCAGCCCTTGCCAGAGCCATATCCGCAATTACACGTGCAATCCGTCCATTGCCATCTTCAAATGGGTGAATAGTAACAAACCACAAATGGGCAATACCCGCTTTAAGCACAGGGTCAAGCGCCAGGTCAATTTCAAACCACGAGAGAAACTTCGTCATCTCCGCATCAAGCCTAGATGCTATTAGTGCCTCAAAATGTACCATTTCATGTCCTATTGGGCCAGACACAACCTGCATTGGGCCTGTTTCCTGTGGCCTCCAGGCACCAACGGTGATGCGGTGCATGCCGCTTCGCCCTGTCGGAAACAAAGCTGCATGCCAGTCGAACAAACGTTCCACTGTCAAAGCCTGGTTGAAATTTTGAGTTGCATCCAGCATCACCTCAACAATACCTTCAATATCACGACCAACAGGCTTGTCGTTTTGTAGAAGGATACCTAATCTTCGAGCAATTGAGGATCGAACTTCATCAGTATCAAGTCTTTCGCCTTCTATGGCTGATGAGGTTACAACATCTGTTGTGAGGATATTCAGGTTGGCTTCCAGTCTGATCGGGAAACCTAACGCCTCCATCTTCCCCAATAAGCGTCCTTGCCGGTGTCGAGCCTCGACGAGCAACGAGGTAAGGCTTTTTTCGTCCCAAATGAAATTTGGCCAATTTTTTTCATCATAAATCCACATGCATAATCTCCATATATTATGCGGTGATTATATCGAATATTTGCAGTAAAGGCCACTGAAAACCGCAACTCGTGCGGTGAATAACAGTTTAATCACCGCAAACAAATGTTCTTAATTTTTTAGTATATACTGTTATTCGATCGGGAGTTCCTTGTCTCGTTTGCCTCTCTCTGTCCAGGCCTCATCATTCCAATCCTGACCGTAAAGATTAGGATTCGCATCTGCATTCAACTTACGGATATACCCCTCGGCAACAGAGAGCATTCCGCCGGTTCCACAGGCTGGGTCATCGAGCAAGGAATGAACAGCATCCTTATCAAATTGCTTTTTCGACAGATTATAAAATCTATGTTTGGTGATTCCTTGCAATTCTGCCTGAACTATACGGTCAGGTTTCAGTTTTACTTCTCTATGTTTTTCAAGCGCAGCCTCTTTTGTTGGTGCAAGCAAATAGTCAAATCGTCGTAAGACCGTAAGAGGCAAGATCACCTTTCGATACTCATTGCGCTTGTATGGGCCCAGCAGTAAATTACAAATACTCGAGATAAAATTGGCCATCTGGCCATAGCCTTCTTGGGTCATTTATAAACTTCTTAAAATGCCTATGAGCTATGCAAGATCGTCTACTTTTATATATGATTTTGACAAAAACCGATATGAATCAAAATTAACTTGTTTGACTCATTCTGCCATACCCAACGTAACACAGGGAAACCGCAGATGATCAGCTCGGCAACTCAGTTCCTTCATTCATAATCCGAATATATTCCACATAGGAATAAAGGCGGTTTCGCTTCTGTCCAGTAACCTCTTTAACGATGCCAATTCGTTCTAGTTCACGCAAGCAGGCATTGACGGTGGCGGGTGACAGCTGTGTCTTTTCCTGTATCCAGTTCGGTGAAGCCATTGGACGTTCCAGCATCGCTTTGTGAACGAGGTGAGCAGAACCGGAAATTCGTTTCAACCTGTTAATACGTTGCCCATCTTCGGCCGAAAGTCTCATCAGTTGCTGAGCGGTTTCTACCGCCTGAGTTGCTGTATAAATGACGGCATCGGCAAAGAAATCAAGCCAAGACTCCCAGTCACCAGTCTGTCGAACCTCATTCAACAGCTCATAGTACCGTTGACGATGCGTCTTACAGTACAAACTTAGATAGAGCATCGGTTCCTTAAGAACCTTCTCGGAGCAGAGCAACAGAGTAATAATCAAACGTCCCAACCGCCCGTTTCCATCAAGAAAAGGGTGAATGGTTTCAAACTGAACGTGCGCCAATGCCGCTTTGATCAGAACCGGGGTTTTTTCTGGAAGGTCATGCAAAAACAACTCAAGTTTACCCATACAATCCTGAACATGATCGGGAGGCGGTGGAACAAATGCGGCTGTACCGGGGCGACTTCCGCCAATCCAGTTCTGGCTTCTGCGGAACTCGCCGGAATCACATTCTTTGCCCCGCCCCTTCGACAACAACACACTATGGCTCTCTTTCAGCAACCGAAGTGAAAGCGGAAAATCTGAACTCAACCGATTAAACGCGTGGCTGAGTGCCGTCACATAGTTACTCACTTCCTGAACATCATCCAGTGGCACGCCCGGCTGATGTTCAAATTCAAACAGCAGCAAATCAAATAAGGATGATTGGGTTCCCTCAATCATTGAAGAAAGAACCGCTTCCTTGCGCACATACATATAAAGGAAAAGTGATGTCTCCGGGAGCAAGACCGATACACTGTCAAAACGTCCAAGAGCCAGCAGAGCCTGATCAAACTTTTCTCTGAGCTCAGATGACCACTCAATGGGTGGTATTGGCGGCAACGGTGCTGGGACAAAAGCTTCCGCTTTTTCCCCAACTGTCGAAATAGTTATGTAATGGCCTTGCAGGTCTCGTTTCATTCTCTTATTTCACTTTTTGAATTAACACTTTTCTTATTTCAAGTTAAAGACGTAACGCAAAATAAAAAAATCAGATTTTTATTGTCAAGTGCTGTTCCTAATTTGCACAAATCCTGAAACGAGTTTTGAAAAGTGGTCTCCTCCATTGAGGAGATAAAACTTGGAATTGTGATCTTTCAATAATCATGTCACACAACATTTCGATAAGCACGATTACAACCATATAAAGAAAAAGAAAAACCCCGAAAGCCTTGCTGGCTCTCGGGGTTTTGGTCTTTACTGGACTTCTTTGTACTTTGAAATGGTGGAGGCGGCGGGAGTCGAACTTTAGACCGACCGAGGGCTCCCAAAGTATCTTAAATCGTTAATATTGTGTAGCCACACTTTTCATCCTGCTCTTGCGTGGACAATGTGTGTGGATAAAACTCTGTAATACATTATTGGGTGATTATGGTCAAGTTTCAAGGAAAATCATCAGGCGCTAACCAATATCGTTTCCAGAGAATTAATTAGACTCCTAAATGCACCATCGAACCAGCGTCCATACCCCGGCACCACAGCCCTCAAACCTAACACACTTACAAGAACAACCTA